>NZ_JAHFRY010000059.1:6729-28275 GCF_023266035.1 Nevskia sp.
TCGGCATGCTCAACGAGGCGGGGCTGGTCGAGCGTTCGCGGATCATCATGGAGAAGCCGTTCGGTACCGATCTGGCCAGCGCGGTCACCTTGAACGGCAAGCTGCACCAGGTGTTCAGCGAGGAGCAGATCTTCCGCATCGATCATTTCCTCGGTAAGGAACCGGCGCAGAACATTCTCGCCTTCCGGTTTGCCAATGGCCTGTTCGAGCCGATCTGGAACCGTAACTTCATCGACCACGTGCAGATCGATGTGCCGGAGACTCTGGGCCTCGGCACGCGTGCCGGCTTCTACGAACAGACCGGCGCCTTCCGCGACATGGTGGTCACTCATCTGTTCCAGATTCTCGCGTTCATGGCGATGGAGCCGCCGACGGCACTGGAGCCTCGGCCGATCAGCGAAGAGAAGAACAAGGTGTTCCGCAGCATGCTGGCGATCGATCCGATCAATGTCGTGCGCGGCCAGTACGCCGGCTATCGTTCCGAGACCGGTGTCGATCCGGAATCGGATACCGAAACCTTCATTGCGCTGAAGTGCGCGATCGACAATTGGCGCTGGGCTGGCGTGCCGTTCTACCTGCGCACCGGCAAGCGTCTGGCCGAAGGGCAGCGGATCATTTCGATCGCCTTCCGCGAACCGCCGAAAAGCATGTTTCCGGTGGGCTCCGGCGTGGGTGCGCAAGGTCCGGATCATCTGACTTTCGATCTGGCCGATGCTTCGAAGATGTCGTTGTCGTTCTACGGCAAGCGTCCCGGCCCAGGTATGCGCCTGGACAAGCTCAGTCTGCAGTTCGCGATGCATGACACCGGCTTGATTGGCGATGTGCTCGAAGCCTACGAACGCCTGATCCTCGACGCGATGCGCGGCGACCACACCTTGTTCACCACGGCCGAAGGTATCGAGCGGCTCTGGGAAGTGTCGGCAGAACTGCTGGAGTCGCCGCCGCCGGTGCGCTTCTACGAGCCGGGCTCCTGGGGGCCGAAAGCGATCCATCAGCTGGTCGCTCCGCATGCCTGGCGTCTGCCGTTCGAGCGTGCCTGGCGCGATCCGAACAAGACGAAAAGCTGAGCCCTTCGTCGTAGCTTCAGCGCGTCAGCTTCGGAACGGCACCGGGCTCGGCTTGGCGATCGCTTGGCCTTGCAGGTAATCGGCGCCGAGCCTGCGCCAGACGGTTGCCTGCGCTTCGCTGTCGACTGCGCCGATGATGGTTCGGCCGCCGATCAGCTTGGCGAGTTTCAGCGCCGACTCCGCCAGCATCTGCTCGATATCGTCTTCGGCAATGCGCTGGAACTGCGAGGCATCGAGCTTCACGTAATCGACCGGCATGCCGCGCAACTGCTCGACGTAAGCAATCTGGCGGCCGGTGCGGTGATCGATCGCGATCTTGGCGCCGAGCCGGCGCAGCGCTTCGCAGCAGCGCTTGGCCTGCTGCGGATTGCCGGTCAGCGTGTCGTCGCGCAGTTCGAAGCAGAGCTTGCCGATCGGCACCTCGGGATGGCTGTTGATCTGCTCGGCGATGAACGAGATCAGCGTGGCGTCGTGCAGCGAATCCGCGGAGAGATGCAGGCCGCAGCTGGCCATCCGGCCGCATAGCGCGCTGTCGGCGGCCAGCCGTTCGAACAGCGCCTGGATCATCCAGCGATCGAGTTGCGAGCCCAGCAGATGCCGCTCGGCAATCGGCAGGAACAGCGACGACGGCGCCCAGAAGCCTTCCTCGTCTTCGAGGGCGAGCAGCACTTCGAAGACTTCGCCTTCCGATGCCAGCGCGCGCGACGGCTGCAGGCGCTGCGTGGTGACGTGAAACAGACGCTCCTCCAGGCCGCGTTCGATGCGCCGCACCCAGAGCGCGTCCTGATCGATGCCATTGCCGACTTCGAGTTCGGCGCCGTGCAGCACCACGCCTTGGCCGTTGCGGGCGTGGTCGCAGGCGATGCCGGCGCGGCGCATGACCTCGGCCGCCGAGCCGACATCGGTAGAAATCAGGCACAGGCCGATCACGGCATGCACCTCGATCCATTCATCGCCAGTCAGGAGGCGTTGTTCGGCGATATGCGCCCGCAGTGTTTCGGCATCGAGCCGCGCCTGTTCGCCGGTCCGGGCTTCAATCAGCACGGCGAAGCGGTCCGGCGTCAAACGAAACACATGGTCCGAGCCGCCGCTGAGTGCGGCCAGACGTTCACCGCAACGCGCGGCGAGGGCATCGGCATCGCTGTGGCTCCGGGTTTCGCGGACTCGCCGAAGCTCCGGGAAATCGAGCTTCGCCAGCGCCTGCAGCGGTTCATCGCTGCGTGCTTCGTGGCCCGCGTTCTGGGCTTGCGCGTGCAGTTCGCGCACGCGCCGTTCGCAGGCCTTGCGACCGCCAAGCCCGGTGACCGGATCGACGAACTCCTGAGCCACACTGCCCGACGAGGGGCCAGCCACTCGCGGCCCGCCGGCGCGACGCAGCACGACCAGGCAGCCGGTGATGCGGTCGACGCGGCTGCGGATCGGGACGGCGCTCAGGCCCAGTTCGCGGCCAAGTTCCTGGCCCTGAGTGCCATTACCGCCAAGCATCACGCCATCGGGAAAATCGATGCGCGCGCCGGTATCCCGAATCTGCTGCATCAGATCCGGCAGCGCCGGACCCTCGAGACTGCCGAGCCGCGCTTGCAACACAGAGCCAAACAGCGCGCCGCGAGCGTTGCGCTGGGTGGTCGACAACCATTGCTCGGCAATGGCATTCAACTCGACGATCGCGCCGTGTTCGTCGAGCACGGCGATGCCGTCATCGAGCGTGTTCATCAGCATCTGGTTGCGCTCGCCGAGACGCAGCGACTGGTCCTGAGCGCGAACCCGTTCCGCCGTCTCGCCGTGCAGCTGGCTGATCGCGACACTGGCGCGATCCTGCAGGTCGCGCAGCCTTGCACTGCGTTCGTTGTGCCAGTGCGCGAGCAGACGCAGTTCGCCGGCGCCGGACTCATCAAGGGTCACGTCCTGCTCCGTGTCCTGACCATCCTGTTCGGCGCGGGCGATGGCCTGGGTCATCCTGCGCAGCGGCCGGATCACAGTGCCGCGCAGCAGCACGAACGCCAACACCAGCACCAGCACGGCGGTACCCAGGGTCACGGTCAGAGCCTGAGTGACCAGATAGATCATGGTGTCGTTGCCTTCGCGCGTCGGCGACACGCTGAGCAGCTGCCAGCCGGCGTCGGGCACCGTCGACAACACGGCGTAGCTGCTTTCGCCCAGGACCGGATCAAGGTCGAGCTTCAAGCGTTCCGGCGCATCTGCAGCGCGGCCATCGTTGGCGTTCCAGACGGCGGCGAGGGCGTCTTCGGCAGCGACTCGGGACAAGTCGCGGCTGTTGTCCTTGAGCGAGGACACCAGGCGCGCGTCGTAGCTCGCCGAGCGCAGCGCATCTGCCCGGAACGCTTCGTTGCGGCGATGGATCGCCAGCGCCACAGGGTTGTAGCGGGCTTCGCGCTGGGCCAGTTCGGGCAGGTTGCGACTGCTGCCGACAGCAGCGCCGAGTTGGTCGCGAGCCAGGGCCGATACCGCCAGCATCTGGCCACTGCGATCACTGAGCACGGCGTAGCTGCGCAGCGCTTCGCCGTCGGTCAGGAAACGACGGCTCAGATTGGCGATGTCGACGCTGACCGTGGCGACACCCTCGAAACCGCGTGCGCCGATGATCGACACGCTGCAGGTCACCACATCGCGGGCGAGCAGCGGATCGCGATAGACCGGCGACCACAGGCAGCGGCTGCCTCCGGCGATCCGCGAGGGCGTGTACCAGGGCTCGCGCCAATAGGCGATGGCGTCCGGCGCGTTGTAATCGTCACGGGCTTCGGGCTTGCCGTTGTCGGTGACGCGCCAGAACTGGCTGTTGCGTCGCACGCCGGCGGTGGTGTTCAAGGGTTCCGGCCACAGGCCATAGCTGGCAATCGGCAAGTCTTGCAGCAGACGTTCGCCGAGGCGAGCCCGCAGCGTGGCATCGGGGTTGCTGGCGGTCAGCGCCAGCAGCTGGGCGAATTGCTCGGTACTGCGAACGATCTGGCCGGTTTCGGCGAGCAGCCGCTGGTTGATCGCCGTTTCGAAGCGAAAGGTGGCCTGTTCCAGGCCGCGGCCGATCAGACGATCCGCGGCGAAGAAGGCGACGCCGCCGAGCACTGCGAGCAACAGCGCAAACAACAGGCCGAGACGAAACTGCAATCCCTGGTGCCAGCGCAGGCCTGATTGAAAGGATGAGGAAGGGCGGGGAGAACTCATCGACAAGGCAGGCAATGCGGCGGAGGAACGAGGCTGGTCATCAGAGGATAACGATCAGGACGATGACACGGACGGCCACCTCGAACCAGTGGTCTGTGGCTCATGCCACAGACCTTGCCGCGCCGGTGGCGAACAGTTGGCAGATTGCTCCGGTGGGACCGCGTACCGCGTCGATGGTCAGGCCGTAAAGCGTCGACAGCCGGTCCGGTGCCAGCACCTCGTTCGGCAGACCGTGAGCGATGATCCTGCCGCGCTCGATCAGCGACACGGTGTCGGCGTGCCGCAACGCCAGATTCGGGTCCTGCAGGATCGCCAACACGCCGACACCGCGCGCGGCGAGGCGGCGCATGGTCAGCAGGCAGTGATGCTGAAACGCGAAATCGAGGCTGGCGGTGGGTTCGTCGAGCAGCAGATAACGCGCTTCGCGGTCGTCCGGCGCGCTGATCTGGACCAGCGCTCGAGCGAGCTGGACCCGCGCTCGCTCGCCGCCGGACAGTTCGTTGTAGCGGCGACCGGCGAGGCCGGCGGCACCAGCTTCGGCCAATGCCGCGGCGATGATCGCTTGCTCGGCTGGCGCTTCGGCGCTGCGCTGCCACGGCAGACGACCGAGAGTGACCACGTCGTCGACCCGGAACGGAAACGGCAGATCCTCGCGCTGCATCATCACCGAGCGCCGCCGCGCCAGCGCCGCGCTGGGCCACGCAGAAAGTGGCCGGTCATCGAGCAAAACCTGGCCGCCATCCGGCTTCAGATCGCCGGCCAGCAGGCGCAGCAGGGTCGACTTGCCGGCGCCGTTCGGGCCGAGCAGCACGTGCAACTGACCGGGTAGCAGCACCAGGCTGGCGTCGTCGATCAGGCGTCGGCCGCGTACGCCGTAGCCGGCATGAACTGCTGCCAGCGTCATGACAGCCCTGCGCGGTCGCGCAGCCGCAGCAGCAGGAACAGGAAGAACGGCGCGCCGATCGCCGAGGTCAGCGCGCCGACCGGCCATTCCGCCGGCGTCGCCAGGGTGCGCGCCGCCGTGTCGGCCAGCACCAGCAGCAGCGCCCCAGCCAGCGCCGAGGCCGGCAGCAGCAGGCGGTGGCCCGGGCCGACGATCAGGCGCAGCGCATGCGGCACGATCAGGCCGACGAAACCGATGATGCCGGCCAGCGATACCGCGGCCGCCGTCGCCAGCACGACGGCGATCAGGATGCGCCGCTTCAGACGCTCCACCGGCACGCCCAGATGCAGCGCTTCGGCATCGCCGAGCAGCAGGGCATCGAGCGCTCGCGCCTCGCGCGGCAGCCACAGCAGCAGGATCAGCAGCACCGGGCCGACGATGGCGATCTCGTTCCAGCCGGCACGGCCGAGGTTGCCGTACATCCACAGGGTGAAGCCGCGCAGGCCGGAGTCGTCTGCGGTGGTGGACAGCAGGCCGACGATCGCGGCGACGAAAGCGTTGATGGCGGTGCCGGCGAGCAGCATCGTCGTCATTCGGGTGACGCCATCGCGTTGCGACAGACGGAGCACGGTGACGGCCGCAAGCAAGCCTCCGGCAAACGCGGCGACGGGTAGCAACACGCCCTGCCAGGCGGCCAGCCCGCCGAGTCGCCCGTCCAGCCGCGTGAAGACGATGGCCGCGGCGAGTGCGGCACCGGCGGAGACGCCGATCAAGCCCGGCTCGGCCAGCGGATTGCGGAACAGCGCCTGGGTGACGGCTCCAGCTTGGGCGAGTACCGCGCCGATCAGCAGCGCCAGCAGCACTCTGGGCAGGCGCAGTTCGAGCAGGGCCGTGGTCTGCATGGCCTGATCGGTTCCGGGGACGAACAGCGTTGTCCAGTCGATGGCGATGGTGCCGCGGGTCAGCGCGAATGCCGTCGCAACCATCAGCAACAGCGTCAGACCGCCGAACAGAGGCAGCCGAAGTGACGCGGAAGGGTTTGACGACCTGAACGGGGACAAAACGGTGCGGGGCTCTGGCGATCGATTGCTGCGCCGTGACCAGGTCACGGTGACCTGGCGGGGTAGGGCGCTAGTGTCCCAGTTCGGACGCCGGCTTTGTAGCGGCTTGATCGTCAGGCTGGGCGTTGACTGGCTTGACGCCTGAATTGCTGCGGGTCTGTGGGCCGGCAGCCGCTGATATACTCCGCGCTTGTGTCGAATGCCGCTGCAAATGCGGTTCCGAGGCAGGCAGCACCGGCGAGAGTGGCGGAATTGGTAGACGCACTGGATTTAGGTTCCAGCGCCGCAAGGCGTGCGAGTTCGAGTCTCGCCTTTCGCACCATTTTTTCGGGGCTGTCTGAAAGGTCCGGTGGACCTTTCAGCCGAAAAAATCCGGAGCAAAGCGGAGGCAGCTGTTCTGGCCTTTCGCAGAAAAAATACAGAGCGCCCGCCCAGAGCGAAGCGGTCGGAAAGATCATCACCACCTTTACAAGAGTCTTGAACGATGGAAGTCCAAGTCGAAACCGCCGGCGGTCTGACGCGCCGGCTGCATGTCACGATCCCGGCCGATCGCTTTGAACGCGAAGTTGGTGAGCGCCTCAAGCGCCTCGCGGGCCGCGCTCGCGTGCCGGGCTTCCGTCCGGGCAAGGCGCCGCTGAAGGTCATCCAGCAGCAGTACGGTGCCGATGCGCGCAATGACGCAGTCGGCGAACTGGTTCGCCAGACCTGGCCGGAAGCGCTGACCCAGTCGACGCTGCAGCCGGCCAGCTCGCCGAATTTCAATGTCACCGCGGAAGCGGTCGGCCAGCCGCTGGTCTACACCGCCAGCTTCGACGTGTTCCCGGAGATCACGCTCGGCGATCTGAGCCAGATCAAGATCAGCCGTCCTGTTGTCGAAGTGACCGAGGCGGACGTCGATCGTCTGGTCGACAACCTGCGCAAGGCGCGCCGTACTTTGGCAGTTGCCGAACGCGCAGCCCAGGCTGGCGACGTGGTGACCGTCGATTTCGAAGGCAAGCTCGATGGCGAAGCCTTCCAGGGCGGCAAGAGCGACAACGCCTCGATCGAGATCGGCGAAGCGCGCTTCCTGCCGGATCTGGAAAACGGCTTGATCGGCCATTCGGTCGGTGAAACCTTCGATGTGGCGGTCAATTTCCCGGCCGACTATCGCAATGAAGCCCTGGCCGGTAAGGCCACGGTGTTCAGCATCGTCATGAAGGAAGTGCGCGAGCCGAAGCTGCCGGAACTCGATGAGGAGTTCCTCAAGGTCCACGGTATCGACGAAGGCGGCGCCGAAGCGCTGCGCAGCAAGTGCCGCGAAGCCCTGGAAGCCGAGCGCACCAAGGCGGTCACCGCGCGCGTCAAGCGTGAAGTGATGGACCAGCTGCACGCGATGCATCCGATCGATGTGCCGTCCGGTTTGGTCGGCGAAGAAGTCGATCGCATGCGCACCGAGACGATCAACCGCATCGGCGCCAATCGCGGCAACGACATGAGCAAGATGAAGCCTGAGCAGCTGAAGGCGATGCTGCCGGGCGAAATGTTCGAGCCGGGCGCCAAGGGCCGCGTTGCCCTGGGCCTGTTGGTCGGTGAAGTGATCACCTCGCGCCAGATCAGCATTGATCCGGCCCGCGTCGATTTGGCGCTCGACAACATCGCTGGCGATTTCGAGGATCCGGAAGAAGTGCGCAAGCTGTATCGCTCACGCGAAGATCTGATGCAGCGCCTGCGCAGCGTCGTGCTCGAAGAGCAGGTTGTCGAGACTTTGGCCGCCGGCGCTCAGGTGACCGATGAGCCGATGTCGCTCGAAGACCTGTTGAAATCACAGCAGCAGGCCCAACCTGCGTAATGGTGCAGAGCAATCTGCACGCGATCGTTCCGGCCTCGGCGCCGGAACGATCGCCCGACTTGACCCTATAACCTGGAAATCCGATGACTGACCTCCGCAACCGCTCGCAGCTGGTCCCGATGGTGGTCGAGCAGACCGCCCGCGGAGAACGTGCGTACGACATCTACTCGCGCCTGCTGAAGGAGCGCGTCGTGTTCATCGTTGGACCGATCGACGACTACATGGCGAACCTCGTCGTCGCCCAGCTGCTGTTCCTTGAATCGGAAAATCCGGACAAGGACATTCACCTTTACATCAACTCGCCTGGCGGCGTGATCACTTCGGGCCTGTCGATCTACGACACGATGAAGTTCATCAAGCCGGACGTGTCGACGATGTGCATCGGCCAGGCGGCCAGCATGGGCGCCTTCTTGCTGTCGGCCGGCACCAAGGGCAAGCGCTTCGCGCTGCCGAATTCGCGAGTAATGATTCATCAGCCGTCCGGCGGTGCCCAGGGCCAGGCGACGGATATCGAAATCCAGGCCCGGGAAATCCTCTATCTGCGGGAGCGGTTGAACCGTTTGATGGCGGAGCACTGCGGCCAGCCGATCGAAAAGGTCGCGGCCGATGTCGAACGCGACTATTTCATGAACTCCGAGCAGGCCAAGACCTACGGTCTGATCGACAACATCATCGACAAGCGGGCTCAGGCTCCCGTCGCGAACTGAGTGCAGATCTGCAGCAATTCAGGCCCGCGTCGACAAGTTGACGTTGCGCGGGACTGGTTGCGAACAGAACTTGCAGTCATTTTGCTGTCATACGACATGATGCTATAAGGATTCAAGAACCTTGATTGAGGTTGGAAATGCCTGACAACGTACGCAGCGGCACCCAGGGTGGTCGCGTGCTGTATTGCTCGTTCTGCGGCAAGAGCGAGCACGAGGTTCGCAAGCTGATCGCGGGTCCGTCGGTCTACATCTGCGACGAATGCGTCGATTTGTGCAACGACATCATCCGCGAGGAAGTCCACGCCAAGCCGCAGGTCAAAGGCCTGCCGAAGCCGCAGGAAATCCGTGCGGTGCTGGACGAGTACGTGATTGGCCAGGATCAGGCCAAGAAAGTGCTGTCGGTCGCCGTCTACAACCATTACAAGCGCCTGAGCCAGAAGGGTTCGAGCGATGGCGTGGAACTGTCGAAGTCGAACATCCTGCTGATCGGTCCAACCGGTTCGGGCAAGACCTTGCTCGCCGAAACGCTGGCCCGTCTGCTCGATGTGCCGTTCGCGATCGCCGATGCGACGACCCTGACCGAAGCCGGCTACGTCGGCGAGGACGTCGAAAACATCATCCAGCGCCTGCTGCAGAAGTGCGATTACGACGTCGAGAAAGCGCAGCGCGGCATCGTCTACATCGATGAGATCGACAAGATTTCGCGCAAGAGCGAAAACCCGTCGATCACCCGCGATGTGTCCGGCGAAGGCGTGCAGCAGGCGCTGCTGAAGCTGATCGAAGGCACTATCGCCAGCGTTCCGCCGCAGGGTGGTCGCAAGCATCCGCAGCAGGAATTCCTGCAGGTCAACACGGCCGGCATTCTGTTCATCTGCGGTGGCGCGTTCGCCGGCCTCGACAAGGTGATCCAGAACCGTACCGAGAAGACCGGCATCGGTTTCGGCGCCGACGTGAAGTCGCAGAAGGACAGCCATCAGGTCAGCCGCATGCTGCTCGGCGTCGAGCCGGAAGATCTGATTCGTTACGGCCTGATTCCGGAGTTTGTCGGCCGTCTCCCGGTGCTTGCCGTGCTGGAAGAGCTGGATGAAGCGGCGCTGATCTCGATCCTGAAGGAACCGAAGAATGCGCTGGTCAAGCAGTTCGCCAAGCTGTTCCAGATGGAAGGCTGCACGCTGGAGTTCCGCGAGGACGCGCTCAACGCCATTGCCCGCAAGGCGCGTGATCGCAAGACTGGTGCGCGCGGCCTGCGCACCATTCTCGAGAACATCCTGCTCGACGTGATGTACGACCTGCCGTCGATGACCAATGTGTCGAAGGTCGTCGTCGATGAGTCGGTCGCCAAGGGCGAAGCGAAGCCGTTCATCGTCTACGAGAATCTCGAAGCGCCGCGCCGCGACGTCAAGAACAGCGCCTGATCGGGCTGATGTCGATCCAGGCGCGCCGCGATTGATCGCGGCGCGCCTTTTTTCTGGCCGGCGTTTATTCGGGGCGATCGTCATTCCGCGCTTGAAAAATATGGCTGGCGGACGCATCACTGGCTAGGCGCATAATTCCAATATCGAAGCATTCCACGATGACCCGAGGTTCGAGCCGTGTCCGGAACCCATGAAGCTGTGACCCCTGTGCTACCTCTGCGCGATGTGGTGGTGTATCCACACATGGCGATCCCGCTGTTTGTCGGCCGCGAAAAATCGGTCAAGGCGCTGACCGCTGCGATGCAGGACGGCAAGCGCATTCTGCTGGTCGCCCAGAAACACGCCGATACCGACGAACCCGGTGTCGACGATCTCTACGATACCGGCACGCTGGCCTCGATTCTCCAGTTGCTGAAGCTGCCCGATGGCACCGTCAAGGTGCTGGTTGAAGGCGCTCAGCGCGCGCGCGTGACCAAGCTCGAGATGACCGGCGATTACCTGACCGCCGAGTTCACGATGATCCCGCCGGATGAAAGCGGGTCCAGCGGCAGCGAAGCCGACGCGGTGATGCGCGCGGCGGTTGCCACCTTCGAGCAGTACGTCAAGCTCAACAAGAAGGTGCCGGCCGAGTTGCTGCCAAGCCTGACCAGCATGGATTCGCCGGGACGCCTGGCCGATGCCATCGCTGCGCACTTGTCGCTGAAGCTCGAAGACAAGCAGAAAGTGCTCGAGATCGGTGATCCGAAGCCGCGTTTGGAATACGTGCTGGCGCAGCTGGAAGGCGAGATCGACATCCTGCAGATCGAGAAGAAGATTCGCGGTCGGGTCAAGCAGCAGATGGAGAAGAACCAGCGCGAGTACTACCTCAACGAGCAGATGAAGGCGATCCAGAAAGAGCTCGGTGAGCTTGAGGACGCCCCGAACGAACAGGAAGAGCTGGCGCGCAAGATCGCCAAGGCGGGTATGCCCAAGGCTGCCAAGACCAAGGCCACTGCTGAGCTGAACAAGCTGAAGATGATGCCGGCGATGTCGGCTGAAGCGACCGTCGTGCGCAACTATCTCGACGTGATGACGCAGGTGCCGTGGAAGAAGGCCACCAAGGCCAATATCGATCTGCCCAAGGCGCAGGATCAGCTCGATTCCGATCACTACGGCCTCGAGAAGGTCAAGGAGCGCATCCTTGAATATCTCGCTGTCCAGAGCCGCGTGAAGAAGCTCAAGGGCCCGATCCTGTGCCTGGTCGGCCCGCCCGGCGTCGGCAAGACTTCGCTCGGCCGTTCGATTGCGCAGGCGACCAACCGCAAGTTCGCGCGCATGAGCCTCGGTGGCGTGCGTGACGAAGCCGAGATTCGGGGCCATCGGCGGACCTACATCGGTTCGCTGCCCGGCAAGATCGTTCAGAACCTGACCAAGGTCGGCGTCAAGAATCCGCTGTTCCTGCTCGATGAAATCGACAAGATGAGCATGGATTTCCGCGGTGATCCGTCATCGGCGCTGCTGGAAGTGCTTGATCCGGAGCAGAACAACACCTTCCAGGATCATTACCTGGAAGTGGATCTCGATCTGTCCGATGTGATGTTCATCTGCACGGCGAACACGCTGAACATTCCCGGGCCGCTGCTCGACCGCATGGAAGTCATCCGCATCCCGGGTTACACCGAGGACGAGAAACTCAATATCGCCAGGCGTTATCTGATTCCGAAGCAGATCAAGGAAAACGGCTTGAGCGAGACGGAACTCGACATCAGCGAATCTGCCGTTCGCGCTGTGATCCGCACCTATACGCGGGAAGCTGGCGTGCGCAACCTCGAGCGCGAGATGTCGAAGATCGCGCGCAAGGTGGTCAAGCAGGTCTTGCTGAAGCCGACTGACAAGACCGTGAAGGTCACCGACAAGAATCTGGACAAGTATCTGGGCGTACCGCGTTTCCGTTACGGCCGCGCCGAAGAAGCGAATCAGGTCGGACAGGTGACAGGTCTGGCCTGGACCGAAGTTGGCGGCGAGCTGCTGACCATTGAATCGGCACTGACGCCGGGCAAGGGCAAACTCACGCAGACCGGTAGTCTCGGTACCGTCATGCAGGAATCCATTCAGGCTGCGCTGACCGTGGTGCGCTCGCGCGCCAAGCAACTCGGCATTGATCCGGATTTCTATCAGAAGCACGATCTGCACATTCACGTGCCGGAAGGTGCAACACCGAAGGATGGTCCGTCCGCAGGTGTCGGCATGTGCACGGCTCTGGTGTCGGCACTGACCTCGATTCCAGTGCGCGCGGATGTCGCGATGACTGGCGAAATCACCTTGCGTGGCGAGGTGTTGCCGATCGGTGGCCTGAAGGAAAAACTGCTGGCTGCGCAGCGCGGCGGCATCCGCACCGTGATCATCCCGCAGGAGAACGTCAAGGATCTCGCCGAGATCCCGGACAACATCAAGGGCAAGCTCGATATCGAACCAGTGCGCTGGGTCGAGGAGGTGCTGCGCATTGCGCTCGAACGGATGCCAGAAGCAAAGCCGGTTCCTGAAGGTGCAGCGGCACCAACGCCGGCCAGCACCGAAGGTGTCAGACCCCACTGAGCAGCTTGAAATCGGGATTGCAGTGACGCAAATCACTACAATCCCGAATCTGCCGACAGTTTAATTGACGCTCTGAAACCCGCTTGATATAAGGATTCTCCAACGCCTGACGACGATTTTCGTTACTGAAAGTCGATATGAAACCATCAAGGGATTCAGGGCTGGGCGGGACAGAATCCAAGTCAATACCGGCTCATGCCGATCCAATAATCCGAGGGGAAAAACCTACATGAACAAATCCGAACTGATCGCGGCCGTCGCCGACCAATCCGGCCTGACCAAGGCCGATGCCGGCAATGCGATCGATGCGCTCGTCGAAGTCATCGGCAAAGCGCTCAAGGAGAACGACAAGGTGTCGCTCGTCGGCTTCGGCACATTCGCAATTCGCGAGCGTGCGGCACGTACCGGACGTAACCCGAAGACCGGCGCAACCTTGAACATCACGGCCAGCAAAAATCCTTCATTCAAAGCTGGCAAAGCCCTTAAAGACGCTGTAAAGTAGCGGACTCGGTGGGGGGGACAGCTTCACCGGATGTAACGGTCGATAGGGTGCTTAGCTCAGCTGGTAGAGCATCGCCTTTACACGGCGGGAGTCGGGGGTTCGAGCCCCTCAGCACCCACCAGTTACTTGGTCGTTGTAAGTGGAGTCAGTAGTTCTGCGGAGCGGTAGCTCAGTCGGTTAGAGTATCGGCCTGTCACGCCGAGGGTCGCGGGTTCGAGTCCCGTCCGCTCCGCCATATATGCAACACGAGGGCGCTCAAAGAGCGCCCTCTTCATTTGCGAGACCCGAAAACATGATGCAGCAAATCCGTGACAGCCTTAATGGCCCTGTCATTGTCGGTGTTCTACTGCTCATCATTGGTATTCCATTCGCATTCAGTGGCATTGAAGGCTACTTCCAGAGCAATGCCAATCCGCCGATAGCCAAAGTTGGCGACAGCAAGATCACGGCTGACCAGTTGAATCGCGCTTATGAGCAGCGCTATCGCCGTTTGCAGCAACTGCTGGGCGAGAATTTCCGCGCGGATCAGATCAACTCCCAGCGCATGCGCGAAAGTGTGCTTCAGGATCTGGTGCAGACATCTTTGCTGCAGCAGCAGGCCAAGAGCAGCGGCTATCGTGCTGGGGATGCCGCACTGCGTGACTACCTGACTGCAGTCCCGGCGTTTCAGGAGAACGGCAAGTTCTCGACGCAGCGCTACAAGGAACTGCTGGCTCAGAACAACTACACAACCGACAGCTTCGAAGCACAGCAGCGCGATACGCTGATGGTGGAGCAGTTGCGTGATGTTGTGCTCGGCAGTGCTGTCGTCACCACGGACGATGCCAAACTCGCCCTGCGACTTTCCAAGCAGGAACGTGATTTCCAATACCTGCAATTCGAGCCCGCGAAGTATCTGGCCGATATCACGGTGACGCCGGAGCAGATCGCCGCGCGCTACGAGGAAAAGAAGGCCAGTCTGCAAGCCCCGGAGCGGATCAAGCTTGCTTTCGTAGAACTCGCTCAGAGCAAACTCGCCAAGGCTGCCGCGCCGAGCACGGACGTTCTCAAGACGCTTTATGAAGCTGAGAAAGCCACGCGTTTCTCGACCCCGGAAACGCGCAAGGCTAGTCACATCCTGATCAACTTTGGCGCCGACAAGGAAGCTGCGCGCAAGAAGGCTGATGATCTCTATGCGCAGCTCAAGGGTGGTGCGAATTTCGCCGAACTGGCGAAGACTGCTTCCGATGATCCCGGCAGCAAGAACAAGGGCGGCGATCTTGGCATCGTCAAGCGCGGTGATGGCTTGCTGCCGCCGAAGTTCGAGTCCGCACTTTACGGACTGAACAAGGCCGGTGATACCAGCGAGCCTGTGGAAACCGAGTTCGGTTTTCACATCATCAAGCTGACCGAATTGAACGATGCGCGCACGCAGGCGTTCGAGGAAGCCGAAGTGCAGAAGGCTTTGACCGATCTGTACATCAACAAGGAACTGCAGTTGCAGATCCAGGAAAAGAGCAAGCAACTCGAGCAGCTTGCATTCGAGAGCGATACCTCGCTCGAGCCGGTTGCCAAGGAACTCGGCCTGACCATCGAGACCACCGACTGGTTCACGCGTGCCGGCGGTGCTGGCATCGCCGCGAACCCGGCGGTGATCGAAGCCGCGTTCTCGCAGGCCGTGCTCACCGACGGTGTCAACTCCAAGCCGATCTCGGTGGACGCCGATCGTCTGGTCGTGGTGCGCAAGGCCGAGTACGAAGCGCCACGTCAGCGCCAGCTCGCCGAGGTTGAAGCAACCCTCCGCGATGAACTGCGCAACGAGCAGGCGCGTGCCAAGGCGGTTGCCGATGCCAAGGCGGCGCTGGAAGCATTGAAGTCGGGCAAGACGATCGAAGAAGTGGCTGCCTCTCTGAAACTCACCGCGCAGTCGCCGGGACCAAGCACGCGCAGTCGCAGCGGCCTGGGTCTGGCCTTGCTGGATGCAGTGTTCAAGCTGCCGCGTCCGGCTGCGACGACCTCAAGCTATGGCGAAGCCAGCATCGAGGGCGGCGCAACGGCAGTGATTGCGCTCAAGACCGTGGTCGATGGCAGCCTCAAGCCAGGAACGGAGCCGGCCGGTGAACTGGCCAGCATTCGTGAGGCCCGCGCCGGTGCTGAGTTCAATGCATACCACGAGGCCTTGAAGAAGCGCATCAAGGTCGAACTGAAGGAGTTGCCGGCTCAGGAGCCGGTCGCTCCTTGATCGACCGCTAGCCAGCCCGGGCGCACGCGATGAAGGTTCATTGGCAAATAGCGATTGCGCTGGCCCTGGCGGTGTTGACCGGCGCACTGGCGTCGGCTGACAGCAGCCTGATCCGCTTCTGCGGGTTCATCGGCGGCCTGTTTCTCAATGGCCTGAAGATGGTCGTGGTGCCATTGATCGTGTCGTCGATCATCGTGGCCATGTCCACGTTCAGCGAGCCGGCGGCGCTGTCGCGCATTGGTCTGCGCACAATGGCGTTCTACACGCTGACCACGGTCCTCGCCGTCGTTGTTGGCCTTGCGATGGTCAATCTCGTCCAGCCCGGCATCATCGATGGCCAGCCTGCCAAGGACATCCTCGGCCTCGCTACCGGCAGCGCCAAGGTCAGCGAGCAGGTATCGAGCGCGAAGCTGTCCGACGTCAGCGACGTCTTCTATCGCATGATCACCTCGAACCCGATCAAGGCGGCCGCCGAAGGCGACCTGCTCGGTCTGGTGTTCTTCAGCATGATGTTCGGCATTTTCGCAGCGCGCTTGCCGGGCAGTGTCGGCGATGTGCAGCGCGACTTCTGGAACGGTGTCCGCGAAACGATGATGGGCATCACCGGTGTGGTGATGCGCTTTGCCCCGATCGGCGTTTATGCGCTGGTCGCAAAAGCGTTTTCATCGACCGGCGTCGAAGCGATCCGGCCGCTGGCGCTGTTCTTCTTTGCCACGCTCGGCGGGCTCGCCTTCCATATGCTGGTAACGATGTCAGTGTTGCTGGCTTTGATCGGGCGGGTGTCGCCGATTCGCATGCTGAAAGCGATGACGCCGGCGCTGTTGACCGGTTTCTCGACGTCCAGTTCGGCTGGCACCTTGCCGGTGACCCTGGAATGCCTGCGCAGCCGCGCCGGAGTCTCCGAACGTGTGTCTGGCTTCACCTTGCCACTTGGCGCGGCGATCAATCTCGACGGCACCGCGCTCTACGAGTGTGCAGCGGCAATGTTCCTCGCCCAGGCTTATGGCCTGCATCTCGATTTCACGACCCAGTTCGTGATCGTGTCGATGGCGGTCGTCACCTCGATGGGCGTCACCGGCATTCCCTCGGCCAGTCTGGTCGCGATTGCGGTGATTCTCGGCACCATCGGCCTGCCGCTCGAAGGTCTGGGCGTATTGCTGGCCGTCGACCGTGTATTGGACATGTGCCGCACGGCGGTCAATGTCTACGGCGATGGCTGTGGTGCGGTGGTCATTGGTCGCCTCGAAGGCGAGCACGACATCCTGAAGCCGCCGCAGTAAGCGTCGCGGCTCAACAAAAAGCCCGAAGCGTGTAGTCCGCTTCGGGCTTTTTGTTTTTGACCCGCTGGAGAATCAGCCCGGCGTGCTGGCGTCCAGCGAGAAACCCATGATGCTGAAACCGGCGTCGACGTAGATGATCTGGCCGGTGATGCCCGACGACAGATCGGAGGCCAGGAAGGCCGCGGCGTTGCCGACTTCATCGATCGAGATATTGCGCTTCAGCGCCGAGCCTTTCTCGGCATGCGACAGCATGCCGCGGAAGCCCTTGATGCCAGCAGCCGCCAGGGTCTTGATCGGCCCAGCCGAGATGCCGTTGACGCGGATGCCTTCTGGGCCCAGCTCAGCCGCCATGTAGCGCACATTGGCTTCGAGACTGGCCTTGGCCGGACCCATGACGTTGTACATCGGCACAGCTTTTTCGGCGCCCAGATAGCTCAGGGTCAGCAGGCTGCCAGCGCGGCCCTGCATCAGCGGGCGTGCCGCCTTGCCGAGTGCCGCGAACGAGTAGGCGCTGATGTCATGGGCGAGGGCATAGCCTTCGCGAGTCACGGTTTCCAGGTAACCGCCAGCCAGCAGTTCGCGCGGCGCGAAGCCGATCGAGTGAATGACGATGTCGATACCATCCCACTTCGATTTCAGGGTATCGAACACGGCCGCGATCTCCGCATCACGGGTCACGTCGAGCGGCAGCACAATATCCGAGCCCTGCTCGTGGGCGAATTCCTCGACTCTGCTCTTGAGCTTGTCACCCTGATAGGTGAAGGCCAGTTCGGCACCTTCGCGGCGCATGGCCTCGGCGATGCCGGTGGCGATCGATCGCTCGCTGGCAACGCCCGTCACCAATGCTTTTTTACCCTGGAGGAATCCCATGTTTCTCGTTCGTTGTTTGAATTATTGAGGAATGTAATGGAGCGGGTAGTCGAGCGTGAAATTCGGGCCAGCCTTGGCACCGAAGTTCATCAGCTTGACGCGCTCGACGATCTTGCGCTCCAGCTCGGGATCACCGTAGCTGCTCGACAGCATTGTGCACGAGACGACCGAACCGTTCGGCGCGATCGTCAGACGTACCACGATCTTGCCGGCGCCGATGTCGGCATTGTCACGCGCTGCGCGGTTGAAGATGGCGTAGAACGGCCCCTGGTTCCTGGCGAACACAGCCTGCACTTCGCTGGCATTGCGGCCGCCGTCCGGTCCTGGAGGACCGCCCTTGGCCGGACCATTACCGCTGCCCAAGGGGCTGCTGACCTTGCCGGTGCTGCGCGAGCCGACGCCGACGCCATCCTGCGACGAAGTGACGCCGTTGCCGTTGCGGATGCCGCCGCTGTTGGCGGTCGCCGATGCAGCGATGGCATCGGCAGAGGCGGCAGAGCCGATACCGCTCTTCGAGGTGATCGTCGACGAGCTCAGCGGCTGATCGCTGGTCGCACTGGCCAGGTTCTGGTCGCGCAGGCTGCTCAGGGCATCCTTCATCGCCAGCAGACCGGACTTCTCGGCCACTTCCTTGGCTGTCGGCTCAGGCTTGGCCTGGACCACGGTCGGCGGCTTTTCGATCGGTTTCGGCTTCACCTGTTCGATCGGCTTGACCGGCTTCGGCGCCTCCTTGACGGGTTCGACGACCTTCTCTGGCTCCGGCTTCTTGACTTCAGGTTCCGGAAGCAGCTCGACGTACTGCGAGCTGTCGAACTCGGGGAGCGGCTTGGGCTCGGGCGCCACATAGAAAAAGTGGGTCAGCAGCACCAACACGAGCGCCGGAATGGCGACGCTGATGAAGATGCGCCGGAACCGGCGATCGGCTTCCTCGATCAGTTGCCAGGCATCCCAGCGAATGGTCCGCGACATCATCGACGCGTTCATGGCGTGGCTCCGAGACCGGCGTTGCCTACCGCGTTGATCGAACGACGGTTCACCGACAGCGAGATACGCGCGAACTGCGCGTCACCACAGGTCGCCATGATCTTCTTCAGCAAGGCGTAGGGGATGGCCTTGTCGGCCAGGATATTGACCTCGCCACGGGTCTGCGTGCCTGCAGCCGTCTCGGCTCCTTGCATGGCAACCAGGGGGCTGAGCATCAGCTGCGCCTTGAGCGGCTCCAGGATGTTGCCTGGCGTCGCCTGAGCGTCTTCGAGACTCATGACCGTTGTTCCTTGCCAGGTGACGCCGTCAGTCGACACCGTCAGCACGCCGGTATCGTTCGGCGGCTGCACGGTGGCGGCCAGCGGCAGGGTCAGCGACTTCGGCGTGCGGATCTGCTGCACGGCCGTGGAACTGAGCAGCAGGAAGATCAGCAGTGACGTGAAGATGTCGATCATCGGCACCAGATTCAGGCCGACCGCACCTGGGGTCTCGGTGCGCTGGGCCTTGCGCAGGATGCGTTTGCGCTTGGCGGAAGTGCGCAGGCTCATGGTTTCTTGGCTCCGGCGACTACCGGGGCATCGCCCAGTGAAATCTGCGGGAACAGTTCGACGGTATCCGGTCCGGTGGCGGTCAGATCGACTCTCACGGCATCCATCACCGACACCAGCACTTCGTAGGCAATGCCGGGCTCCAGTAGCAGCGTCACCTTGGATTCGGCTGGCAGCCGCTTCTTGGTCTCGCGCATCAGCGCCGACAGCGCTTCGAAGTCATAGCCGTCGGCTTTCGACGGCACCGCACGCACGATGTAGCCGTTATCGCTGAGCGCCAGATCGTTCTTGCGGATCAGCACGGACAGATTGTGCGGCGGCGGTTCCGAGGCCGAGGCGTTGTCGTTCGGCAGATTGATGCCCAGGATCGACAGGCCGATCGAGTTCACCAACAGGAAGAACATGAGCACGGTCAGGATGTCGATCATCGACACCAGATTCAGCTCGGTGCTGCGCTTGCGCCTGACCCGGCGCAGCGCGCGTCGAGTGTCGCGGGAAATACCCTGCATCATCGGCGGATCGTCCCTTTGGTACCGCGGACCATTACTTCTTGAGGCCGAGGCTGTTCAGGAACTTCACCGATGCGATCTCGAGGCTGTCGATCATCTCGTCGGTCTTGGTCACCAGCCAGGCGTGGATCAGCAGCAGGGGAATCGCGGTGATCAGGCCGAAGGCGGTGCAGTTCATGGCGACGGCGACGGCGGCCGATAGCTGATCCTGCTTCTGTGCCGGGTTGACGCCGGACACCGCCGTGAAGCCGGCGATCAAGCCGACGATGGTGCCGAGCAGGCCGAACAGAGTCGCCACGTTCGCGAAGGTCGCGAGGTAATGGGTGCGACGCTCCAACTGCGGCGTCACTTCCATCAGGCTCTCTTCCATCGCCAGTTCGACTTCCTCGCGGCTGGTCGCACCGCGCGAGCGGGCGAGGCCGTAACCGAGGACGCGGCCGATGGCCGTCGTCGAAGCGGCTGCAATCGCTTCGGCTTCTTCATGACGGCCGGCGTTGACCAGCGGCATCAGCTTGGCCCAGACCTCGCGGTTCTCGACCGAGGCGCGGCGCAGGTAGATCAGACGTTCGATGGTGATCGCGAGCCCGATGACGAGCACGACCAGGATCGGGTACATGAACTCACCGCCGGCTGTGAAGTAGCGAATGACGGTGGAAAAAAACTCCATGGGAATTCCTCGGTTTCGGGTTGCTTGAAAGAAGTGAGAGTGTTACTTCGCAGCGCCTTGACGCTTGCGGAATGCAGTGATCGTTTCGTAATACTCGATCTGGCGACGGAAAGTTGCCGGGTCGATGGGTTCCAAGGCTTCATCCACCAGACGAGCGGGGCGATCAAGTCCACGCTCGGCGTAATCATCCTTCCATGGTGTGATGTAGAGGCCGATCGGTGATTCCTGATCGCCTACGATCGTGGTGCCCGAGGTCGCGTCGGCCGGAATCGGCGCATCAGCAGAACCGGGCACGGGAGCCTTCGATGCAGCGGCGGGCGCGCGCGTCGGAGCAGGAGCGGGAGCCGGTGCAGGATTGGATCGTTGGATCTCGACGATCGGCCCCGCAGTGCTGCGGTTCGATGGAATCCGGACCTGCGGCGTGGCGATCGGCTGTTCTTCCTGTGCCTGTGCCTGCATCACAGCTGCCACAAGCAGCGTGGCCGAGCAGGCGGTGGTCAGAAGTCGGGAAAGGTTCATGGCTTGCTGGCTCCAGCAGGTGCAGGCGCAGCTACTGCAGCCGGAGCCGGCGGCAACTGCGCTTCGATTTCGCGAATCCAGGCGGTGACGATCAGCTTGTCGCCACCGGCAAGGCGCTGGTATTCGCGGTAGTGGTTCAGCGCCTCCTGCGGACGGCGCAGATAGAGATCATTCAGCAAACCGAGATTCAGATGTGACGCGGCAAGGCCCGGTTTGAGACTCAGTGCTTTCTGATAAGCCGTTTCGGCTTTCTGATAGTCCTTGTTCTCGCGGTACAGCGTCCCCAGCCAGTTCCAGGCCGTCGCATTGTCCGCGTTCAGACGAGTGGCCTTCTCGAAGTTATCGAGGGCGAGCGTCGGCTGGTTGGACTTGGCCTGCAGAATCGCCAGATCGGTGAATGGTCCGGAGAAATTCGGGAAGTCACGGGCCAGGAGCAGGAAAGCGTCACGCGCTTCCTTGGTCTTGCGTCCCTTCATCAGCTTCAGGGCTTCGTCGAAACGCGCCTGAGGATCACCCTTGTCGGCGGTCTTCTTGGCGTCCGCCGGGGCTTCCGGCTCCGGCTTGCTTACGACGGCGGGTGCCGTCCGCTTCGGCTGAGAGCCGCAACCGGCCGCCAGCAGGGCGACCATCGCGAAACCGAGCCAGCGGGAAGCGCGCGGCATGCTCATGGGCTCAGCGCAGAGTGTCATAGGAGTCCTCGCGGATTTCGCGCTTGCCGTACTTCGCTGGAG
>NZ_JAHFRY010000235.1 GCF_023266035.1 Nevskia sp.
CCTTCAGCGTTGCCGACAGCGCCGGCTGCAGGATCGAATAGGTACCGGCCGAGCCGCAGCAGAGATGCGAATCGGCGACCACCGTGGTGCGGAAGCCGGCAACCGTCAGCAGGCGTTCGACGTTGCCCTTGTTCTTCATGCCGTGCTGCAAGGTGCACGGTGAATGGAAGGCGATCGCTTCCGGCTTCGCGGGGGAACGCGCCAGCGCACGATCAAACGCAGCGGCTTCGCGAGTCAGCAGGCTGGTCAGGTCGATCAGCGCGGCGGTGACTTGGGTGGCCTTCACCGCATAGGCCGGATCGCTCGCCAGGTGGTGCGCGTACTCGACGACGAAACTCGCGCAGCCGCTGGCGCTGACCACGATGCCCTCGGCGCCGGCATCGAGTGCGGCGCAGAGCCGGTCGATGGCGATGCGCGCCGTATCCAACCCTTCGGCCTGCGCGTTCAAGTGGTAGGACACGGCGCCGCAGCAGCCGATCGACACCGCTTCCGCACTGATGCCGATGGCATCGAGCACTCTGGCGGCGGCGCTGTCGATGTCCGGTGCCAGCGAGGGCTGCACGCAGCCACCGGCGATGACGATGCGGCGCGCGTGACGTGGCTCGGGCCAGCGGCCGGCCGGGCGGGCCAGCGGCACGGCGTCCTTCAGGACGCGCGGTAGCAAGGGCCGGAACAAGCGGCCGAGGCCGAGCAGGAAGGCGAAGCGCGCCGGATGCGGCAGCACCTGTCGCAGCAGCCAGCGCAGCGCTCGCGCCGGCAGGCTGCGCGGTACTTTCGCTTCGACGACTTCGCGGCCGATGTCGACCAGCCGTCCGTACTGCACGCCGCTCGGACAGGTCGATTCGCAAGATCGGCAGGTCAGGCAGCGATCGAGATGGTCGCGGGTCTCCGTGGTGACCGGCGCGCCTTCGAGCACCGACTTGATCTGGTAGATGCGGCCGCGCGGGCCATCCAGTTCGTCGCCGAGCAGCTGGTAGGTCGGGCAGGTGGCGTTGCAGAAACCGCAGTGCACGCAGGCGCGCAGGATGCTGTCGGCTTCCTGGCCTTGCGGGGTGTCGCGGATGAAGTCAGCCAGGTTAGTTTGCATCTGGGGTCTGCATCAGAAGTCCGGATAGAGCCGGCTGCGATTGAGGATGGCAGCTGGATCAAACGTAGCTTTGAGACGGCGATGCAGCGCCATCACGGCAGGCGCCGGCAGCTGAAAGGCGTCGCTGCGCGTCGCCTGCCGGAACGCCGTTGCATGTCCACCACAGGCGGTGGCCAGCGTGCGCAGATCGTCTGCCGAGCGCGCCGTGCGCAGCCAGCGCTGACCACCGCCCCAGTCGATCAGCTCGTCGATGTCCTCAGCCGCCAGCGGCAAGCTCGTCGGCTTGACCGCGAGCCGCCACAGCGGCGCGTCACCGGCGAAGAATGGATGCTTCTGCTCGCGCAGCACGGTCCAGAACGCTGGTGCATCCAGCAGCACCTCGCCACCGAGCCTGGCGACCGCGGCCCGCACCGCCGCCGGATTACCGGCCAGTCGCAGCTTCAGGCGACCCTGATGATGGATCGCGCCCGCCAGCGGCAGCGGCTGGCCGGCCAGGCGATTCATGGTCGCGATCGCCGATTGCGCGTCGGCTTCGAACACCCGCGTCTCGTCGGCCTCCGGCGTCGGCAGCACCTTGAAGCTGACCTCGGTGATCAGGCCCATGGTGCCCATCGCGCCGGCCTGCAGGCGGAAGGTGTCGAAGCCGGCGACGTTCTTCATCACCTGGCCGCCGAAGCGCAGGCATTCGCCGCGACCATCGATCAAGGTGACGCCGAGCAGGTAGTCGCGCACCGCACCGGCATACGGCCGACGTGGCCCGGACAGGCCGCTGGCGACACAGCCGCCGACCGTCGCCCCGGCGCCGAAATGCGGCGGCTCGAACGGCAGGCATTGGCCGGACGCGGCGAGCGTCGCTTCGACTTCGGCGAGCCGGGTGCCGGCCTTGACGGTCAGCACCAGCTCGCTAGCGTCGTAGGCGATGACACCGCTGTGCAAACGGGTATCAAGCAGATCGCCCAACGGCTCGCCGCCGAGGAAATCCTTGGTGCCACCGCCGCGAATGCGCAGCGGCGTGTCGTTCGCTGCCGCGCTGCGGATGCGCTCCTGCGCCTGGGCAATGAAATCGGGCATCGGTTCAGAAGCGCGGCAGGTCAGGATGCGAGACCACGCCCTTGTGCACATGCATGCGACCCATCTCGGCGCAGCGATGCAGGGTCGGCACCGCCTTGCCGGGATTGAGCAGGCCGCGGGGATCGAAGGCTGCTTTCACCGCGTGGAAGGCTGCGAGTTCGACCGAGCGGAACTGCGTGCACATGGCGTCGATCTTCTCGACGCCGACACCGTGCTCGCCGGTGATCGTGCCGCCGACCGCGACACTCAAATCGAGGATGCGATTGCCGAAAGCTTCGGCCTTTTCGATATCGCCGGGCTTGTTGGCGTCGTAGAAGATCAGCGGATGCAGGTTGCCGTCGCCGGCGTGAAACACGTTGGCGCACAGCAGCCCGAACTCGGCGGAGTGATCGGCGATCTTGCGCAGCACTTCACCGAGATAGCGGCGCGGAATGGTGCCGTCCATGCAGTAGTAGTCCGGCGTGATCCGGCCCACCGCCGGGAACGCGGCCTTACGGCCGGCCCACAGCTTGAGACGCTCGGTTTCATCCTTCGAGGTGCGCATCGCGGTGGCGCCCGCCGCCAGCAACACGGCT
>NZ_JAHFRY010000236.1 GCF_023266035.1 Nevskia sp.
TCCATGCGCTGGAAGGCAAGTTCGACGACGCCGCGCAGTGCTTCGCCGAAGCAATCCGGACCGATGATCGTCATGCCGATGCCTCGCACAACCTCGGGACCGCGCTGATGAAACGCGGTGATCGGGACGGTGCCTTCAAGGCGCTGAAGACGGCGTTGCTGATCGACCCGAGCCGCGCCGAAACCTATCTGAATCTCGGCAATCTGCTGATCGATGCCGGCCAGCTCGAAGACGCGCTGGAATGCTTCGAACGCGCTGCGAAGCACGATCCGGCACTGGCCCGCGCACGCAGCCGGCTGGCCCAGCATTTTTCGCAGGCTGGCAAGGTCAAGCAGGCGGAATCGCTGTTCCGGCAGGCGTTGGGGCTCGATCCGGATCATCTCCAAGGCTGGTTCGGGCTCGGCCGCACGCTCGAAGATCTCGGCGAGGCCGGCGGTGCGCTCGGCTGCTATCTGCAGGTGCTGAAGCGGCGTCCGCAGCACGCGCAGGCGCTCGGCCAGTATCTGGCGCTGGTGCGCGACGAACCCGAAGCGGGCCAGTTGAGCGCGGCGCAGACGCTGCTCCAAAATCCGGCGGTGAAGGACGAGGCGAGGGCGCTGATCGGCTACGGCCTGACCAAGTTCCATGACCGGCGCAAGGACTACGCACAGGCCGCTGCGGCTGGCCTTGCTGGCAACGCCGCGCGTCGACAGGCGAACGGACCGCTGGATCGCGCGGTGCTCAGCCGGCGCATCGACCGCATCATCGAAACCTTCGATGGCGCCTTCTTCGAAAGCCGCCGCCGTCTCGGCTTGGGCACCGACCAGCCGGTGTTCATCGTCGGCCTGCCGCGTTCCGGCACCACCTTGACCGAGCAGATACTCGCGTCACATCCGCTGCTCCACGGCGCTGGCGAACTGCCGGATCTGTCGCGGCTCGCCAATGGTGTGATCGGCAGCGACGAAGAACCCTGGCAGGCGGCGCAGAAGCTCGACGAGATGAGCAGCCGGACGCTGGCGCTGGAGTATCTGAAAGCGCTGCGCGAAGAGGCGCCGAAGTCGGCTTCGAGAATCAGCGACAAGTCGCCGCTGAATTTCTTCCATCTGGCCTTCGCAGCACTGCTGTTCCCGAATGCCCGAGTCGTTCATTGCATCCGCGATGGCCGCGACAATGCCCTGTCGATCTGGATGGAAAACTTCAGCCCCGATCAGCGCTACGCCACCGATTTCGACGATCTCGCCTTCTTCCACCAGCAGTACCTGCGGCTGATGGCGCACTGGCGCCAGGTGCTGCCGCTGAAGATGCTCGAACTGCGCTACGAAGACACCGTGGCCGATCTCGAAGGCCAGGCGCGGCGCTTGATCGGCTTCCTCGACGCGCCCTGGGACGCCCGCTGTCTGGCCTTCCATAAAGCCGAACGCGCGGTGCAGACGCCGAGCCGCTGGCAGGTGCGGCAGCCGATCTACACGAAGTCGGTGGCGCGCTGGAAAGCCTATGCCGAGCATCTACCGGGGCTGGATCGGGCGTTTCGCGACGATCAACAGCCTGATGCCTGATCGCCATCTTCGAAAGATATCTTTCCTTAACTTGTTATTGAGAATGATTCTTATTAGTATGCGGGCTCATAAGCAGTCAAGGCCAGCCAACGTCCGTTAGCCAGCGATGACTCCAGACTTTCGTCAGGAGCAGTCATGGGCAAGCGGTGGTGGCAGGGGGTGTTGTTGGGGGTGATCAGCGGTGCGTCAGCGGCGGAAACGGCTGCAGTGCCACCGCTGGAAACGGCTGAGATCACGTTGGGCAAGGTTACCGTCAGCGCCACGAAAGACGAACGCAGGCTCGATGAAGTGCCGGCGACCGTGACCGTGATCGACGCTGCCGATCTGCAGCGCAACGTGGTCGAGAACATCAGCGATCTGGTTCGTTACGAGCCCGGCGTCAGCGTGCCGTATCAAGGTTCGCGCTTCGGCCGCGGCGGTTTCACCATTCGTGGCCTTGGCGGCAATCGGGTGCAGATCGAGATCGACGGCGTGCCGATTCCCGATGGCTTCTCGATCGGCGATTTCTCCAATGCCGGCCGTGATTTCGTCGATCTCGACAATCTCAAGCGCATCGAGATCGTCCGTGGTTCGGCATCGAGCCTGTACGGCTCGGACGCGCTTGGCGGCGTGGTCAGCTTCACTACCAAGGACCCGCTGGATTATCTCGACGGACCCGACGACAAGCTGGCCGTGCAGGCTCGTGGCGGCTATGCGAGTGCTGACGACACCTGGATCGGCGGCGGCACTGTCGCCGGCCGCAACGGCGCCTTCTCCGGCCTGATTTCGGCGGTGGTGCGCAGCGGCGATCAGCTGTCGAACAAGGGCAACAATAGCGGTACGGGGACGACGCGCACCCAGCCGGACCCGAGCGAAGCGGTCAGCCAGAACCTGCTGGCCAAGCTCGTCTACGGCGAAACCGGCGATGCGCCGATCAAGCTGACGCTGGAGCGCCTGGTCGACGACAGCGATACCAACTCGTTGAGCGCCGTGCGCGCGATATCGCCGACCACCCAGACCACAGCGCTGGCGGCCGACGATCAGGCGCGTCGCGCGCGGGTCAGCCTGGAACAGACGCTGTTCGATCTCGGCCAGCTGAACAGCCTGCTGTGGCGCGTCTATGTCAACGACAGTCGCACCCGGCAGGACACGCTGGAGTCGCGCACGGTCAGCACCGGCGGCGGCTCGCT
>NZ_JAHFRY010000060.1 GCF_023266035.1 Nevskia sp.
GAGCAGCTTCTTCAGCGGCCCGTCGTCCTGAGTGGTGCCGGTGGCCGTGCCGCCACCGCCCAGCAGGTTGGTCAGCGGTCCGGCAGTAACCGGGGCGGGCGCAGCACCGGCGAACGCAACGACTGTCGTCATCGCAACCGCCATAGCTACATCCTTCGCCACGCTGCCCAGCTTGCGCCGGTGTGGTATCGCTTGTTTCACGTGAACATCTCCCATATCAATGTGATCTCTCAAAGAATCTTTCTCGAGGGTTTCCCGACGCCGTCCCAGACTCCACTTCCATGCATGGAAAGCGGAATTCCAGCTCGAACCCAGGCTCCCCTATCGTAGGGGTCGCAATGGTTCTGATGACCACTTTCGGATAGATCATTTACGGCTGTACGGAACTTCCAAGGTTTTAAGGATCAAGGAGTTGCGGCATTCGACAGGCAACTGGCCGGCATAAGCAAATACCGTTCTGATCATCAAAATAGATTTTCTCTAGAGTTATTTGTTTGGAATAAAAAACCATAAGAGAACTCCACTTTCAGACTCGACTTCCGTGCCCCGAGTCTTGCCGCGTCGCCACCGCGGCCTCGGTAGCGGCACGGCCATGACGCAGGAACAGCAACGGCGTCAGAAAGCTGTCGAGCAGGGTCGAAGACAACAGCCCGCCGAAGATCACCAGCGCCACGGGATGGAGAATCTCCTTGCCGGGTGCGGCGCCATCGAGCATCAGCGGCATCAGCGAAAGCGCTGCGATCAGCGCCGTCATCAACACTGGGGTCAGGCGTTCGGCCGAACCGCGTAGCACCAGCGCGGTGCCAAACGCTTCGCCCTCGTCGCGGGCCAAGCTCAGGTAATGGCTGATCTTGAGAATGCCGTTGCGTGCGGCGATGCCGGCCAGGGTCACGAAGCCGACCAGGCTGGCGATCGACAGCGGCGTGCCGGTGAGCTTCAGTGCCAGCACGCCACCGACCAGCGCCAGCGGCACGTTGCCGAGAATGATCAAGGTCAGCGGCAGCGAGCCATAGCGCGCATGCAGCACGGCGGCCATCAGCAGCAGCGACAGCGAGGCCAGCGCGCCGATGCGCCGCGTCGCCTCATCGGCCGAGGCCGCCTGCCCTTCCAGACTTAAGCCATAGCCCGGCGGCAGACTCAAGCCTGCCAGCTGCTCGCGGGCATCGGCAGCCGATTGCTCGAAGCCGTGATCGGCCGGGAACGCGGTCACTGCGACCCTGCGGCGCAGATGCTCGCGCAGGATCTGATTCGGCGCCGTGCTGTTGCTCAAGCTCGCGATCCAGCCCAGCGGTACCGGGCCGGCAGTGCCATCGATCAGCAGCGATTTCAGCGCTTCCGGCTTCCGTGCCGCTTCCGACAGACGCAGCACCAGCGCGTGGCGGCTTTCGCCTTCAACGATCTGCGACAGGGTTTCGCCATTGACCAGCACCGCCAGCGCCGCCTGCGCGCGCGCTGGGGCAACGCCGGCTTCGGCGGCCGCGCGGGCATCGATGCGGACATCGAACTGCGGCGTGTCGACCTGCGGCTCGACCAGCACATCGGTGAGCCCCGGCAGCTTCGCCAGCAGCGTCTGCACTTCGGCGGCGAGACGGCGCAGGGTCGGCAGATCGTCACCGATGACTTTCACCACCAGCGGCGCACGAACGCCGGACAGCAGGTGATCGAGGCGATGCGAAATCGGCTGGCCGATCGACACCGCCGCCGGCAGCGCCGACAGCCGCGTCCGGATATCGGCCGCGATCTCGCGGCGCGAGCGGCCGCCTTCGCGCAGCGACACGTCCAGCTCCGAGTAATGCACGCCCTCGGCATGCTCATCGGCCTCGGCGCGACCGGTGCGGCGGCCGACGGCGGTGACTTCCGGCAGTTCCAGGATCTGGTTTTCGGCGATGCGACCGAGGCGATCGGATTCGGTCAGCGCGATGCCGGGTGCGGCGATCAGGTTCACCGTCAAGGTGCCTTCGTTGAACGGCGGCAGGAAGGCACGCGGCAACTGCAGCGCCAGCACGGTGGTCAGCACCAGAACGACGGCGACGACGGCCAGCATCAGCTTCGCCTGCCCCAGCGCCCGTTCCAGCAGGCGCAGATAGACCGCCTTCAGGCGCGCCAGCCAGCGCGGCTCCACCGGCAGCCGCGCGGCATCGCCGAAGGCCAGCACGCAGAGCACTGGCGTCACCGTGATCGCCACCACCAGGCTGGCGAGAATCGCCGCGATGTAAGCGATGCCGAGCGGCGCGAACAGCCGGCCTTCGACGCCGCCGAGCGCGAACAAGGGCACGAACACCAGCACGATCAGCAGGGTCGCGTAGAGAATGCCGGAGCGCACTTCGAGCGTCGCCAGGCCCACGGCTCGAACCAGCGCCAGCCCGGTCAGCCGCTGCGCGCGCAGCCTGCGGACCACGTTCTCGACGCCGACCACCGCGTCGTCGACCAGCTCGCCGACCGCAATCGCCAGGCCGCCCAAGGTCATCGTGTTGATCGACAGGCCCAGCGCCTGCAACGCCAGGATCGCGGCGAGCACCGACAGCGGAATCGCGGTCAGCGCGATCAGGGTCGCGCGGCCGCTGAGCAGAAACACGAACAGGATGATGGCGACGATCACCGCGCCATCGCGCAGCGCATCGAGCACGTTGCCAACCGAGTGGCGAATGAAATCGGCCTGCCGGAACACGGTCAGCCGGGTCGCGCCTTTCGGCAGACCGGCATCGAGTGTGGCCAGCCTTGCTTCCAGCGCGTCGGTCAGCGCCAGCGTGTCGACCCCCGGCTGTTTCTGGATCGCCACGATCACCGCCGGATGGCCGTTGGCGCTGGCCATGCCGCGCGGATAGCGATGACCGATCGCCAGATCGGCGACCTGCCCGACGCGGATCACCGCCGCGCCGCGCTGAGCGACGGCAACCTGGTTCAGCGCTTCGAAATCGAACGGCCGGCCGACGCTGCGCAGGGACACTTCACGACCACCGGATTCGACCAGCCCGGCACCCAGGTTCTGGCCGTGGCCGCGCAGCGCAGTCTCCAGTTCGGTCAAGCTGACGCCGAGCTGGCGCAGGCGCTGGGGATCCGGCTGCACCTCGTACTGGCGAATCTCGCCACCGATCGCCAGCACCTGGGCGACACCGGGCACCGCGAGCAGGGCTGGCCGCAAAGTCCATTCGGCGTGATCGCGTAGCGCCTGTGGCGACACGCCCTCGCCTTGCAGCGCGACGAGCAGGATCTCGCCCATCAATGAAGTCGGCGGACCGATCCGCGGCGCGAGCCCCGCAGGCAACTGGCTGCGCGCGGCATCCAGCCGTTCGGTGACCAGCTGGCGGCTGCGATACAGATCGGCCGCCCAGTCGAACTCGGCATAGACGATGGAGATGCCGGCGCTCGACACCGAGCGCAACCGGGTGATGCCCGGCAAGCCGCTGAGCGCGGTTTCCAGCGGATAGCTGACCTGAGTCTCGACGTCTTCGACAGCCATGCCGGCGGCTTCGACCTGCACGGCGACGGTCGGCCGGGTCAGGTCCGGCAGCACGTCCACCGGCAGCCGTCCGGCTTGATACAGGCCGACGGCGACCAGCACCAGGGCCAGCGCCAGGACCAGCACGCGGTTGCGCAGACTTGTATTGAGGATGGTGGCGAACATTGCCCTTCAGCCCCGTTCCGGCGCGCTGCGGCGCTGCAGTGCCAGCACGGCGAGCAGCGGCAACAGCAGCAGGACCAGGCCGCCGCCGCTGCGGGTTGCGGCCGCTGCTGTGGCCACCGGCTTCGCCGGCAGCCGGCCTTCGAGCGTTTCCGTCCAGCCCTTGCCGCGCAGTTCGAAATGCGTCAGCGGCTGATCGTCATCCGCCAGCAAGGCGGCCGGGATCAGCCAGCTGCCCGGCGCCACATCGGCGGCCTGGAGGCTGCGACTGCCGATGCCGACGTGCAGCGCGACGCCAGCCAGCGGCGCATTGCTCGCGTAGTCGTCGGCATAGAGGTTCAGCGCGCCATCGGCAGCACGAACGGCAACCAGTTCGACTCTCGGCGTGGCCAGCGCCAGACGCGCGCCATGGGCTGCAACAGGCGCGGCAGCGGTCAGCACGGGTTCGTCGTGCTCATGGCCTTCATGCGCTTGCGAGACCAGCGAAGTCGACAGGCACAGCGTCGCCAGCAGACGCAGGACCGTGTTCATCGACGCGCTCCCGGATCGGCATAGCGGATGTCGTGGACGAAAGCGGGATCGTCGAGCGTGCGCAGGAAGGCCAGCAGCGCATCACGCTCGCCATCGTCGATGCGGACGCCGCCCCGCAGCACCGGGTCGAGCGCAGCGCTGTCGACGACGCCGCTGCGGTAATGCTCGACGACCTGCTCCAAGGTGTCGAAGCGACCGTCGTGCATGTACGGCGGCGTCAGGCCGAGGTTGCGCAGGCTCGGCACGCGGAAGCGGCCACGATCCTCGTCACGACCAGTGATGGTCGAGCGGCCTGGGTCTTTCGGTTCGGCATCGAGGCCGTTGCTGCGATAGCTGAAATCGCTGAGCAGCGGCTCGGTGTGGCAGCTCGCGCAATGGGCGCGGAAGCTGGCCAGGCCGGTCTGTTCGGTGACGCTCAGCGCATCGGTATCGCCGGCGCGATAACGGTCATAGCGACTGTTCGCCGACACCAGAGTTCCGGTGAACTGGGCCAGCGCGCGCAGCAGGCGCTGGCTGTCGATCTCCGGCGTGCCGAAGGCGGCGGCGAAGCGTGCCGGGTATTCGGCATCGGCGCGCAGCCTGGTCAACAGATCCGGCAGGTTCTGGTCCATCTCGACCGGATTGGCCAGCGGCCCCAGCGGCTGCAGTTCCAGGTGATGCGCCGAGCCGTCCCACATCAGCTGCGGCTGCCAGGCGAGATTGAACAGACCGGGCGCATTGCGTTTGCCGTTCTGATTGCCGATGCCGTGGCTGACCGGATGATCGTAGTGCGCGAACGCCGCGAACTGCTGGTGGCAACTGGCACAGGCAATCGTGCCGTCGCGCGACAGCTTCGGGTCGTAGAACAGCTGGCGGCCGAGGGCGAAGCCGGCGTCGGTGATCGGGTTGTTGCTGAAGTCATAGACCGGCTGCGGCCAGCCGGCCGGCACGGAGAAACTCGGCGTGCGTTGCAGCGCGAGATAGTCGACCAGCCGCTCGACGCCGCCACGCGCATTCAAGGCCAGGCCGCCGAACACGGCGAGCAGCAGTGCCGCGAGCAGCACAACCCTGCCCGCGCTGCGACGAGGCACGAGGCGAGACTTCATGGCCGATGAGGCGCACCAGCCGGCTCGTGATGGATGTGATCGACGCTGAGCAAGCTACCCAGACGATCCGCCAGCGGCAGACCATCCTTCGCCTGCATCACCAGCGGCTGTTCGGCGAACTTCAGCGGCGCGGCGCCACCGAGAAAGGCGGCGAGATCGGCGTGCAGGTGGACGGTCGGCTGGATATCGGTGGAGACCCGCACCGGCTTCGGCGCGAACGGCAGGAACACGGTGCGCTGCAAGCCATTGCCACCGAGATGCAGCGTGACGGCGTGATCGGCTTCCGGCGATGCCGGCGACCTGCCTTCCAGCTTGAAATGGATGTAGCCGGTCGCCCAGGTCCAGAACATGCCGTGCGCAGGATCGAGTGCCCCGGTCTGCGCGCCGCTGCCATTTCGGACTTCATCGACACCGATCGTGAATTCGACACCGCTGTACTCGCCCGCCGGTGCCGCCGGCAGCAGGAAGTGCGTGGTCTCAGGTTTCGCGGCGTCGATCAGGTAGTAACCGTCAGGCGACTGCAGATCCTGCGGCGGCGCCTGCCAGCTGCCATCGGCGCGCAGCAGGCGCGGATTCGACAGGTAGTACTGCAGCCGCTTCACGCTCAAGGTTTCGCCCGCCGGCGTGGTCAGCGCTACACCGATCACCAGCGGCGCAGCACCCACGACATGGCTGATCTCGACCTGGATCGCCGGCAGCGACGGCGTCGCCTGCCGGCAGGCGGCCAGCACGACGATCAAAGGCAGTAGCAGCAGCGAGCGCGAGAAAGCGGGCACGAGACGGAGCGTTCAGTTCGAAAGACGCCGCGATGTTATCGAATAAGGATTATTTTTCTTAGATCAATTTGCGATCATGAAATGTCGATAAGTGGCAGCGGGCCCGATGAAATGACCCGGACCCGATCGGCGACTGGCCGCCAGCCTCGAGGACTGGACAGGAACCTCGCCGTCCGACCACTGTCCGCCAGCTACAGCCCATACCAGTCAGGCCGCAGGCAGTTGCTAGGATCGCCGCCTGCCAGGCCAACCGCACAGGAATCCGACATGACCATCACGCTCAAGCTCAAGGACCCCACGCTGCTGCGCCAGCAATGCCTGATCGGCGGCGAGTGGATTGGCGGCGAGGCCACGATCGAGGTTCACAACCCGGCAACGGGCGTGCTGCTGGCCACGGTGCCGAAGCTGGGCAGCCAGGAAACCCGCGCCGCGATCGAAGCGGCCAACGCCGCCTGGCCGGCCTGGCGGGCGCGTACCGCGAAGGATCGTGCCGGCCTGCTGCGCACCTGGTTCAACCTGATCATGGCCAATCAGGAAGATCTCGCGCAGCTGATGACCGCCGAGCAGGGCAAGCCGCTGAGCGAATCGCGCACCGAGATCGCCTACGCGGCTTCGTTCATCGAATGGTTTGCCGAAGAAGGCAAGCGCACTTATGGCGATGTGATTCCGCCGACGCTGGTCGGCCAGCGTCTGGTCATCACCAAGGAGCCAGTCGGGGTTTGTGCGGCGATCACGCCGTGGAATTTCCCGGCCGCGATGATCACCCGCAAGGTCGGCCCGGCGCTGGCGGCGGGTTGCACGATGGTGGTCAAGCCGGCGTCGCAGACGCCGCTGTCGGCGCTGGCGTTGATGGTGCTCGCCGAACGGGCCGGCATTCCGGCCGGCGTGCTGTCGGTGGTCACCGGCGCGGCCAGCGAGGTCGGCACCGAGATGGCAACCAATCCGCTGGTCCGCAAGCTGACCTTCACCGGCTCCACCGAAGTCGGCCGCACGCTCATGGGCCAGACCGCGGCGACGATCAAGAAGGTGTCGATGGAACTCGGCGGCAACGCGCCGTTCATTGTCTTCGACGACGCCGATCTCGATGCCGCCGTCGAAGGCGCGATCATTTCCAAGTACCGCAACGCCGGCCAGACCTGCGTCTGCTCGAATCGCATCTACGTGCAAGCCGGTGTCTACGAAGCTTTCGCCACCAAGTTCGTGGCCGCCGTGCAGAAGCTGACCGTCGGCGACGGCGCTGTCGATGGCGTCAAGATCGGCCCGCTGATCGACGACAAGGCAGTGACCAAGATCGAAGAGCACATCCACGATGCGTTAGCCAAAGGCGGCAGCCTGCTCGCCGGCGGCAAGCGCCACGCGCTGGGCGGCTCGTTCTTCGAGCCGACGGTGATCGCCAACGCCACCCAGGACATGCTGGTGGCCCGCGAGGAAACCTTCGGCCCGCTGGCACCGCTGTTCCGCTTCGAAACCGAAGAGGAAGCGATCGCCATGGCCAACGACACCGAGTTCGGCTTGGCCAGCTACTTCTATGCCCGCGATGTCGGCCGTGTCTGGCGGGTATCCGGCGCGCTGGAATACGGCATGGTCGGCGTCAACACCGGCCTGATCTCCAACGAAGTGGCACCGTTCGGCGGCGTCAAGCAATCCGGCCTCGGCCGCGAAGGCTCGCATTACGGCATCGAGGATTACCTGGTGGTGAAGTACACCTGCATGGCGGGGCTCTGAAGCCTGGCCCTGGGCCGGCGGCGGTGCTGCCGGCCCAGGGCTCAGAGCGCTACTTCAGTGCCGCCAGAAACTCGAGAATCGCCGCATTGGTCTCCGCCGGCTGCTCCTGCTGGATCCAGTGGCCGCTGCCCTCGAAGATCTTGCTGCCGACATAGTTCGGCATCCGCTCCGAGGCGCGGGCAATCGCTTCCTGGCCCCAGCCGGTGGCGACGTCGAACTCACCGCCGATGAACAGCGCAGGAACCGTCAGCGGCTGGTCGGCCTGCGCTTCCAGGTCATGCCAGTCGTTGACCAGGTTGTGATAGAAGGCCAGCGGCCCGCCGAAACCGGAGCGTTCGAATTCGTTGGTGAAGACGTCAAGATCGGCTTCGGTGAACCAGGCCGGCATCGCGTCCGGCTGCATGAAGCGATCGGACATCCGGCCGCCATCGGCGATCGATATGGCGCTGCCGCGAATCAGCGCGACCTGATCCATCTTCGCGAAGTCCGGCAGCAGCGCCTTCAGCGGCGCGCCGGACAAGGACCACACCGCACCTCGCAGCCAGCCGCGCACATCGCTTTCGATCTCGTTGACCACGGCATCCATCGCGCCGAAATAATCCTGATAGAAAGTCTGGCCGGGGCCGGCCAGTTCGGCGTGCAGCTCACCCGGATGACGCTCGCCGAACGGGCTGCCCGGCAGCGCGATCAGCCCGCGTCCGGAGAACGGCACGCTCAGGCCGATCACGCCGGTGAACACTTCCGGATGCAGCCAGGCGGCCGTCCACGCCACCGGCGCGCCCCAGTCATGGCCGATCACCACGGCGGTCTTTTCACCGAGCGCATGGACGACGCCGACGACATCGCCGACCAGCGCATGAATGCGATAGGCATCGGTCTGCCAGAACTTCGACGATTGCCCGTAGCCGCGCTGATCGATCGCCACCGCGCGATAACCGGCAGCGGCCAGCGCCGTCAGCTGATGCCGCCATGAGTACCAGGACTCCGGGAAGCCGTGGACCATCACGACCAGCGGGCCACTGCCCTCTTCGACGGCATGAATGCGCACGCCATTGATGGACAGCAGATGGTGCTTGCGGGGGGACATGAGTGAGCTCTCGATAGGGGTCAGGAAGTGTGCCGAAGCCCGCGCCGCGCTGCACGACGGTCTTGTCCTCCTCGCTTGGCGAGCCCAGCGAAATGCGAGTCAAACAAGAGCCGCAGTGACTCAGGCCTTCACCGGCGCCTCGTTCAGCGACTGCATGTACGCGGCCAGCATGTCGCTGAGGCAGTCGATGATTTCGTCCTTGCGCAGATGCGAGTTCGGCTGGCTCAGATAGCGGATCAGGGTCATCAGCGTGCTGTTGATGATCACGAACAGCACCGCGTGCGGGTTGGCGATGCGGAACTGGTTCAGATGGCGCAGCAGATACAGCCGGCAAACCTCGAACATGTGCCGTTCGAGCACGTCGACCACGCGCATCGAATGCAATTGGTGCCAGTTGCGCGCCAGTTCCAGATACAGGCCCTCATCCTTCTGCATGAACGCGAATACCGCCGACAGCAGGCCGTGCACGGTGCTGCGGACGTCGGCATCGAGCAGGCTGTCGATACGCTGGTCGATCAGCCCGGCAAGATCGCGGCTCAGCCGATCCAGGAGCGCCTCGAGCAGCGCGCCCTTGCTGTCGAAGTACTGATACAGCGAGCCGACGCTGACCCCGGCCAGCACGGCGATGTGGTTGGTGCTGGCATGCGCAAGGCCGTGTTCGGCAATCGCCCGGCCGGTCGCTTCGATCAAGGCATCGACCATTTTCTGCGAGCGCTGCTGCTTCGGGCTCTTGCGCACGGCGAACCTCCGGAAGCGGCATCGCGAATTGAATGCGAGCAAAGCGTCGCATTACCGTTGAGCCTTGGCAAGCCGCCGTGAACCGGGGTCCGCAATGCGTGACCGCAAGCAGAAAACGCCGCCGACATCGAGCGCCCATCCAGCCATCGATCGGCCACGTCGCCACGACAAGGTCGTGCCGATCGGCACGAGCAAACTTTCCGTGGCCCCAACGCCGCTGCTAGCGGATTCTCTGACCTGGCAGCTATTCGGCGACCTGCGCGGGCTGCTGCTGATCGCCCGCACCGGCACCTTGCAGAACATGCATCCGGACATCTCGACAGCGCTGGTCGAGCACTCGAACTTCTTCCAGAACCCCTGGCATCGCCTGCTGCGCTCGATGCCGCCGATCCTCGGCGTGGTCTACGACGGCGACCGCGCCGTCTGCACCGGCCGCCAGGTACGCGACTTCCATCGTGGCATCGGCGGTCACACCAGCAACGGCCACGCCTATCACGCGCTGAATCCTGAGCTGTACTACTGGGCGCACGCCACCTTCTTCGAAAGCCAGATCGCGCTCTGTGCGTTCTTCGGCACGCCGCTCAGCGAGGCCGACAAAGCGCGCCTGTATCAAGAGTCGATCCAGTGGTACGCGCTGTACGGCCTGACCATGGCGCCGGTGCCGCCGGACTACGCGAGCTTCCAGCGCTACTGGCAGCAGATGATCGATACGCGCCTGCAGAACACCACGGTCACCGACTGGTACTTCCGCAACGGCCACAGCGTGCCGGCGCCCTATGACGCGCTGCACGGCCCACTGTGGAACTGGCTGCTGCGGCCGATCGTCAGCGGCGGCTCGCAGTGGCTGGCAGCAGGCACCTTGCCGCCGGAGCTGAGGGAACGCTTAGGGCTTGCCTGGACCGCGCGAGATGAGCGCCTGCTGCGTGGACTGGGCAACCTCACGCGCAGCCTGTGGCGGCTGACGCCGAAGCGCTGGCACTACCTGCCGACAGCGCGACGGGCGATGCAGCGCGCCGCAAAGCGTTCTTGCGACCGAACAGCCTGACCGCCCCTAGCCGTTCAGCTCCCTGAGCATCGCTTCGCGGATCAGATATTTCTGCACCTTGCCGGTGACGGTCATCGGAAACGCATCGACGAAGCGGATGTAACGCGGAATCTTGTAGTGGGCGATCTGGCCGCGGCAGAAGCCGCGGATATCGTCCTCGCTTGCGCACTCGCCGGGCCGCAGCACGATCCAGGCGCATAGCTCTTCGCCGTACTTCGCATCGGGCACGCCGACCACCTGCACGTCCTGCACGCGCGGATGGCGATAGAGGAATTCCTCGATCTCGCGTGGATAGATGTTCTCGCCACCGCGGATCACCAGATCCTTGATCCGGCCGACGATGCGGCAGTAGCCCTGCTCGTCGAGGGTCGCCAGATCGCCGGTGTGCATCCAGCCGGCAACGTCGATGGTTTCGCGCGTCTTCGCGTCATCGCCCCAGTAGCCGAGCATCACCGAGTAAGCCCGTGTGCACAGCTCGCCGGTGACGCCGCGCGGCACGATGCGGCCATCGAGATCGACGATCTTTACCTCGCAATGCGGATGAATGCGGCCGACAGTGCCGACCCGGCAATCGAGCGGATCATCGACCGCGGTCTGGAACGACACCGGCGAGGTTTCGGTCATGCCGTAGGCGATGGTCATGTCGCGCAGGTTCATGCGCTCGGTCACCGCTTTCATCACCTCCACCGGGCAGGGGCTGCCGGCCATGATGCCGGTGCGCAAGCTGGACAGATCGTGGCTTAAGAAGCTCGGGTGATCGAGCTGGGCGATGAACATGGTCGGCACGCCGTACAAGGCCGTGCAGCGCTCGGCGGCGACCGCGCTCAGCACCGCCAGCGGATCGAAAGCTTCGGAGGGATAGACCATCGCCGCGCCATGGGTCAGCGCGCCGACGTTGCCCATGACCATGCCGAAGCAGTGGTACAGCGGCACCGGAATGCAGATGCGATCGCCAGGCTTGAGCTGGATGCCTTCGCCAACGAAGTAGCCGTTGTTGAGGATGTTGTGATGCGACAGCGTCGCGCCTTTCGGGCTGCCAGTGGTGCCCGAGGTGAACTGAATGTTGATCGGCTCATCGAACTGCAAGTGCTCGCCGAGCGCCTGAAGCGCGCCCCGTTCATCAGCGCTGGGCTCAGTCATCAGCGCATCGAAGTTCAGCAGGCCAGGGGTGGCGTCCGCGCCGAGGCGAATCGCGACCTGCAGCGCCGGCAAGCGTGCCGACTGCAGCGCGCCCGGCTTGCAGTGCGCCAGCTCCGGCGCCAGCTCGGCAAGCATGGCGAGGTAGTCGCTGCCCTTGAACGTGGCCGCCGTGACCAGCGCCCGGCAAGCGACCTTGTTCAGCGCGTACTCAAGCTCGCTCAGGCGATAGGCCGGGTTGATATTGACCAGCACCAGACCGGCCTTGGCTGTCGCGAACTGGGTCAGCGTCCATTCGGCACGATTCGGGCTCCAGATGCCGATCCGCTCGCCCGGCTTGAGCCCCAACCGCATCAGCGCGCAGGCCAGTGCATCGACCTGCCGGCGCAGCTCGGCATAGCTCAGGCGGATGCCCTGCTGGCAGGCGATCAGCGCGTCGCGCGCCGCATGGCGCTGGCAAGCCGCATCGAACAGCTGGCCGATGGTCTGGCCGATCAGTGGCTCGGCGGACGCGCCGTGCACGTAGCTCGGCAGCACTTTCGAAACCATCGTCGATGCGGGACTCATCGCGGCTATCTGCTCCAGTTCTTGTCGGTGATTCTTGTCGTTCTGCAAGGCCACATGCGGCAGTGCCACACATGGTCTTGTAGCCGGAAAGACCGGGGCCGGAAAGCACAGGCGAGCCCTTCACCCGCTTCAGACCTTGGCGTTCACTCTCTCGCTACCAGAAGATCTCCACATCTCATCGACATACCCGCACGACAGCCTATGCAGCGCGCAGCTGAGCGACCCGCAGCGCCGCACCGATCTCGGCGCTGCTCTACTCGAACTGCGCCACGCCGGTCCCGCTCAGCCGATACGGCGCGCATTGCGCTTTGTCCACCGTGATGCACATGCCCGGACTGGACGGCTGAGTGATCTTCACGCGCAGGCTTTCGCAGCGGGCATTGTCGAGATAGATCGGCCCCCAGGCTTCCTTGCGCTCACCCCGGGCGATCCTGAACGGCATCACCAGCGTCGCCTTGGCATCGATCATCCGGCTCGTTGCCGCTTCGGAAACCTCGAACTCCACGAGCACGGACTTGAGGTCATTGCCGCTGTTGTTGGTGGCGGCAAAGCTCAACTCGCAGCCGGCGGAGCCTTCGTCGCCCCTGCTGTTCCGGCTCAGCGTCACTGCGCTCATCGCGAAGTCGATGCTGCCGCCGGCCTTGGTCGCGGCTACCGGGACGGAAGTGCCGGCTTGATCGCGGCCCTCGGCGCCGCAGGCCGCCAGCAGCAAGGAACAGAACGCTATCGCAGCCGGGAATTTCATTTCGTCTTGACCTCGTTGGATGGCTGTCCGCACACAGGCAAGGCGGAGAGGATTCATCGCGAACCCGCCGTTTCGGCCTCGATGCGGTAACGCAACTCGCCGCGCGCGCCGAGCAGCACACCGGTGGCCAACGGCGCGTCCGCTGCGCGATGCAGCACCACCACGAAGGGGTCGCCTTCGTCGGCGGACACCGACAGCACGGCGACCAGGCTGTTACCGCTGACCATGGCGGCCGTCGTCTGACCGCGGGCGCCGACCCATTCGCAGGCTTGGGCGTCGGGTGGATCGGGACAGATCGCGCGGCCGCTCTGCCAGCGCACTGCGGCGATATCGGCGCTGACTTCCTTGACCGTCAGGCTCAGCAGTTCGGCCCCGGCGCGCGTGCTCAGCCGCGGGTCGTCGCGGGTCACCCGCCATACGCCCTGCCAGCCCTGGTCCGCAGCGGCCGTCAGACCAGGCAGCAGGGCGAGCAGGCCGATGAAACTCGGTGCCAGCCGGGTCATCGCGAGCCACCGCTGCTATGCGCCTGCACTGGGCGCCGGCGCAGCACAAGCAGCAGACCCAGCAGCGACAGCAGGCCGCCTGCGGAACCACCACCAGCTTTCGAAGGCAACGTGGGCGGTGGCGGCTCCGCGGCCACCGTGCCCGGCGCACCCGGATCCCGGATCACGCCATCGGCGACGCCATCGGCATCACCAGGCCCGCCATCCGTCAACACCAATCGGACCTGACGGCCGGTGATAACCGCACGGTCATACAACACACAGGCCGGCGTGCATTTCACATAGCCGTTCGGAGCCAGACCCTGCGGCAGCAGCAGCGTGACTTCGACACTCGAGCCGACCGCAATGCCGGTGACGTCGAAGCCGATGAAATCGGTCACCGGTGCGAAGCGTGGCGGCAAGTCGGCCGGTGTGGTGACGACGCGGGCGTTGACCAGCGTTCCGACCGTGGTCGAAAGCTGGGCCAGGGTGCCGTTGGCGAGCTGGATGTCTGCCGTGCTGCCGGTCGGCGGCGGGGGTGGCGGTGGCGGCAAGGGAATGCGGGTCACCGTCAGCGTTGCGGCTGCCGAGGCGACGCCACCACCGAGGCCGACGCAGTTCAGCGTGAAGGTCAGGGAGCCCGGTGCATCCGGCGCCACGTAGACCAGCGTGCCGGCTGCTTCCACCGGGCCATTGCTGTCGACCAGCCCGGAGTAGGCACCGGTGCAGGCACTGGCGTTACTGCTGCTCCACATCACCGTTGCGCTCTGCAGGCCGAGAATCTCGCCCGGCGTCCAGTTAACGGTCAGCACCGGTACCAACGGCCGGATAGTGATCGTGGCAGCCGCCATCGCGCGGCCCTCGCCCGGCCCGACGCAGCTCAGCGTGAACGTCGAGCTTCCCGCGGTCAGCGTGCTCGGCAGTGGCAGCGAGCCAGAGGCCTCGACCGGACCGCCCGCCTCGTACACGCCGGTGAATTGCCCGGCGCAGGCCTGCGCACCTGTGCTGCTCCAGGTGACGGCTGCGGGGTCGCCGGCAAAGATCGTCGACGCGTTCCAGGCCACGTTCAGCACCGGCACCACCGGCCGGATGGTGATCGTGGCAGCCGCCATCGCGCGGCCCTCGCCCGGCCCGATGCAGCTCAGCGTGAACGTCGAGTTTCCCGCGGTCAGCGTGCTCGGCAGTGGCAGCGAGCCAGAGGCCTCGACCGGACCGCCCGCCTCGTACACGCCGGTGAATTGCCCGGTGCAGGCCTGCGCACCTGTGCTGCTCCAGGTGACGGTTGCGGGGTCGCCGGCAAAGATCGCTGGCGCATTCCAGGCCACGTTCAACTCCGGCACCACTGGCCGGACGACCAAGGTCGCGGAAGCCGATTCGACCTCGCCATCAACGCCCGTACATTGCAGGGTGAAAACCAGATTGCCCGCACTGTCCCCGGCTTCGAACAGCAGCGAACCGCTGGCCTCCGCTCCGCCGGTTTCGCTGCGGATGCCGGAATAGCTGCCGACGCAGGCCACGGCGTTCTCGCTGCGCCAGGTCACGGTCGACGACTGGCCCGCGAAGATCGTGGTCGGCGACCATGCGGCTTCGACGGTCAACGGCAAAGGCGTGCCGATCGTCAGCGTCGCGCTGCCCGAGCCGCTGCGTCCGCCGGCGCCGGTACAGCTCATGTCGAAGCTCGCATCGCCAGGATTCGAGAAGGCGTATTCGATCGCCCCGCTCGGCGCGACCGCGCCACTGTCGGCGAGTACGCCGCTCAGCAAGTAAGTGCAGCGATCGGCATTGATCACCTCCCAGGACACCGTGGCCCGGTTGCCGGACAGGATGCTGGCGGGGTTCCAGGTGACATTCACGGCCACCGCGTCCGGATCGACAACGGTCAGCGTCACCGATTTCGACAGCGCACCCGGCCCGCAGGTGATGCCGTAGGTACGTACACCCGGTGTCGAGAACCTGCCGATCAGGCGGCTGCCGCTGGAAGGCACCGGACCACCCAGATTGCCGAAACCGAAGCAGCTGCCGGCCGGTGCGTTCGAGGTCCAGAACAGGGACACCAGGCGGCCATCGGAGATGGTCAGCGGCCCCGGCGGGTTCAGTTCCAGATTCAGTTGCGGCGTGCCATCCGGCCCGCCATAGCGCACCGGCTCGAGCACGGCCTGACTGCCATCGGGCTGGTCGACGTTGTAGAGGGCCAGATAGTTGCCATTGGCCAGAGTCGGCGCCCAGGCACGGGCAACGCGATCGAGAAAGCGATTGGGACGGGAGCCACCGGCATAGACGCCGGTTTCGACACCGCTGGCATCGTAGCGGCGGCCGAGCACATTGGAGCCGATGCTGGAAATGAGCTCGAAGCGGCCATCGGGCTGCACGATCTGGTTCTGCCCGCAGCCAGAGAGCGTCAGCACGCCGAACTGCGCCGAACCGTCGAGCGCCCGGGCCTGCACGTAGCAGCCGCTGCGACGATTGCCGGTTTCGGGGTCATTGAAATCGCCGACCCAGTTGAGCACGTAGCCGCCGGTCTTGGCGCCGATCACCGGTGCGCTGCGATCAAAGCTGTTGGTTGCTTCGATGCGCGTGGCGGGGGCCGTGGCTGCCTGGAAACGCAGCGGAAGCACGTAGGTGGCCGGTGTCTGGAACGCTTCGGGATGGCCATTCCAGGTCATCAGGCCATCGCCGTTGTCCTGCAAGGCCAGGCTGCTGCCGATGGTTTCGACGACGCGATCACCAGCACTGGTGACCGGCGATTGCTCGAACATCGGCAGTGCGTCGGGTGCCGCTGCGGCCACCGGCGCATACCGATAGAACAGGCGCGTGCGATCCGGCTCAAGCGCGCCGCCGCGGCCCGTTGGGCAATAGACGGTGCGCGTGAAGGTGTAGGCGCTGTTGCCACTGGCGTCGACGGCAACCGCCGGGCTGTTCTGCCCCGAAAGACCGGCTGCGGCGCAACTTGGCGCGTCATCGAAGGCGAGCGTCAGCGGGCCATCCGCCGGCTCGCTCGGCGCCAGCAGGCGGGTGCCATCCGGGTTGTAGCGACGGATGAACACGCGCGCATCGATACCGAGGCCGGCCTGCACGCCCACCGTGTAGTGGCCGTTGGCACCCACCGCCAGCGACAGCCCCCGCAGCGGCTCGTCATTGGTCTGCAGGATCTGCGTCACCTCGCCGCGCGCCGCGCCATCGGCAGCGAGGCGCTGCACGAACAAGCGGTCGCCGCTGACGAACGCGATCACGGCACGGCCATCCGCCGCCTGGCCGACGCGAACCGCGTCCGGCGACCGGCTCTGCGGATTGACGACGGTGGCCGGCGCCGGCAGCAGTTCGGGGCCCGGGATCGCCCAGGCAGTGCCGGCGATACCCAACAGCAGGAAACCGCTCAGACAGCCGGCGACGCGAACGCGGTAACGATTCATGGCGGTGGGGTCCTGCACGTTCCGGAACACCGCTTCAGCGGCCGAAGATCTTGTCGAAGGCCTTGTCGAGCACCTTGTCGACCGTACGGTCGGAGGCCTTGTCGACTTCTTCATCGGCCCGCGCCTTGACCCGGTCCTTCTGACGCGCGACTTTTTCGTCCACCGTTTCGGTGACGACATTGCCGTCGGCATCCGTTTCAGCCGCCGCTTGGCCGAACATGCCACCGAGGCCCGCGCCCGACAGAGACATGCCAGCCGGCAGCTCCGGCATCTGCATCGGCTCGGCCGGCAGCTTGAAGCGCGCCGCCGACGGCGTGGCGCTATCGAGACGCGTCAGGCGCATGTTCTGTTCGACCCGCAGCAGGCCCAGATTCTTCTTCTGGAACGCCGCTTCCAGGGCCTTGCCTCCCGGCGTGTCGTTCTTGCGGCCCATCGCCTGGGTCATCATTTCCGAGAACGAGGTCATCGCCTTCGTCATCTCGGTCAGCTTGGCGTTGCTCGCCAGAACGACTTCGGTCTTTTCGCGCTTGCCGGCTCTGGTGCTGTAATCGACCGTATAGACCTCGCCGGTGATACCGGCGTGGGTCTCCCGTTGTCCCGTCGCACTAAGGCCGTGGTACTCGGCGATATCGTCGAGGCCGGAATTGAACTGCGAGGCGTTGGCGAGCCTGCTGCCCATCATCTTCATCATCGCGCCCATTTCGACCACCATGGTCTGGCCATCGGTAACGGCGACGCTGTACATCTTGCCGTCGCGGAAGATCGCGTAGCCTTGCGCTTCGACAGCGCCCTTGGCCGACACCGGTGTCATCCGAATCATGCCGCTGTCGAATTCAAGGACGATGCGTCCGCGATCTGCGCCCTCGCCGGTTTCAAACTCGGCGGCGCCTCCCGCAAGCGCTGCAGGCGTGCATAGCAGAAAAACGATGGCGGCCAACGACAGACGAAATGGAATGAACATGGCGATCTCCGGACACTTAAGCTGAAAGGGCTTCAAGCCCCACATCTCAATGAACGCGATCCGCTCAGGAATCCCATCATCGCCATGGAAGAAAAGCTGTCTGCCCCGAACAGCATCAGCGCCGACGCCGCCGAACTGGTGCCGCTGTTCTATGCCGACCTGAAAAGAATCTCGCGGCGCCTGCGCTACGGTTCAGCGTCGTCGGACACCATGCAGACCACGGTGCTGATCCACGAAGCCTGGCTGAAGCTGCATGCGACACCGGCCTGGAACGACCGCCAGCATTTTCTGAGAGCCGCGGCGCTGGCGATGCGCCAGGTGCTGGTCGACGACGCGCGCGCCCGCCTTGCCGCACGGCGCAACAACGGCGAGCGCCCGCTACCGATCGATGCTGCCGAGACGGTCGCCGCCGAAGCGCCGGACGAACGCGTGGTGGCCATCGACGAAGCACTGGCCGAGCTCGCCGTCTTCAGTCCGCGGCTGGCGCAGACGGTGGAGTGCCGCTACTACGCGGGCTATACCGAAACCGAGACCGCCGAGGCGCTGGGCGTCGGCGTTGCCACCGTGCAACGCGACTGGGCCAAGGCTCGCGCCTGGCTGTTCCAGCGCCTGCAGACGCCCTGAGCGCTTACCGGGGCTTCGCGCTCATTCGAGCCGGGCGCGCAACGCGGCCACCTGCGGGCTGTAGGTGGCGGCCTGGGGGCCGGCCTGGGCCAGCACCGCGTCGGCGGCGTCGAGGCGTCGACGCGCCGCTGTGACGTCGGAAGCCGCTGCCAGCCGACGGGCCTGCGCCAGATGGGCGATCGCCGCCAGCAGATGCTCCGGCGGAAAGCTGGCGCCAACCCGGGCATCGAGGTCGTCCAGCGTCGCCAACGATGAGGTCGCATCGCCGGTCGCCGCCTGCGCTTCGCCGAGCCCGGCCTGCGCCGCCAGCGCGTTGAGGCTGTTCTCGCCTGCGTATTGACGCGCCAGCTTCAGCGCTTCGTCGAGCAACGGCAGCGCCTCGGCAGGGCGATCAAGGCGCAGATTCAGCTTGCCCAGGTTGTTGAGCAGTGCAGCCAGCGCCGCCGACGGACCGAACAGCATGCGGCGGGTGTCGAGTGCCTTGCGATAGAGCTTCTCGGCCTCGTCGAAACGCTGTTCGCGAACCGCCAGCGAAGCCCAGTTGTTGAGCGTGTTCAGCGCATCGACACCCTGGGTTGCGCCGATCGTTTCCCAGACCGTCCAGGAGCGCCGGAACAGGGCGTCGGCATCGGCAAGCCGATCGGCCTGGAAGTAGGCGACGGCGAGATTGTTCAACACGATGCCGGTCTCGGCGTGCAGATCGCCCGAAATTCTCGAGCGCTCGACGAGCGCTGCCTCGAGCGTCGCAATACCGGCTTCGGCACGGCCGTCGGCCCGCTCCAGCTGGGCCTGGGTCAGGCGGCTTTCGAGCAGCTGGTTGCGGTGCCGGATCGGGTCCCGCTCCCAGTAGGCTTGAGCGGCCGCCAGTGCCGCCACCGCATCGGCGGTGCGGCTCATCCGCAGATAGCACTGCGACAGGTCGTAGCGCGCCTGCGCGGCGATGTCCGGCGTCACCGCCGGCTGGTGGGAGAGCACGCGTTCGAACAGCGGCACGGCGCCCGCATAGTCGTTGAACGAGAAATAAAGCTGCGCGAGTGCCAGCAGTGTGTCGGCGGCGCTCTCGGGATCTTTCTCGAAGTTGGAAGCCAGGCGCTCGGCACCCTTGTCGAGCAGCTGCTTCGGCGTCAGCGCGTCCGCGCCCGGGGTCTCGCCGGCCACCCGGAACAGGGTCAGCAGATAGTCCCGCACCGCCGCATTGCGGGAGGCTTCCGCCCGCGCCTGATCGCGCTCCTGCGCGGCTTCCCGCGCCTTGAACGCAATGCCGCCGGCACCGGCCATCAAGGCCAGCAGCAGCGAGGCCGCCGCGGCAAAACCGAAGCGATGCCGGCGCAGCAGCCGGCCCAGCAGATATGCAGGCGCCTCGCCCCGAGCGATGACCGGGCGACCATCGACATGGCGGCGCAGATCTTCGGCCAGCGCTTCGGCGCTGCCATAACGCTCGCCCGGCAGGCGGCGCAGTGCCTTGAGCACGATGGCATCGAGATCACCGCGCAACTGTCGGGCGACAAGCTTGGTGGCCACCTGGCTCGGCGGTAACAGGTCGCTGCTCGAAAGGCGCTCCAGCGCGCGCTGCACGCCGCTGCCACTGAGCGCCCACGGCAGCTTGCCGGTCAGCAGCTGATAGAGCATCACGCCGAGCGCGAAGACATCGGTGGCCGCAGTCACGGCACCGCCGGCCAATTGCTCCGGCGCGCAGTAATCGGGGGTCATGCGCAAGGCCTGGGTGACGTCGGCAGCGTCGGCATCGACCGGCTTGGCGATGCCGAAATCGAGCAGCTTGGGACTGCCGTCGGCGGTCACCAGTACGTTGGCCGGCTTCAGGTCGCGGTGAACGATCAAGTGTCGATGGGCATGCGCCACGGCCTCGCAAACCTTCAGGAAGCGTTCGAGCTTCAAGGCCAGCGGCAGGAAGCGCGTGGCGTCGTCGAAACGCTCACCCTTGACCAATTCCAGCACCGCGTAGGGACGGCCGCCATGGACACCGCCGTCGAGCAGGCGGGCGATGTCCGGATGCTCCAGCCGCGCCAGCATCCGTCGTTCGGCCGCAAAGCGGCGCAAATCGTCCGCCTCTTCCGGACGCCTGAGCAGCTTCAAGGCGGCCCGCTGCTCATAGCTGCCATCCGCCCGCTCGACCCGATAGACCTCGCCCGAGCCGCCCTGGCCGATCAGCTCGAGTACGCGCCAGGCGCCGACCATCTCGCCGGCAGGCAGCAGCGCCGCGTTCAGGCTCGGTGCCAGAAAATCCCGGCTTTCGGCTTCGGCGACGAGCCAGCGCTCGAGTTCCACGCGCAATGCCGGGCTCAGCGATTGAGCATCGAGGAAAGCCTCGCGTTCGCCCTCGGGCAGATCGAGCAGCTGATCGAGCAGGGATTCGAGTTGAGCCCACTGCTGGGGTGTAGGCGCATCGGCGGCCATCGGGACGATCCAGTTCTGATGAGTGCCGCATTATGCCGAGCCCGCCCGAGACCACGATGGTGCGCGGGCTGACACGCGATTGAATTCACCGCGTTCGCTAGGCAGCATCGGGCCAGACCGCGCACCAGACGCGGCCATCATTGCGAACGGAGAGGACATGACCACCCAACCAGTGCCGACGGCTGCCGAGCTGCTGAAGGATTCCCCGCGCAACTGGGGCCGCTGGGGGCCTGAGGACGAAGTCGGTTCGCTGAACTTCCTGACCAGCGCCGAAGTGCTGCGCGGCGTTGCTGCCGTGCGCCAGGGCAAGACCTACACCCTGCAGATTCCGATGGGCAAGCCGGGCGGCGATCCGGTCTGGCCGGGCCGCAACCAGTCGCAGCGGATCAACGTCATGGATCACGGCCACTGGCTGTGCGGCAAGGGCGTGCAGTTCCCCGGCAACATCGAATATGCCGACGATGTGATGTTCATGTACCTGCAGGGCTCCACGCAGTACGACGCGCTCGGCCACGTCTGGTGCGACGACAAGCTCTACAACGGCTACGACGCCAACACCACGATCGGCGGCATGAGCAAGGCCAGCGTCTATCCGCTCGCCGAGCGCGGCATCGTCGGCCGCGCGGTGCTGATCGACATGGCCCGTCATCGCGGCAAACCGGTGCTCGATCCCGGCGAAACCTTCACGCATCTGGACCTGCTCGCCGCGGCCGAGAAGCAGGGCGTGAGCATCCAGAAGCACGACATCCTGATCATCCGCACCGGCTGGATCGGCTCGTTCTACGAGCGCGACCGGGTCGAGTTCTACAAGAACTTCGTCGAACCGGGCCTGACCTATTCCCCGGAACTGGTCAGCTGGTTCCACGAAATGGAAATCCCCAATCTGGTCACCGACACCATCGCCAACGAGGTGACGATGGACCCGGTCAGCGGCGTGGCGCTGCCGTTGCACATCGCGCTGATGTCGAACCTTGGCGTCACTTTCACCGAGATCTGCCAGCTCGATCCGCTGGCCGCCGACTGCGCCGCCGATGGCCAGTGGAGCTTCCTGTACGTGGCAGCGCCCTTGAAGGTGATCAATGGCTCCGGTGCGCCGGTCAATCCGGTGGTGATCCGCTAGCACCGCGTTTTTTCGTAGGGCGGGCCATACCCGCCGCCCCGGCCGCATCTGAAGCCGAAGCCGGCGGCCGCGGGCCGCCCTACGCAAAGAACCGAAGTCAGATACCGGTTATCGGCACGCATCGACGGAGCCCACGGCATGAACGAACAAGCCCCTCCCTGGCTCGCCCAATACAGCGCCGGCCATCCGGCGACGATCACGGTCGAGCAGCCTGATGCCTTGTCGCTGTTCCGTGCCGCGGTCGCAAGAGCCGCAAGCAAGCCGGCACTTCACTACTTCGACGCAACGCTGAGCTATGCCGACGTCGATGCGCAGAGCGACGCCCTCGCCTGCGCCCTGCTCACGCGCGGTGTACAGCGCGGCGACCGCATCGCCCTGGTGCTGCAGAACCTGCCGCAGTTCGTCATTGCCCTGGTCGCGAGCTGGAAGGCCGGCGCGATTGCGGTGTCGATCAATCCGATGAACCGCGAGCGCGAACTGGCGCTGCTGTTCGCGGACTGCGAACCGGCCGCGCTGATCGTCCATGAGACCGCGTATCGCGATGTCATCGCCAAGGTGCTGGCGGAGCGGCCGGTCGGCATCGTCATCACCACCTCCGAACTGGAATACCAGCGCCGCAACGACCCGCGCCTGTTCGGCAGCATCAGCCGCGTGGCCTGCGAAGGCACATTGGCGTTTGCCGACCTGATCGCCAGCTATCGAGGTGCAACGCCGCCGACGATCCACTACCAGCCCAGCGACACCGCGATGCTGGTCTACACCTCCGGCACCACCGGCCTGCCGAAAGGCGCGATGAACAGCCACGGCAATGTCGTGTTCACCGCGCAGGTCTATCGCGACTGGATCGAACTGCGCGAGGGCGACGGCATTCTCGGCATCGCGCCGCTGTTCCACATCACCGGCCTGATCGGCCACATCGCGGCCAGCTTCAGCATCGCCGGCGCACTGACCCTCGCCTACCGCTTCGAAGCTGGCGTGATGCTCGACGCCTTCCGCGAGCGGCAGCCAGTCTTCACGATTGGCGCGATCACCGCACTGATGGCGCTGATGAACCATCCGGACGCGAAAGCCGACAGCCTGGCTTCGTTACGTTCGATCTACTCCGGCGGCGCGCCGATCGCGCCCGCAGTGGTCGCGCAGTTCGAAGCGAAGTTCGGGCTGTACATCCGCAACGCCTACGGCATGACCGAATCGACCTCGCCGGCCACCGTCTCGCCGCTCGACAAGCGGGCGCCGGTCGATCCACTGTTCGGTGCACTCAGTGTCGGCGTGCCGACCTTCAATACCGACATCCGCATCGTCGATGCCGAGACCGCGCAGCCGCTGCCTTATGGTGAAGCCGGCGAAATCACAATCCGCGGACCGCAGGTGGTCAGCGGCTACTGGCGCAAGCCGGAAGCGACCCTTGATGCGATCCGCGACGGCTGGCTGCACACCGGCGACATCGGCGTGATCGACACCGACGGCTGGCTGTTCCTGGTCGATCGCAAGAAGGACATGATCAACGCCGCCGGCTACAAGGTGTGGCCGCGCGAGGTCGAGGACGTGCTGTACACGCATCCCGCCGTCCGCGAAGCCGCCGTGGTCGGCGTGCCCGATGCCTATCGCGGCGAAACGGTGAAGGCAGTGCTGAGCCTGAAGGCCGGGGCCACCGTGACGCCGGAAGCCATCATCGCCCACTGCCGCGAGCGGATGGCGGCGTACAAGGTGCCGCGCATCGTCGACTTCCTGCCCGAGCTGCCGAAGACGATGACTGGGAAAATCCTGCGTCGCGAGCTTCGCTAGGGCTGCGACGCAGGATCGTGTCGTCCCGGGCTCAGGGATTCAGCAGCAGCCGACGGGCTTCGACCGCGGTATCGCCGTTGTCGCTGAACAGGCCGTCGACGCCGAGGTTGAAGAACAGCCGGTATTCATCGAGCGCCCGGCCGTAAAGGGTCGGAAACGCAGCGTTGGCCGGATCGCCGACTCGCAGCTCGTTCGGCACGAAAGTGTTCTCGTTGCGGAACGTGTACGGGTGAACGATCAGGCCGACGGCATGGGCATCGGCGACCAAGGTGGTCGGCGTCAGCGAGTTGCCGGCGGCATCACGCGGCAGGATCGAGGTCTTCGGCGGGCCGATGCCGTCGGCATAGCTGGCGATCCGCGCCAGGCCGGCCGGCGTGGCCATGTCGCCATAGGTGAAGGTGACGCCAGTGGCGACGAAATCGGCCGGACGATCGGCCGGGCCACCGAACAGCTGCACCAGCCGGATGCGGGTGCGGCTGCGCAGCTGGCGCAGATTGCCGCTTTCAAAGGACTGGATGAACACCGGCGCGTCGCGGCGGTCCAGGCCATTGCGGCGCAGGGTCGTCAGCAGCGGTTCTTCGAGCGGCAAGCCGATGCTGCGGAAATAGCTTGGATGCTTGGTTTCCGGATAGATGCCGATCACCCGACCAGTCTCCAGGCTCTTGCGCTGGGCCAGATCGATGACCTGCTGCAGGGTCGGCACCTGATACAGGCCGTTGTACAGGCTGTTGCGCTGGCGGATCGCCGGAATGCGCTCGACGGCACGCAAGGTCTGCAGCTCGGCCAGGGTGAAGTCTTCGGTGAACCAGCCGGTCAGGGCCAGGCCGTCGATGGTCTTGGTGGTGCGCCGGCCGGCGAACTCCGGATGGCTGGCGACATCGGTAGTGCCACCGATTTCGTTCTCATGACGGGCGACCAGCACGCCATCCTTGGTCGACACCAGATCAGGCTCGATGAAATCGACGCCGAGATTGATCGCCAGCTCATAGGCCGCCAGCGTGTGTTCGGGGCGATAGCCCGAAGCGCCACGATGGGCAATGATCAGCGGACGGCTATTGGCATCCAAGCGACTGACGGGCATCGATTGGGCCTGGCATTCGGTCACGCCTGACAATGAAGCGACGATCAGCGCGGATACCGCGACAACGAAATTCTTGATCGGAAAGCGCATGCGTTTTCTCCCATGACGTTCTGGTTTGGAAGATCGACGCCGACACTTCGAGTACTGCCCGCGACGACCCTGAGCGGTCGCCGATCCGACGACTGCAGGCGCATCGTCGCGGCTTGCGGTTAAGCGGGGATGACCATTCGATGAAGCCTTTTCAAGGGCTCATCGATCGCTGTGGAGAGTCTGTGAAGCCGACGTCAGAACCCCGTCATATCGGCTCTTCAAGCACGAAGAACGTGGCCTCCATGGCTTCGTCACGGACCGGAATCAAGGCCTGGTAGGCAGCAGAGTGATACCAGTCATGGGCCGCCGCGGCCGACGGGAAACGGGCGACCAGCGCATTGTTGATGTCGATCGCGCCGACCAGCGTTTCCGTGTGCTTGCCACGGCCGAGCACGACGCCGCCGGCAGCGGCAACCGTCGGACCGGCCGCAGCGGAGTACTCCTGCAACTTGGCAGGATTCCTGATCTTGACCAGCGCGATCATCAAGGCGGACATGGCGAAGTTTCCAGGTTGGCGAATGGACCGCGGGCTGCCGGCGCGATGATTCAGCGGTGGTCGTAGATCGTCCGTTCGAACTTCTGGTACAGCGCCACCACCTTGGCATCCCAGAACGGCAGGATCTGGGTCAGCAGCGCGGCGGTGATGCCGGATTTCCGGTCGATGAAGAAATAGGCATTGGGCAGACCGGCCCAGGCCAGGCTGCCGGCGGCACGGCCTTCGGGCAGCGGCTGCTGGTTGATGATGAAGCTCAGGCCCCACTTGAGATCGATGCCCGGATGCAGATCGCAGTCGTTCGACAGCGTCGGCATATGGGTCTTCATCACCGGCACCGACAGCGCGCCGATATGGTTCTGGCACATCAGTTCGACCGTGGTCGGCGCGAGGATGCGGTTGCCGTCGAGAATGCCGCCGTTGAGGATCGCCCGGGTGAAGCGCAGATAGTGCGGCAGGCTGCCCATCAAGCCGTGACCACCCATGTCGAACTCGGCATCCGGCGGAATGCCGAACGGAATCACCACCAGAGAACCGTCCGGCAGGCGCGCGTGCATCGCGCTCGCCCGGGCCTGCTGCTCGGCGTTGGCTTCGAAGGTGACGTCCTTCATGCCCAGCGGCGCGAAGATGTGCCTGGCCATGTAGTCGCGCAGCTTGAGACCGCTGGCCTGCTCGACCATGCGGCCCGCCCAGTCGATACCGATCGAGTAGTTCCAGGCAGTGTCCGGATCGGCGACCAGCGCGCGATCCATGGACGCCGACGAGCCGCTGATGACGTTGGGCTTGCCGGCGTCGGTCAGTTCCTTGTCGACATCGGGGCAGAAGAATTCGTAGGCGAAGCCGCTGGTGTGGGTCAGCAGATTGCGCAGGGTGATGGGGCTCTTGGGCGCGCGCAGGATCGCCTTGCCGTTGGCGTCCCAGCCGGTACGCACCTGGATCTTGCCGAGCTCCGGCAGCACCTTGGCGGCAGGCGCGTCGAGATCGAGCTTGCCCTGTTCGACGAGCTGCATCGCCGCCGCACCGGTGACCGCCTTGGTCATCGAGGCGAACCAGGCAAAGGTGTCGACGGTCATCGGCACCTTGCCGCCATGGGCACGCACGCCGGCCGAACCTTCGTAGAACACGCCATTGCGATCAGCGGCGACGGCGACCACGCCAGGAATCTCTCCGGCTTCGGTGCCACTCTTCAGCAGGGCGTCCAGCGCGTTGCTCAGGCTCATCGATGCTCTCCTCGTGTGTTCGTTATGACGACGACACGGAGTATCGCGAGCAGCCTTGACGATGGATAGCGAGGGCGACTCCGTAGCTAGGCTTCTGTGCGTCCCACTCTCAACGCATTCGCGGGCACCAGCAGCAAAGTCGCCAGCGCACCGAGCGCGGCGACACCGGCCATCAACAGCAGGCCAGCGTCGAGCGTGCCGCTGAGGCTCTTCATCCAGCCCATCAGTGAGGGGCTGACGAAGCCGCCGAGGATGCCGATCGAGCTGATCACGGCGATGCCGGCAGCGGCGGATTCGCGGCCGAGATAGGTCG
>NZ_JAHFRY010000061.1 GCF_023266035.1 Nevskia sp.
TACTGGCGGTTGCGCCAACGCCGAAGGCCTGTCTCGATCTGGCCCGCCTCTGTGCCGATACCCAGCAGCCGGAAGAAGCGGCGCTGCATTATCGGCAGGGTTTGGAACTGGCCGCCGGCAATCGCTGAAGCGACCCGAGGGTCTTCCCGCCGTCGGGTTCCCAGCCCGTCCGCCATGCGCGACACTCCGGGCACGCGGCCAGCCGAGCCGTGACCGATGGAGGAGCGAGCCCAGATGAACGAGACCTTGAACGAGACCGCGAGCGAGACATTCAGCGCGGCGCAGCGCGCACTGCAAAGACAGTTCGGCACCGAGATGCTGGCGGACCGGGTGTCGATGATCACCATGCATCCGGAATTGAGCGAGCCCGAGCAAGCTTTCATCTGCAGCCGCGATCTGTTCTTCCTGTCGACGGTCGACCCCGATGGCCAGCCCACCTGCTCGTACAAGGGCGGCGCCATGGGCTTCGTGAAGATCGTCGACAGCGGCACCATCGCCTTCCCGAGCTACGACGGCAACGGCATGTACCTGTCGCTGGGCAATCTCAAGACCCACGCCAAGGTCGGCCTGCTGTTCATCGATTTCGAGACGCCGAACCGCCTGCGCCTGCACGGCAACGCCAGCATCGATCCGAACGATCCGCTGCTCAAGGATTACCCGGAGGCGGAAATGGTGGTGCGGGTGGCGATCACCAATCTGTTCGTCAACTGCCCGCGCTATATCCATCGCTACCAGAAGCTCGGCGATTCGGTTTATGTGCCGAAAGCCGGCTGCGCCACACCGGCAGCGAAGTGGAAGCGCATTGACGCTTTTGGCGATGCACTGCCGGCGCGCGATCTCGCGCCGGTGGCTGCTGCTGGCGGCGCAATCACGTTCGACCAGTACATCGCCGACCTGATGGAAGGCGACGGTTGATGCCGGCGAGCGAGCGCGACCGATGCAGGCACTGATCGTCGGCTGCGGCGATGTCGGCTGCCGCCTCGCGCTGCAGCTGATGGCACGCGACATCACGGTGACCGGCATCGTCCGCTCCGAAGCCAGCGCTGCGGCGCTGGCGCGGCTCGGCATCACGGCGCGGGTCGCCGATCTCGATGCTGATGCCATTGCCGATCCGCCCGCCGCCGACTGGTTGTTCCATTTCGCGCCGCCGCCGGAAAAAGGCGAGACCGATCCGCGCTTCGCCCAGGTGCTCGATGCGCTGAATCAGCCGCCGTCGAGATTGATCTATCTGTCGACCTCGGCCGTCTACGGCGACTGCGAAGGCCGCTGGATCGACGAGGACGAAGCCTTGAAGCCGAAGAGCGCGCGTGGCTATCGCCGGCTCGATGCCGAGCGTCGCGCGCTGGCTTACGGCGAGCGGCATGACATCGCGGCGATGATCCTGCGCGTGCCGGGGATCTACGGGCCAGGACGCCTGCCGCTGCAAAGGCTCAAATCCGGCACGCCGCTGGTGCAGCGCGATCAGTCGCCGTACACCAATCGCATTCACGCGGACGATCTGGCCTCCGCCGCGCTGCGCGTGGCCGAGGTCGGTGAAGCTGGCGCGGCCTACAACGTGTCCGATGGCCAGCCGACGACGATGAGCGACTACTTCTTCCGCTGCGCCGCGCTGCTCGGCTTGCCCGCGCCGCCGGAAGTGCCGCTGGCGGTGGCGCTGCAAACGATGTCGCCGATGCTGAAGTCGTTTATCGAAGAATCGAAGCGGCTGTCGAATCGCCGCTTGGTCGATCGGCTCGGCTGGCGGCCGCAGTACGCGAACCTCGAGGCTGGTCTGCCGGCCTGTCTGGTCGATGACGAAGTCGTCCGGGCGTTCGCCGGCCCGGCATAGAATCCGCTGCAGCAAAAACAACCGTTCCAAGACCCGGAGAACAGCATGAGCATTGCCCAGGAGTTCAAGAGTTTCGCGATGCGCGGCAACGTCATCGACCTTGCCGTCGGTGTCGTCATCGGTGCCGCGTTCGGCGCCATCGTCACCTCGCTGGTCGGTGACGTGATCATGCCGGTGGTTGGCCAGCTCACCGCTGGCGTCGATTTTTCGAAAGCGGCGTTCGTGCTGAAAGCCGCCTCGGAAGATGGCAAGACGCCGGCTGTACTGCTCAGCTACGGCAAGTTCATCCAGACGGTGATCAACTTCATCATCGTCGCCTTCGTGATCTTCCTGGTCGTTAAAGGCATCAACACGATGAAGAAGGCCGAGGCGGCAGCACCGCCACCGCCACCGCCGGGGCCGACCAACGAAGAAAAGCTGTTGATGGAAATCCGCGACCTGCTCAAGAAGAGCTGAGGTCCGAGCCTCAACAAAGCCGGCCTGATCGCTCAGGCCGGCTGTGGGGCAATCAAGCAGCCAGCGCCATCGGCGCCGCGACCTTTTCGTTCGCCATCCGCGGCGACACCGTGCCGCTCTTGCCTGACGGCAGTGACAGCTTGGCGATGCGCTTCCAGGTGCTCAGGGTCTGGCGCGCGAACGAGTCGGTCTTGTACGGCAGGCCATGCTTCTCGCAGATCGCGCGGACTTCCGGGGCGATCTCGGCATAACGGTGCGCCGGGATGTCCGGGAACAGGTGATGCTCGATCTGGAAGCTCAGGTTGCCGCTCATGATGTGCATCAGCTTGCCGCCGCTGAAGTTGGCCGAGCCGAGCAGTTGGCGGACATACCACTGGCCGCGCGTTTCGTTCTCGATCACCGATTCCGGGAACTGCTCGACGTCTTCCGGGAAGTGGCCGTTGAAGATCACCGCACAGGCCCAGACGTTGCGCGCCAGATTGGCCAGCACGTTGCCGGCAAACACCATCGGCGCCATCGGGCCGGCCAGCAGCGGGAACAGCACATAGTCCTTGGCCAGCTGCTTGCGCATCTTCTTCCACACCGGCTTGAACTCCTCCTTCAACTGCGCACCGGTCTTGGTCTTGTAGATCAGCACTTCTTCGAGCTTCAGGTTCTGCACGGCGACGAAGTGCTGGAAGAAGGTGTGCAGCAGCACGGTCAGCGGCAGGTTGGCGAGGAAGCGCGGCTCCCACTTCTGATCGGTCGACATGCGCAGCAGGCCGTAGCCGATGTCATGGTCCTTGTTCAGGACATTGGTGTAGGTGTGGTGTTCGTAGTTGTGGGTGATCTTCCAGTTCTTGGACGTGTCCGCGCTGTCCCACTCGAAGTTCTTCGAGTTCAGCGACGGATCGCCCATCCAGTCGTACTGGCCATGCATGACGTTATGACCGATCTCCATGTTGTCGAGAATCTTCGACACCGAAAGCGCGGCGACACCGGCCGGCCAGATCGGCGGAATCATCATCATCACGCGGCCGGCCACTTCGAACTGGCGCTGGCGCTTGATCATCGTGCGGATGTACTTGGCGTCGCGCTCGCCGAGGTCGGCGCGCATGCGGTTGCGGATGGCATCGAACTCGTTGCCGATGGCCGTGAACTGGGCTGGCGTGAGCGAGCTGAAAGTGTTCTTGGTGATGGCGGTCATGGTCAGGTCTCTACGGTTATTGAAGAGGGAAGCTTGTTTGGACAGTCCGGACCGGGATGGCCCGGTCGGTCGCAGGATGTGATTACAGATCCAGCGTCACGGTGCCGACCGGCACGCTTATGCAGATCTGGATATCGCCTTCGCCGGCATCGCTGATCTCGCCGGTGCGGGTATCGCGCACGCGGCCCGCCGTCTTGCGGCAGGTGCAGGCGTGGCAGATGCCCATGCGGCAGCCCGATTCCGGCTTCAGGCCGGCGGCTTCGGCCTGGTCGAGCAAGGTGCCGCCGCTATTCTTGGCGAGGCGTTCGCTGCGCATGAAGCGCACTTCACCTTCGGCATTGGCGCTGTCGACGACCACTGGCGCGGCCGTGAAGTGTTCGAGATGCAGGCGTTCGGCAATGCCTTCATCGGTCCAGATTTGCTGCACCGCCTTCATCATGCCGGGCGGGCCACAGAGGAAGGTCTGCGCTTCGGCGTAGTCCGGCACCGCATCATTCAGATGCGCGCGGCCGAACAGGCCACTCAGCTCACCACCCTGGTCGGCTTCGACATAGCCGCGCAGCAGCTGCACGTTGGGGTGCTTCGCGGCGATCTCGGCCAGTTCCGCGGCGTAGATCTGATCCTTCGCCGCGTTCGAGTAATGCAGGAAGGTGATCTGACCCGCGTGGCCCTCATCGCAGAGCGTGCGCAGCATCGCCATCACTGGCGTGATGCCGCTGCCGCCGCTGATCAGCAGCACGCGCGAAGGACGCGTTTCTGGCAGCGCGAATGTGCCTTCGGCCTGCGACAGACCCACCGTCGTGCCGACCTGCAGGTCCTGCTGGAGATGTTTGGACACGAAGCCACCGGCATGCGCCTTGGCGGTCAGTTCGATCAGGCCATCGGCGGCGTGCACCGAGTTGGCCGGCGAGTAGCAGCGCGTGCGGCGCACGCCGTTGATCTCGACCGTCAGACGCAGGTACTGGCCGGCGCGAAAGCCCTGCCAGTTGCCGTTCGGGTGCAGCGTCATCGTCACGCTGTCGTCGGTCTGATAACGGACGGCCGTCACTTCGGCGCGGACTTCGTTCAGCGAGAAGGTCGGCGCGAAATGCTCCACGTAGCGGTCCACGCCATGCGGATAGGCAAGCGTGGCCGCGATGCGCGAGCTCAACGCGCGGCGCAGGCCGGTGCTGAAGAAATGGGTACGCGGGGCGGTGGCAGACATGACTGACTCCTCGATTGGTGGACGTATGTTCACGCAAGAGGATCGATGTGTCAACAGTTGTTCACTAAAAATATCTACCTGTTCACTGATGACTGCCCTTGTCTGGTCAGTGCGCTGCCAGAACACGGCTAGAACGCGGCCAGAACGCGGATTTACAAGGGGTTTCGCTGTTACCATCACGCTTGTACACCGAGGAACAGTGATGAGCGTGCGCAGTCGCCAACCGTCCGGGCCAGAAATTCCGGCATCCGAAGAGGAAGTGTTGCCAGCGCGCGGCCAGCGCAAGCAGCGGACCCGCGACGCGCTGATCGATGCCGCGTTGCAGCTGATGAACGAGGGGCGAAGCTTCAACTCCCTGGGTCTGCGCGAAATCACCCGCGTTGCCGGCGTGGTGCCGACCTCGTTCTATCGCCACTTCCGCGATACCCACGAACTGGGTCTGGTGCTGGTCGAGGAAAGCGCGCTGACCTTGCGGCGCATGCTCCGTGAAGCGCGCCGCGCCGGCGCACCGGTGAAGGACATGATTCGCCGCTCGGTGCAGGTCTACTCGGCTTTCGTACTGGCCAATCGCCTGCATTTCCTGTTCATCGCTGGCGAGCGCACCGGCGGCTCGCCAGTGATTCGTGGCGCGATTCGTAACGAAGTCGACCAGTTCACCGCCGAGCTGACCCAGGATCTACGGCATCTGGCGATCTTTCCGCAGTTGACGCCGGACTCGCTGCAGATGATCTGCGGCCTGGTGGTGAGCACCATGCTCAACGGCGCGACCGACATCCTTGATCTGCCGCCCGACGACTCCGCGCAGCCGCTCGAAGACAATCTGGTGCACCAGCTACGGGTGATCTTCCTCGGTGCCCAGCTGTGGCGGGACGAGATCAGCTGAAGCGCAGCTTGTAACCGGCGGCCGTGAGATAGCCGGCTTCCAGCTCCAGATCCTCGCGGGTCAGCGGATGACGATCCAGCCAGCCGCTGCGGAACGCCAGTTTCAACTGCTTGCCGCTGGCACCGAGTTCGAACGGAATGCGCAGGCCTGGCGCGCGCGAGCGATGCAGCACGATCGCCAGCCGGAACAGCACGGCGAGTCTGGCGATCGGCTGCTTCCAGCTTTCTGGAAGATCTTCCAGGGCACCCTGGGCAAACTTGCCGCGCTGCAGCCGCACCAGGGCGGCGACCAGGCGCTGATCGGTCTGCGAGAAGCCGAACAGCTCGGCGTTGCGCAGCATGTACTCGCCGTGGCGATGGCTGCCCTCGTGAGCGATGACCAAGCCGATCTCGTGCAGCAGCGCCGCCCAGCGCAGCAGGCGCGCCGACACTTCGCGATCGAGTTGCCAGGCGTCATGCGCCTGATCGAGCAGCTTCAGCGCCGAGCGTTCGACTTCACGCGCCTGTTCATGATCGACGCCGTAGCGCGTCGCCATCGCATCGACCGAGCGGCTGCGCACATCGTTGTCGGCAAGCCGGCCGAGCAGGTCGTAGATCAGGCCTTCGCGCAGCGCGTGCTCGGAGGTTTCCATCGCGTCGATGCCGAGGCTGTCGAAGACTCCAGCAAGCACTGCCAGCCCGCCGGCGAACACCGGGCGGCGATCTTCGCGCAGACCGGGGAAGTCGATCTTCGCGACGTTGCCGGTGCGGATCACCAGTTCCACCGTGCGGTTGACGGCTTCGCGAGTGATCTTCTCTTCGGCCCAGCCCTGGCCGCGAGCCACGCGCCAGACGCCGCGCACGGTACCGCTGGCGCCGATCGCGACATCCCAGCCGGCGGCGCGGTACTGGCGTTCGACGAATTCCAGTTCGACTCTTGCCGCCAGTCGCGCTTCCTGCATCTGCGCGCGGGTGATGACGCCATCGGCGAAGTAGCGCTGGGTGTGGGTGACGCAGCCGAGCGCCATGCTCTCCATCAGGCGCGGATCGGCACCCTGGCCGATGATCAGCTCGGTGGAGCCGCCGCCGATATCAACCACCAGCCGTCGCGGCTTCGGCCTGCCAAGACCATGGGTGACACCGTTGTAGACCAGGCGCGCTTCTTCGACGCCGGAGATCACTTCGATCTCGTGACCAAGCGCCTTTTCGGCTGCGCGCATGAAGCGGCCGCCGTCGGCCAGCCGGCGCATGGTGTTGGTGCCGACCACGCGGACCCGCTCGGACGGGATGCCGCGCAGACGCTGGCCGAAGCGCTTCAGGCAATCCAGCGCACGGCTTTCCGATTCAGCGGTGAGTATGCGATTGGCGTCGAGCCCGGCGGCGAGGCGCACGGCATCGCGCAGTCGATCGACGATCTGCAACTGGCCGCCGCTGTCGCGAGCCACCAGCATGTGGAAGGAATTGGAGCCGAGATCGACTGCGGCAACTTCGCCGGCCGCCGGATTGCCAGCGGGCTTCGCGCGCTTACCGGCCATCTTCGTCAGAACGAGGTAATGACCGCTGCCAGCAGCAGCAGCGACAATAGCAGCAGGCAGAGGTAGGACAGGCCGGCGCCAAGCCGGCGCAGCGGATGCACCGACGCCAGGCTCAGGCCGATGGCGAAGCTGACGCGGGCAAACAGGAACAGCGCGACCAATATGATCAAGACCCCGTTCGCGCCGGCATACAGCTCGTAGCAGAGCGACAGGATCACGAACATCGGCAGGAATTCGACCGTGTTCGCGTGCGTGCGGATCGCCCGCAGCAGCTCGGCATTGCCGCCGTCGCCGAGTGCGATCCGGTGGCGCATGCGCAGCAGCGAGACGCGCAGCGCCAGTGCCAGGATCAGCAGACCGCCAAGCGCAGCGCAGGTGGCAGTCACGGGGATTTGCATGGCGGCACCGGGTCGACGATTGGGCAAGAGGAAAGCCGCCGAACTATAACTGAACTCTATGACCGGCCCGATCGTGTCGATGCCCTGTGCCGAACGCAAAAACAGGCTCCGAAACAGCCGGTTTTATTGACGCAAGCCCCGGATTCGCCGACCATACCGCCCGCTGCGCGGCTGCTCTTCGCGCACTGCCACGATCCTAGGAGACACCCTGATGATTTCAGTGCGATGGGGCCTGATTGCCCTCACCGCCGCCCTGACCTGCACCGCTGCCAACGCCGAAGGCGACGCCGCAGCGGGGAAGGTCAAGGCTTACACCTGTTACGGCTGCCACGGCATCGTGAACTACACGAACGTGTACCCGAGCTACCACGTGCCGAAGCTCGGTGGTCAGCATCCGGAGTACATCGTCGCTGCGCTGAAAGCCTACAAGTCCGGTGAGCGTCCGCACGCCACCATGCACGCCCAGGCTGCCAGCCTCAGCGATCAGGACATGGCCGACATCGCCGCTTATCTGACCAAGGCCCCGGAAAAGAAGTGAGCACGACGATGAACTCCCGTCCCTCGAAGTTGCTGTCCTCGATCGCCGTTGCGTTGCTTGGCCTTTCGGCCATCGGTGCTGCCTCCGCCAACGAAGAAGCCGCGGCCCCGGCTGCTGCCGCTGGCGGCAAGCCCGCCCAGGTCGGCGTCTGTGCTGCCTGCCACGGCGAGAACGGCGTCAGCGCCTCGCCGATGTTCCCGAACCTTGCCGGCCAGCACCGCAGCTACATCGAAGTGGCCCTGAAGGGCTACAAGAGCGGCGCCCGCAAGAACGCCGTGATGGGCGGTCAGGCCGCTGGTCTCAGCGATGCCGACATCAAGGCGCTGGCGGTCTGGTATTCCAGTCAGAAGCCGGTGCTGTATACGGTCGGCCCCGAAGGCGAAGCCAAGAAGTAAGCGCTTCGGCTGACCCAACCGGCCCCTCGCTTGCGCGACGGGCCGGTTTTTTATTGTCCGTTGTCGACGATCGCCAGAAACGAACAACCCCGCCGAGGCGGGGTTGTCGTACAGCCGCTTGAGCCTTGCCGCTTATTCGTCGAGGAACGAACGCAGGTAGTTGGCGCGCGACGGATGACGCAGCTTGCGCAGCGCCTTCGCTTCGATCTGACGAATACGCTCGCGGGTGACATCGAACTGCTTGCCGACTTCTTCCAGCGTGTGGTCGGTATTCATGTCGATGCCGAAACGCATGCGCAGAACCTTGGCTTCGCGAGGTGTCAGCGAGGCCAGTATCTGGTGTGTGGCTTCCGCCAGGCTCTGCGAGGTCGCCGATTCGAGCGGCGAGACGGCCGCCGTGTCCTCGATGAAATCGCCCAGATGCGAATCCTCGTCGTCGCCGATCGGGGTTTCCATCGAGATCGGTTCCTTGGCGATCTTGAGGACCTTGCGAACCTTGTCTTCCGGCATTTCCATCTTGATCGCCAGCTCTTCAGGCGTGGGCTCGCGGCCCATCTCCTGCAGCATCGTGCGGCTGATGCGGTTGAGCTTGTTGATCGTTTCGATCATGTGCACCGGGATGCGGATGGTGCGCGCCTGATCGGCGATCGAACGGGTGATCGCCTGGCGAATCCACCAGGTGGCATAGGTCGAGAACTTGTAGCCGCGGCGGTATTCGAACTTGTCCACCGCCTTCATCAGGCCGATGTTGCCTTCCTGAATGAGATCGAGGAACTGCAGGCCGCGGTTGGTGTACTTCTTGGCGATCGAGATCACCAGGCGCAGATTGGCCTCGACCATTTCCTTCTTGGCGCGACGAGCCTTGGCTTCACCGACCGTCATGCGGCGGTAGATGTCCTTGATCTCATCGATCGACAGCAGATTGTCGCCTTCGATCTGGGTCAACTGGTCCTGCAGCAGCTTGATGTCGTCCTTCTTGGTCGCCAGCGCTGCCGAATACTTGCGCTTGGCGCGGATGGCCTTTTCCAGCCAGCCGAGATCGGCCGTGGCGCCTTCGCGGTACTTGACCAGGAATTCTTCGCGCGACATGCCGCATTCGGCCACGCAGATACGCAGCACCGAACGCTCGATCGAACGGATCAGTTCGACCTTGTTGCGCAGATTGTTGGTGACTTCGACGACGATCTTCGGCGACAGCCGGAAGGTCATGATCAGATCGGCCACTGCGGCGCGGCGGGCCTGCGTCTTCTTGCTGGCGGTGCCGAGGCGAAGCAGCGAATCCCAAGCCTCGTCGTAGAGCGCCTGCAGCTTGCCGAAGTTCTCGGCGCAGAGCACAGGATCCGGGCCGGTATCGACGGCTTCCTCTTCTTCCTCGGCAGCGCCTTCGACCACTTCGGGTTCGATTTCGGCAACTTCCGGCGGCAGCACTTCTTCAGGTGCGGCCGGCAGCGGCGCGTTCGGATCGAAGAAGCCGACCACGACTTCGGCCAGACGCTTCTTGCCGTTGACGGCGTTGTCGTACTGTTCGAGCAGGATCGCCACCGTTTCCGGGTAGCTGGCCATCGCATACAGCGCTTCGCCCAGGCCTTCCTCGATGCGCTTGGCGATGCGGATTTCGCCCTCGCGATCCAGCAGCTCGACCGAGCCCATCTCGCGCATGTACATGCGCACCGGATCGGTGGTGCGGCCGAACTCGGAATCGCTCGCGGCAAGCGCGGCAGCGGCTTCCTCGGCGGCTTCCTCGTCGTCCTCGGCGGCGGCTACGGCCGGCTCGCTGAACAGCTGGGCCTCGGTGTCCGGGGCTTCGTCATGGACCGGAATGCCCATGCCCTGGATCATCGTGATGACGTCGTCGATCTGCTCCGAATCGACGATTTCAGGCAGGCTGTCGGACACTTCGGCAAAGGTCAGGAAGCCCTTTTCCTTGCCGAGCGCGATCAGGTTCTTGATCTGGGATTGCTGGTCAGCTGCTGCCATCTGAATACTCTTGCGTGAAACCGGCGTGTGTGGCGTCGGTCAAGAACTGCGCAGTTTACTGGATTTGGCGGTCAATCAGCCAGCCAGATGCGCAGAAATGGGGGCAAGGTCGGCGCTTGCAAGCGCCGCGCATCTGCTGGTTGCCAGCCGGCACAAGTCTGCGGACAACATCCGGGCGCGAGCCAAATGACCGTCTTCTCGATTTTTCGTTCGCTATCCGGCCTTGCCGCGCTGCCGGCGAGTCGTTCGGAGGCGTTCAGGGTCGCTGCATCAGCGCCATCAGTTCGGCCTGCTCGGCCGGTTCCAGCGAGCGCTCGCGGGCAGTGTCGAGCAAGGCCTGCTGACGTTCGCGGATCGCCCGCTTGCGCAGATGCGTCAGGCAATCGAGAAACTCCGCCTCCAGCGAGGCATCGACGATGGTCAGCGGCATCGCGCTGATGCGCATCAGCGCCGCACCGCGCGCAGTGCCGCGATGCAGTTCCAGCCACTGTGCAGCGTGCGCCTCCGGGTTCTCGCGGAAGAACTCGATGGTGTCGATCAGGATGTCCAGGCCAGGCTGGGCAAGCATCTCGATCTGGCCGAGATGTTCGGCCTTCGATGCCAGGGCCGGCTCCTCCAGCAGCAACTGCAGCGCGATCCGCACCGGTTTCGCGCCGGGGCTTTCGACTCGTCGCGTGTTGTCGGTCGGTGCTGAGGAGCCCGCGGCTTCCGGCTTCGCTCTGGCCGCCAGCGCTGCCTCGAGATCGCCGCGACCGAGGCGCGTCAGCCGCGCCAGTTCGTCGACGATCAATGCGCGCAGCGGCCCATCGCGCAGTTTCTCGACATGCGGGCGGGCGAGGCCCGGCAAACGTGCGCGGCCATCGAGGGTGGCGATGTTGACCTGCTTCTGAAGCTCGCCGAGCAGGAAATCGGACAGCGGCTGCGCCTGCTCGATCAGCATGCGGAAGGCATCGGCGCCAATCTCCTGGACCAGCGAATCCGGATCGTGGCCGTCGGGCAGGAACATGAAGCGGCATTCGCGGTTGTCGAACACTTCCGGCAGCGCCTGTTCCAGCGCGCGCCAGGCGGCCGAGCGGCCGGCGCGGTCGCCATCGAAACAGAACACCACGCGTTGGGTCGACTTGAACAGCAGGGTCAGATGCTCGCGCGTGGTCGCCGTGCCAAGGGTGGCGACCGCGTTGCGGATGCCGTGCTGGGCGAGCATGACCACATCCATGTAGCCCTCGACGACCAGCAGTGAGGCCAGTTCCGATTTCGTCGACTGTTTCGCTTCGAACAGGCCGAACAGGTTGCGACCCTTGTGGAACAGCGGCGTCTCGGGCGAGTTCAGATACTTCGCCGGATCGTTCGCCAGGGTGCGGCCACCGAAGCCGATCGTGCGGCCGCGGGTGTCGCGGATCGGGAACATCACGCGGTTGCGGAAGCGGTCATAGGCGCCGCCTCCGCCACCCTCCCGCTCGATCAGCAAGCCGGCGTCCATCGCATGCTTGCGCTGGCCATCGGCCTCGGGAAACAGGCGGGTTAGCGCATCCCAGGATTCGGGTGCGAAACCGACATTGAACAGCTTGGCGGTCTCGCCATCGAGGCCGCGCTTCTTCAGGTAGTCGATCGCCGGCTGATGCGTGCGCAGTTGGCTGCGATAGAACTTCTCGGCGACGGCCAGCGCATCGAGGTGGCTTTCCAGAATCAGGCGCTGGCTGCCGTCGTCGTTGCCGCCTTCGCGCGGCACATCGACGCCGGCGCGCTTGGCCAGTTCCTCGACTGCTTCGACGAAGCTGAGGCGATCGTTCTCCATCAGGAAGGTGATCGCCGTGCCGTTCTTGCCGGACGAAAAATCGAAAAACATCTGCTTCGCCGGATTGACGAAGAAGGACGGTGATTTTTCGTTGGTGAACGGCGACAGGCCCCGATACTCGCGGCCGGCGCGCTTCAGTTCGACACGGGAGCCGACGACTTCGACGATGTCGATGCGCGTCAGCAGGTCTTGAATGAAGGAGTCGGGGATACGGGACATGACTGCAGTGTCCAGTGCCTAGTGGTTGGTGGCTAGTAGAGAAACCGAAAACCGATGGCTTCTACCAACCACTCATCACTGACCACGAGCCCCTGCTTCTAGGCGAGCTTGGCCTTGATCAGCCCGGACAGCTTGCCCATGTCGGTCTTGCCAGCGACCTGCGGCTTCAGCCAGGCCATGACCTTGCCCATTTCCTTCATGCCGACGGCACCGGTTTCGGTGATGCCCTGAGCGATCAGTGCGCCGACTTCCTCGTCACTCAGCTGCTGCGGCAGATAGCCGGTCAGCACGACGATTTCCGCCGCTTCGATGGCGGCGAGGTCCGGCCGGTTGCCGGCAAGGAACTGCGATTCCGAATCGCGACGCTGCTTGAGCATCTTTTCGAGCGTGGCGATCACCACGGCATCGGTCAGTTCGACGCTGTCGACGACTTCGCGGTTCTTCATTTCCGAGGTCAGCATGCGCAGCACGCCGAGGCGCGCCTTGTCGCCGGCCTTCATCGCCAGCTTCACGTCTTCGGTGATGCGGGTCTTGAGATCGGTCATGTGAGGGCGCCTGAAAATGGAATCGGGAAAAACACAAATCGCGCCCAGAGGCGCGATTTGGAGTGCTTCTTTATTGAACAGCCCGCGCCATTAACGGCGCGGTGCTGGTCAGAGCAGCAGACTCGCTTAGTACAACCGGATCTGCTTGGAGGTTTCGCGAGAAACCTTCTTGGCCTGACGCTTGACGGCAGCAGCGCGCTTGCGCTTGCGTTCCTGGCTCGGCTTTTCGAAGAATTCCTTCTTGCGGAGATCGGTCAGAACGCCGGCCTTTTCGCAGGTGCGCTTGAAACGGCGCAGGGCAACTTCGAAGGGCTCGTTATCGCGGACGCGGACATTCGGCATCAGTTCACTCTCAACAGCGGACAAAAACGGAATTAGGGAAGCGCTCCGATCAGCAGGCAGATCAGGAGGGGCGCAAAGTCTAGTCAATCGTCGGCTGTAAAGCAACGCGCCATGCCCCACAATGCTCGGCATGCGCGTTCTCGGCCTCGAAACCTCCTGCGATGAAACTGCCGCAGCCATCTATGACGGCGAGGCGGGCCTGCTTGCCCATGTGCTGCACAGCCAGGCCGCGATGCACGCCGAGTATGGCGGCGTGGTGCCAGAGCTTGCAGCGCGAGACCACGTCGGCCGCATCCAGCTGCTGGTGGCCGCGGTGCTTGCCGAAGCGGGCCTGGCAGCGTCCGATCTCGATGGCATCGCGTACACGGCCGGCCCGGGCCTGATCGGCGCGCTGCTGGTGGGCGGCGCCTTCGCGGCAGGTCTGGCCGCCGCCATCGAAAAGCCGCTGCTGCCGATCCATCACCTCGAAGGCCATCTGCTGGCACCGATGCTGGAAACACCGCGCCCGCAATTCCCGTTCGTGGCGCTGCTGGTCTCCGGCGGCCACACGATGCTGGCGCGGGTCGACGGCGTGGGGCGCTACGAGATTCTCGGCGAGACGCTCGACGATGCTGCCGGCGAAGCCTTCGACAAGACCGCGAAAGCGCTGGGCCTGCCATATCCCGGCGGCCCGGAGCTGGCCAAGCTGGCCAAGGACGGCCGGCCCGGCGTGTTCCGCTTCTCGCGGCCGATGACCGATCGCCCCGGGCTCGAGTTCAGCTTCAGCGGCCTGAAGACCGCGGTGCTGAACCAGTTGAAACCGGATTTCGACAACCAGGCCAAGGCTGATCTCGCCCGCGCCTTCGAGGAAGCGGTGACCGACACGCTGGCGATCAAGTGCGAACGGGCGCTCGATGCCACCGGCCTGAGCGCGCTGGTCGTTGCTGGCGGCGTCGGTGCCAACCAGCGTCTGCGCGCGCGGCTCAAGCTGGCAACCGACAAGCGCGGCGCCGGCCTGTTCTTTCCACGCCCCGAGTTCTGTACCGACAACGCGGCGATGATCGCCTACGCGGGCTGGGCGCGGCTGTCGGTCGGCGAGCGCAGTGCTGGCCTTCCAGCGCGTGCGCGCTGGCCGCTGCATGAACTGCGCGCGCCAGCACCCGCAACGGCTTGATCTCCGCGTCTCCTTCCCAACTCACGTCACCACGATCCGACTCATGCCGCTCGACACTGTCTTCATCCAGGCGCTACAAATCGAAACCATCATCGGCGTCCACGCCCATGAGCAGAACGCGCCGCGTCCGCTGCTGATCGATCTGGAGATGGGTACCGACATTCGTGTAGCGGCGTCGAGCGATCGCATCCGCGATGCCGTCGACTACAGCGCGGTGGCCGAAGCGATTACCTGTCTCGCCGCCGAGCGCCGCTTCCAGTTGCTGGAAACCCTGGCCGAAACCCTGGCGCGGATGCTCTTCGAGCGTTTCCCGATCGCCAGCCTGCGGATGACCATCGGCAAGCCTGGCGCGGTCGAAGCTGCGCGGACGGTTGGCGTGCGCATCGATCGTCGGCGCGAGGATTACGCCGCCTGCGGTGTGCGCTGACGGTTATCCTGTCGGCCCGTCTGTTTCGTCGAGCGCCCCGTCATGAAGAAACTGCAACGCATCGAGCTGCTGAAGGACTTCATCCAGGAAGCCGTCGATCGCGGCGCGACTTCAGTGCAGGCGGTGCATGAATACATCGCCGATCTGCCCTTCGAAGCGCTGGAGCAGACCGGCCTGCTGACCGAAGACAAGACCGGACTGCGCCAGAAACAGCAGCAGACCATCGGCGTGGTCTACGACGCGATCCGTCGCATCAACCGCGAGATCGGCCAGCTGATTTCCGATCAGTTCGAGAACATCGAGGAGTCGACCGAGGCCGCCTCGCGCATGGCGCCGGAGCCGTCCCCCAGCAAGCCTGCCGCGCCGCGCAAGGCGGTCGCATCGAAGTCCGTCCCAAAGGCAGTCAAGAAAGCTGCGCCTAGGAAGGCCGCAGCGAAAAAGAAGGCTGGCTGAGCAGCCTCTTCAGGCCGGAACTAGTCGCAGACCGGCAGCAGCACGCCGCGTGACACCCAGGCACCGGCTTTGCGCTCGAACTGGTAGGCCGTCGAGCCGCCGCAGCCCGGATTGACCAGGCTGTTCGAGGGATCGCAGACCATCACCTGGTCCTTGCCCTGACCGAACCACAGCACCTCGGCGTTGTCCGGCAGATTGGCGCGAATCAGCAGTTCGCGGCTATCGGTGGGGTCGGCGGACAGACGTGACCAGGCCGGGCCGGCAATCGCTTCGCAATCCTGGGTGCCGCGCGAGGCGCAGCCAGCAAGGACGAGAGCGGCGGTGATCAGCAATGCAGTTCGGAACACGCGGCAGATCCTTGTTTGAAGTTTGACCGGAAGCCGTTTCAAGCGCCGCCAGCGACGGTCATCGCATCGATCAGCACCGAACCGCAGCGCACCCCGCCACGGGTATCGACATCGGAGCCGATCGCGGCGATGCCGCGGTACATGGTCGCCAGATTGCCGGCGATGGTGATCTCGTCGACAGGGTAGGCGATGACGCCGTTCTCGACCCAGAAGCCGCTGGCCGCGCGTGAGTAATCGCCGGTCACGGTGTTGACGCCCTGGCCCATCAGATCGGTGGCGATCAGGCCGTGGCCCATCTCGCGGGCCAGCGCTTCTAGGCCGCCGTCGAAGGTCGAATCGACGATCAGGTTGTAGATGCCGCCGGCATTGCCGGTCGATTCCATCCCCAGCTTGCGGGCGCTGTAGCTGCCGAGCAGATAGCCGCCGAGCACGCCGTGATCGATCAGCTGGCGCTCGGTTGTCGCAACCCCTTCCTGATCGTAGGCGCTGCTGCTGGCGCCGCGCAGCAGCCAGGGCATCTGCCGGGCGCTGACTCTAGATGCGAACACCGTTTCGCCGAGCTTGCCGTGCAGGAAGCTGGCACGGCGATACAGGGAAGCGCCCGAAATTGCGCCGATGAAATGGCCGAACAGGCCGCGCGCCACTTCGGCCGGGAACAGCACCGGCGCGGTCTGTGTGCTTACCGAGCGGCCGCCAAGGCGCGCCGCGGCCCGCTCGCCAGCGCGCTTGCCGATCGCGGCAGCGGCGTCGAGATCGGCGTAGCGCCGCGTCGCGCTGTACCAGTGACCGACCTGCATCGCATCGCCGTCGACGGCAATCGCGGCGCAACCGAGGCTGTAATCAGTCGCCCGGCGACAGCCGAGGAAGCCGTGCGTGTTGGCGTACAAGCTCAGGGATTCGCGAGTGTCGACGCTGGCGCCTTCGGACTGGGTGATGCGCGCATCGGCCGCAAATGCCGCGGCTTCGCACTCGCGGGCGAGATCGATGGCCGCTTCCGGCTCGACGATCGCCGGGTGGTAAAGGTCCAGATCGGGAAACTCGCGTGCCATCCGCGCCGGATCGGCGAGGCCGATACAGGGATCTTCGCCGCCGACCCGGGCAATCGCGCAGGCCGCTTCGACGGTGCGCTTCAGTGCGGCATCGGACAGATCCGTGGTGCTCGCAGAACCGGTGCGATGGCCGAAGAACACGGTGACCGACAAGTCGCGGTCGCGCTGGAACTGCACCGATTCGACTTCACCCTGGCGCACCGCCACCGACAGACCGCGGCTGACGCCGAGATAGCTTTCGGCAGCACTGGCACCGAGTGATTTCGCCAGCGCCAGCGCGGCATGCAGACGCGGTTCGAGGTCGTGGGCTTCGGGCAGGCCCTGAATCCGGGCCGGGGGCGTTGCAGTCATTAGCAGAGACGGAAAGGTCGCAAAGGATCGCGGCAGCTTACGGCAATCCACAAGCGTAAAGGCTGGCGAAGGCGGCGCGGGCCCATGCGAAGATTGGCTTGCTGCCGCCATCCCATCCTCCACGAACCTGCTCCCATGAACTTCACCACGCTCAAGATCGAACTCGATGGCCCCGTTGCCCGCCTGCTGCTGAATCGGCCGGACAAGGCCAATGCGATGTCCGAAGCGATGTGGGCCGAGCTGCCGCAGGCCGCCGCCTGGCTGAACACGCAAAAGCAGGTGCGCGTGGTGATCCTGGCCGGTAGCGGCAAGCACTTCACGGCCGGCATCGATCTCGAAGTGCTGGCCGGCCTCAGCCAGCGGGTGCTGGGACCGGGCTGCCCGGCGCGGGCGCGCGAATACCTGCGTGACTGGATCCTCGGCGCCCAGGCGACGATGACCGCGATCGAGAACATCCGGGTGCCGGTGATCGCCGCGATCACCGGTGCCTGCGTCGGTGCTGGTGTCGACATGATCGCCGCCTGCGACCTGCGCTATGCGACGGCCGATGCGAAGTTCTGCATCAAGGAAGTCGATCTCGCCGTGGTCGCCGATGTCGGCACCGTGCAGCGCCTGCAGCCGATCATCGGCTACGGCCGGGTCGCCGAGCTGACCTATACCGCCGAAACCTTCGACGGCAACAAGGCCGAGCGCATCGGCCTGGTCAACGGCGTGTTCACCACGTCTGAAGCGCTGATGGCCCACGTCGAAACCCTGGCCCGTGAGCTTGCGGCGAAATCGCCGATCACCGTCCGCGGCGTCAAGAAAAGCCTGCTCTATTCGCGCGACCACACAGTCGCCGAAGGCTTGGAGTTCGTCGCCGGCTGGAACGCCGCAATGTTGATTTCGGCCGACATCCAGGAGGCGGTCGGTGCCTACCTGCAGAAGCGCAAGCCGACGTTCGCCGACTGACAAGCCTTCGGCGGACAAGCAAAAGGCCGACCCTCGCGGGCCGGCCTTTTGCGTTACTGCAGAACGACCTCAGCGCAGATCGATCGCGAGGCTGCGGATCTGGGTGCCGCCGGCCGGGCCGATCAACGCCGTACCGCCAGCCACGCCAACTGGCGTTGCCGCGCCCGTGGCCAGGTTGATGCGATACAGATCGGAAGTGCCGCTGCCGCTGGTGTTGATCGCTGCCAGCACCAGGCCGTTGGCACCGCCGGCGATCGTCAGCCCCGCATCGCCGCTGGCAGTGACGCCAAGCGGGCCTACGGCCACCAGCGTGCCGTCGTTCGGCGGCGCCTGGGTGTACAGCGTCGTCGCATCGAGGTCGTACAGCGTTGTCGTCGTGGTGCCGGCGTAGCTGTTGGTGTACGCCGCCGCGACGATCTGACCGGCTGCGCCGTTGAGCATCAGATCAGCATCGGTGGCGCCGGTGGCAACATTGATGCGCAGATTGCTGCCGGTGCTGTCGACCACCCGCAGACGATCCGGAACCGGATTGAAATCGACGCCGGCAATCGCGCCGGCCGGCAGCGTCGTGTAGAGCGGCGGTACCGTATCGGCCGGGTTCGCGGCCAAGACGGATGACAGCGTGGCCAGACCCGTCGAGGTGTTGATCACATAGATCTGATTCAGCGAGCTGACCGCGTACAGCAGGCCGTTTGCAGGGCGGAAATCCATGCCCAGCAACTGCTCGCCGGAGACAGTACCGGTGATCGTCAGATCGGTGGCCGTATTCGGCGCCAGCACATTGCCGGTCTGCGAGAACGACAGCAGGCGGTTGTCGGTGGTCAGCGCATAGACGTTCAGGCTGATGCCGCCGGTCAAAGCCAGCCCGCGCAGTGGAGCCGCCGCCGCAGTGCCGAGTCCGCCGCCGACCGCGCCAGTCACCGTTGCCGCGCCGGTGGTCAGGTTGACCGTGTACAGGGTCGATGCCGTGGCGCCGGCGGCGCTGGTCGCCAGCAGCGCGGCGTTGTTGCGGCCGTCGATCAGGAAGGCATCGACCTTGCCGACGTCGCCGGCGCCCAGCGCACCGATGGTGCTGGCCACGCCGCTGTTCGGATTGCCCGGATCATCGGCAATGCCATTGGCCGGATTGCTGCCGATCTGCACCAGGGCATCGGCACCGCTGTCGATCGCGTACAGCGTGGTCGTGCCGGCCGCCGGCACCGTGTTGGTGTAGGCCGTACCGCTGAGCGAGCTTGCGCCGGAGATCGCCGTATCAGTGGTGACCAGGCACTGACCAGCGCCGTTCAGGTTGGGATTGATGCGCAGGTTCAGACCGTTGTCAGCGATCACTCGCAGGCGGTCCGGCACCGGGTTGAAACCGACGCCGAAGCTGGCACCGGCGGGCAGCACCGAGTACGGCAGCGTGGTGTCGGCCGGATCGGTCGCCAGCGGGCACAACGCGGCGGCCACACCCGCATTGCTGAGCGAGTACAGCTTGTTGTCGCTGCCAAGGCCGACGATGCCGCCCGTCGATGGGCGGGTATCGATGCCGAGCAGATCGGTGCCCGCCGGCAGGCCACTGATCGCGCCGCTGGTGCACAGCTTGCCCGGCGAGCCGCGCATGAAGCTGACATAGCCGTTCGCGGTGGTCAGGCCGACCAGTTCGCCCGGGGCCTGGCTTGGCGTTGCTGTCTGCGGACTGGTTGCGAAGCCCGCCGCCGATTCGCCGGCGTTCAGGACGATGCTCGTCATCGCGGTCGCCGCGCCAGTCGTCGTGTTGATCATGTAGAGGCTGGCGCCGCTGGACGTGGTCATGACCGCATAGGCGGTGTTGGTGCCGTCGGCGGAGGTTGCGGTCCCGAAGCCATCGACGGAGTCGATATCGAGGCCCAGGCTGCCGATCGCTGTCAGCACGCCATCGTTCGGCGGGTTCTGCAGAAACAGTCGGTCGCTGGCCGGATCGATCGTGAACTGCTGGGTCCGGCAGGCGGCGTTGAAGGCGTTGGTGTAGGCCGTGGCCGAGGCACCGGCGGCTGCGCCGTTGAGCGCGGTGTCGGTGATGGTCAGGCCGGTGTCGATGTTGATGCGCAGATTCTGGCCCGCGTCCGAGATCACCCGCAGGCGATCGGGCACCGGGTTGAAGTCGATGCCGAAGCGGGCGCCGGCGAGGCCGGTGTACGGCGTCGTCGTGTCGGTGGGATCGGCGGTCAGCGTGCTGGCCGCGATCGCCGCACCGGTGGTGGGATCAAGCCGGACGATGCGGGCGCCCGCGGGTCCATTGACCAGCGCATAGAGCAGGCCGTTGCGCGGACGGAACGCCAGATCGAGCACCGTTTCGCCGGTGGCGAGGCCGCTGATGGCAGCGCTGAACAGTGTGCCGCCGGAGCCGGTGAGATTGATGCCGAGCAGGCGGTTGCTGCTGGTGACCACGTAGCTGTCGGTGATCACCGGAGACGTCGGTGGCGGGGGTCCCGGGGGGCCGTTCTCCTTGCTGTCGCAGCCGTACAGAAACAGCGCGGCAGCGGCCAGGGCCCAACTCTTGTGGCGCATCAGCATGATCAATCTCCATGAGTTCAGTGCACAGCCAGCGGTTGCCGGCTTCCTTGTGGTTCGAAGCCGCGCAGGAAGCCGCGCGGCCGCGCTGGCCTCCGCTCACCCATGTTTCGGAAGGTGGAAGCGCGGCAGACCCACGAGTCTGCGTACACCGATTGCATGGAATCGGATGCGCAAAATGGCGATGAAAAATCACATGGCCGACTTTCGTCGGAGACATGTCAGACGCGTGTTGTTACCGCGTCATGAGCATGTCGATTTTTGGCTGAATCAGCGCTTCAGCAGATCGAGCAGCCGCTGATGCAGGCCGCCGAAATCGCCGTTGCTCATCACCAGCACGCGGTCGCCCGGGCGGGCTTCGGCGGCGATCGCGGTTGCGAGTTCGGTCAGATCATCGTGCAGGCGCAGGCGTGTGCCGACCGCCGCCAGCGCGCTGCCGGCGTCCCATTTCAGATCGGGCCTGGCGTAGACGAAGGCGAGGTCGGCATCGGCGAGGCTCATCGAGAGATCGCCACCGGCGTGGCCGCCGAGTCGCATGGTGTTCGAGCGCGGTTCGAGCACGGCGAGAATGCGGCCGGGGCCGCGTTCGCGCAGGCCGGCGAGGGTGACGCTGATCGCCGTCGGGTGATGGGCAAAATCGTCGAACACTTCGACGCCGCCCGCGGTGCCGAGCAGTTCCAGCCGGCGCTTGATGCCACGGAACGATTCGAGACCGCGCAGCGCATCGGCCGTCGAGACGCCGACCTGCGCCGCTGCCGCGATTGCCGCCAGCGCATTGGCGCGGTTGTGTGGCCCGGCCAGCGGCGTGCGTGCTGTGCCGAGCGTTTCGCCGCGATAGCCGAGGGCGAAGCCGTCTGCGCTGCGCGTCGCCTGCCAGCCGCGCGCATCACGGCCTTCGCCATCGAACCACTCGATGCCGGACCAGGCACCCATCGCCAGCACCCGAGGCAGATTCAGGTCCTGCGCGTTGACGATCAACCGACCTTCGCCGGGCACGGTGCGCACCAGGTGATGGAACTGTCTTTCGATCGCTGCCAGATCCGGAAAGATGTCGGCGTGGTCGTATTCAAGGTTGTTCAGGATCGCGGTGCGCGGCCGGTAGTGGACGAATTTCGAGCGCTTGTCGAAGAACGCGGTGTCGTACTCGTCGGCTTCGATGACGAAGCACTTGCCGCGGCCCAAGCGCGCCGAAAGGCCGAAGTTGACCGGCACGCCGCCGACCAGAAAACCCGGTTCCAGCCCGGCTTCCTCGAGCAGCCAGGCGAGCAGGCTGGTGGTCGTGGTCTTGCCGTGGGTGCCGGCGACCGCCAGCACGTGGCGGTCCTTCAGCACATGGGCCGCCAGCCATTCAGGACCGGAGACGTAGGGCAGGCCAGCGTTCAGCACGTGCTCCATCGCCGGATTGCCGCGGCTGACGACATTGCCGACCACGACCACGTCGGGCGGTGGATCGAGATGCTCGGCCAGGTAGCCCGGCATCACCGCGATGCCGAGCTTTTCCAGCTGCGTCGACATCGGCGGCCAGCCGTTGGCATCGGAGCCGGTGACCTTGTGGCCGGCCTCGCGGGCGAGCGCGGCGATGCCGGCCATGAAGGTGCCGCAGATGCCCAAAATATGCAGGTGCACGACTCAGGCGCCTCCGCCGAAGATCAGCTTCAGCACCGGCCCGGCGAACGCGACCAGCAGCACCACGTTCATCACGCAGAGCAGCGCCAGCACGCCGGCGCCGAAATAGCCGAGGTTGGCCGCCTGGCGCAGTACATGGCTGGTGACGGCGAAGAACCAGATGGTCAGCAGGTCGAGCAGCAGCGAAGCACCGCCGGGCAGATCCGGCATCTGGTCCGGGCTGATGGTCAGCGGCGCGCCGCCGGCGGGAATGGCGTCCTGGGCCACGCGCAGCGATTCGAGGAACGCCATCATCCCCGGCATGATCGCCGCCATCGGCAGGCTCATGATCAGCAGCAGCACCGAACCGGTGGCCAGCAGTGCATTGCGCGTCTGCACATAGCGAGGTTCGAGGCCGCGCAGGCGCAGCGTGGTGCGGACGAACATCGACAGGGCAGCGGTGGCGATCACGCCGCTGGCCAGCGCCATCGCCAATGGCAGCATCTGGCCCAGCACGGCCGCCGTCGCGACGATGCCGAGGACGATGCAGCCACGGCTCAAACCCGGGTCTTCGCGATAGGGAAAATCGGCCGGGCCGGCACGGAACAGCAGGATCTTCAGCGTTGCCTGGAACGCCTCGCTCAGCATCGGAATAGTGAATTGTCGGGACGGGAAAGCTGCATTCTAAGCGGCCTGCTGCGGGCTTATTCGCCCGATACGCAGTGACGCCGAGCCGGCCGCTGCTGCCGTCGAGCGCGGACCATCGATGTGCCTGTCGGGATGTGTGTTGCTTCGTGCGAAACTGCCGCGCAAATCCACGAGACTCGACCTTGAACGCCGCTGTTGAACTGATCGTCACCGCCGATGCACTCGCGGCTAGAGTCGAAGGCTGGAAGCAGCGCCCCTGGCTGGCCCTGGATACCGAGTTTCTTCGTGAAGACACCTATCACCCGATCCTCTGCTTGGTGCAGGTCGGCGATGGCGAATCCGATGTCTGCATCGACACCCTGGCGCTGGCGCCCGAAGCCCTGAAACCGTTGTGGGCACTGCTCGCGGCGCCGGCGATCACCAAGGTGCTGCACGCGCCTTCGCAGGATCTGGAGATTTTCGTTCGGCTCGGCGGCGATACCGTCACGCCGCTGTTCGATACCCAGATCGCCGCCGCGCTGCTTGGCCATGGCGATCAGCTGGGTTATGCGGCCCTGGTCGACAAGCTGCTCGGCATCAAGCTCGACAAGAGCCTGACCCGCACCGACTGGTCACGTCGGCCATTGACCGGCCCGGAGCTGGCCTATGCCGCTGCCGACGTCCGGCATCTGTCGGAAATTCATCCGCGCATGCGCGAGGAACTGATTGCGCTGGGTCGGCTGGCCTGGTTGCAGGAAGACTGCGCGCGGCTGGCCGAGCCGGCGCGCTACCGCAACCCGCCGAACGAGGCCTGGAAGCGTCTGAAAGGGCTGGGGCGGATGCCGCCCGCAGCACAGCCGGTGGCGATGGCGTTGGCCGGCTGGCGCGAGCGCATCGCCCAGGAACGTGATCGCCCGCGGAAATGGATTCTCGATGACGACGCGCTGTACCGCATCGCCGAACGCGCGCCGCGCGATCTCGAAGAGCTGGCGGCGCTGAAGGTGCTGCCGGTCAAGACCGTCGAACGTCACGGTCAGGCCTTGACCTCGCTGGTCGCTGCCGCACAGGCCGAAGCGCCACGGCCGGCCCTGGTCGACGAGCCGCTGACCGAACCTCAGAAGGCCAAGCTGAAACGGCTGCAGGACGCTCTGCGGGTAATCGCCGAGGCGCAGAACCTGCCGATCTCGCTGATCGCTCCCAGGGCCGATCTCGAAGCGATGATCCGCTTCGGCGCCGCTGCCGAGGCCACCGTGCTGCAAGGCTGGCGCCGCGAACTGGCTGGCGACGCGTTGCTCGCACTGCTTTGAGCGGAAACGACGACGCCCGGGTCTCGCGTGGCGAGGCCCGGGCGTCGGGAACTGCGGCGATCGATTACAGCGCCGCGACGATGCGATCGAAGATCTGGTCCATCGTGCCGATGCCGTCGACGGCGACGACCTTGCCCTGCTTGCCGTAGTAGTCCAGCAGCGGATGGGTCTCGGCGTTGTAGACCTTGATGCGGTGGCGGATCACGTCTTCCTTGTCGTCGTCGCGGCCTTCCTTCTGGGCGCGATCGAGCAGGCGGGCGATGATTTCCTCATCGGCCACGGCGAGGTGCACAGCGCGCGAAATGCCCGGCTGGCCGAGACGCACCAGCATCGCGTCCAGGGTTTCGGCCTGCGCGGTGTTGCGCGGGAAGCCGTCGAGGATGAAACCCTTCTTGGCGTCGGGCTGAGCAAGGCGTTCCTCGACGATGCCGATGACGATCTCGTTGGCCACCAGCTGGCCAGCGTCCATCACCGCTTTCGCCTTTAGGCCGAGTTCGGTGCCAGCCTTCACGGCAGCGCGCAGCGCGTCGCCGGTGGAAATCTTCGGGATGCCGTAATGGGCGACCAGCTTTTCGCCTTGCGTGCCCTTGCCCGAGCCGGGCGCACCCAGCAGGATGATTCTCATGGTGCAGACAGCCCCTGTGTGAGCCGCATGTGTGCGGCTTCGTTCGGAAGAAAGCGATCACAACAAAGCTGCAGTCTGGCGTGTGTGGTGACGCCGACCGCAGCGATAAGTGAGCGCGATGGGCGAAACGGTACCCGGTGGATGCGTACCACGTCAACGCGGAAATCGTGCCAGCGCGGTTATACTTTGGGCCATACCCATCGCATTCTCCGCGCCGGACCCTGCTCCGGTCCATCAGCCTCCGGTCCTTTCGCCTCGTCCTTGCCATGCCTCGCAATGCCTTCTACGCCCAATCGGGCGGCGTCACGGCTGTCATCAATGTTTCCGCCGCCGGGGTCATCGAGACCGCCCGGCGTTACTCGCAGACGATCGGCAAGGTCTACGCCGGCCGCAACGGCATCATCGGCGCGCTGACCGAAGATCTGATCGACACCTCGCTGGAATCCGATGCTGCGATCTCGGCGCTGCGCTACACGCCGTCCGGCGCTTTCGGTTCCTGCCGCTACAAGTTGAAAGGTTTTGACAAGAATCAGGCTGAGTACGAGCGCCTGATCGAAGTGTTCAAGGCCCATGACATCGGCTACTTCTTCTACAACGGCGGCGGCGATTCGGCCGATACCTGCCTGAAGATCAGCCAGATGGCCGAGCGCCTGAACTATCCGCTGCAGGCGATCCACGTGCCGAAGACGATCGACAACGATCTGCCGATCACCGATTGCTGCCCGGGTTTCGGCTCGGTGGCCAAGTACGTGGCCGTATCGATCCGCGAAGCCGGCTACGACGTCGCGTCGATGGCCAAGACTTCGACCAAGGTGTTCATTCTCGAAGTGATGGGCCGTCATGCCGGCTGGATCGCCGCTGCCGGTGGCCTGGCCTCCGAGAACGAAGGCGACAGCCCGCACATCATCCTGTTCCCGGAAATCACCTTCGACGAAGCCGCGTTCCTCGCGAAAGTCGATCACTGCGTGAAGACCTACGGTTACTGCACGATCGTCGCCAGCGAAGGCCTGCATGCGCCGAGTGGCGAGTTTCTGTCCGAAGCCGGTGGCAAGGATGCCTTCGGCCACGCCCAGCTCGGCGGCCTGGCGCCGCTGCTCGCAGGCATCGTCAAGGACAAGCTGCAGTACAAGTATCACTGGGCGGTGGCCGACTATCTGCAGCGCGCCGCGCGCCACATCGCTTCGGCCACCGACGTCCAGCAGGCCTATGCGGTTGGTCAGGCGGCCGTCGAGATGGCCGTGGCCGGCAAGTCCGGCGTGATGCCGGCGATCATCCGCACCAGCGATTCGCCGTACACCTGGAACATCGCCGAAGCGCCGCTTGCCAGCGTCGCCAATGTCGAGAAGAAGATGCCGCGCGACTTCATCACCGCCGATGGCTTCCACATCACCGCCGCCTGCCGCCGTTACCTGGCGCCGCTGATCCAGGGCGAGGACTATCCTCCCTACGTCAACGGCCTGCCGGCCTACGTGCAGTTGCAGAACATCGCCGTGCCGAAGCTGACTGGCCGCGAGTTCAAGGTCTGAAGCACTAACGAATCGCTGCACTATACCCCTCACCACAACAGGTATCGACACATGGGTTTTGAAGCACTGGGTCCGGGCGAAAAGGCCCCGAACGAGTTCTACGTCGTCATCGAAATCCCGGCCTATGGTCCGCCGGTGAAGTACGAAGTCGACAAGGACACCGGCCTGCTGATGGTCGATCGCTTCATGAACGTGGCGATGAGCTACCCGGCGAACTACGGCTACGTGCCGAAGACGCTGGCGGGCGATGGCGACCCGGTCGACGTGCTGGTGATCACTCCGCATCCGGTCGTTGCCGGCTCGGTGATCAAGTGCCGCGCGCTGTGCGTGCTCGACACCGAAGACGAGAAGGGCACCGATGCCAAGCTGCTCGCCGT
>NZ_JAHFRY010000237.1 GCF_023266035.1 Nevskia sp.
GCAGCCAGCGCACCAGCTGGCGAAGAAATTGACCAGCAGCGGCTTGCCGAGGAAATCGGCATTGCCCTTCAACGGCGGCGTGGCCGTGGCTTCCGGCTGCGGAAATTCGAGCACCGGCAGCGAGAACGCCGGCGCCGCCTTGCCGATCAGCGGGCTCGGCAGGATGCGCGGATCGTGGCGCAGGCCGACCGCGAAGAAAGTCAGCAGCACACCCAGAACCACCAAGGGAATCGCGTAGCGCATCAGGCGGCCTGAACTCCGCCATCCGTCGCGGCCTTGCGCTCAGCCACAGTTGCCAGCCGGTAGCGGCGATCACTCGCAGCCAAGCAGCCGCCGAAGAACATCAGCACGCCGCCGAGCCAGATCAGCCGGATCATCGGCTTGACGTAGATGCGCAAAGACCAGGAGCCGTCCTCGAAACCTTCGCCGAGCGACACGTAAAGATCGCGCATCAGCGTCGCATCGACGGCCGATTCGGTCATGACATTGCGCTGCGAGGGATAGAAGCGCTTCTGCGGATAGAGCTGCACCGTTCGGTGGTCCGGACGCTCGATCGTCACCTCGCCCTGCTGGGCGATGAAGTTCGGACCCCTCGCTTCCTGCGCGCCGATGAAAGCGAAAGTGAAGTCGCCGATCTCGACGGTATCCGCAGGCGCGAGGCGCACGTCTTTCTCGAAGCCGTAGCTGATCACGAAGGCGACACCGAGCGCCCAGACACCGAGGCCCATGTGCGCCAGGGTCATGCCCCAGGTTGCGCGCGGCACCGATGCCAGTCCGGTGAGGAACGAAGGCTTGGCGCGGATGCGCCGCCAGACGTCCTGCGATGCGGCGACGATCGTCCACGAACCGAGCAGGCCGCCCGTCACCGCCAGCAAGGTTGCGCGGCCATGCAGCGCCAGCGGCACGACGATCGCGAACGCCACCGCGAACAGCGCCGGCAGCTTCAGTCGATTCCAGGTTTCGCCAGCCCGGCCCTTCTTCCACGGCACCACCGCACCGAAGCCGACCAGCACGAACAGCGGCACCATCAGCGGCAGGAACACCGCATTGAAGTACGGCGGGCCAACGGAAATCTTGCCAAGGTTCAGGGCATCGAGCACCAGCGGATACAAGGTGCCGATCAGGATCGCCGCACAGGCGACGACCAGGAACACGTTGTTCAGCAGCAGCAGGCCTTCCCTGGAAAACAGGTTCAGTTCGCCGACGCTGGCGAGCTTCGGTGCACGCCAGGCATACAAAGTCAGCGCACTGCCGGTGACCACGGCCATGAAGATCAGGATGAACAGACCACGCGCCGGATCGCTGGCAAAGGCATGCACCGACACCAGCACGCCGGAGCGAACCAGGAAAGTACCGAGCAGCGATAGCGAAAAGGTCAGGATCGCCAGCAGCACGGTCCAGCTTTTCAGCAGGCCGCGCTTCTCGGTCACGGCCAGCGAATGGATCAGCGCGGTGCCCGCCAGCCAGGGCATGAACGACGCGTTCTCGACCGGATCCCAGAACCACCAGCCGCCCCAGCCGAGTTCGTTGTAGGCCCACCAGGAACCCAGCGTGATCCCGAGCGTCAGGAACATCCAGGCGGTGGTCGTCCACGGCCGGGTCCAGCGCGCCCAGGCGGCGTCGAGCTTGCCGGTGATCAGTGCCGCGACGGCAAACGCGAAGGCGACGCTGAAGCCGACATAGCCCATGTACAAGGTCGGCGGATGGATCGCCAGGCCGAAGTCCTGCAGCAGCGGATTGAGATCACGGCCCTGCAAGGGCACCGGGAACAGGCGTTCGAAGGGATTCGAGGTCAGCAGCATGAACAGCAGCAGGCCGACGCTGATGACGCCGAGCACGGCGATCACCAGCGCGCTGAGTTCAGCCGGAATGCGCCGGTTGAACACCGACACCGCGAAGGTCCAGCCGGACAGCATCAGCATCCACAGCAGCAGCGAGCCTTCGTGCGCGCCCCAGACCGCCGAGATGCGATAGATCATCGGCAGATCGGTGTGGGCGTTGGCTGCGACATAGGCCACCGAGAAATCGGTGTTGATGAACGACACCGTCAGACACAGGTAGGCGATGGCGATGCAGAAGAACTGCGCCTGCGCGGCCGAAGCGGCCGAGGCCAGCAGGCGAGCGTCACGGCGGCGCCAGCCGATCAAAGGTGCTGCGGTCTGCAGGATGGCGATGCCGAGCGCGAGGATCAGCGCGAAATGGCCGATTTCCGGAATCACGATTTGGCTGCCGACTCAACCGCCTTGAAGGGCATGCAGGAATGCTTGCCAGTGTCCGGATCGCCCTTCAGCGCATCGGCGACCTGCGGCGGCATGTAGTTCTCGTCGTGCTTTGCGAGGATGCGGGTGGCCACGAAGACGTGGTCGGCATCGAGATGACCATCGGCGACCACGCCCTGCCCTTCGCGGAACAGATCCGGCAGCACGCCGTCATAGCGCACCGGGATGTTCTTGGCGCAGTCCGCCACCCGGAACTCCACCCTCAGGCCACCGGCGCGGACCAGGCTGCCCTTCTCGACCAGGCCGCCCAGCTGCATGGCCGCGCCGATCGGCACGGTGCCGGCGAGCAGATCGCTCGGCGTGTAGAAATACATCATG
>NZ_JAHFRY010000062.1 GCF_023266035.1 Nevskia sp.
GCCGGATGCACTGGAACGCGCCGCCGAACTCGATGCGCAGTACGGCACCAAGCCCGATCTAGCGGCGATGCCGATGTACTGCATCACCACGGCGGTGAAGGACCCGTACGACACGAAAGACATGCGGACGACGGCGAACAACGACGTCAACTTCGCGATGGATGTGCCGCCGCACGACGCGACCATCGTCGCCCAGCTGCGGGCCAAGGGCGCGATCATCTATGCGAAGTCGGTGGCCCATGAATTCAACGGCGGGCCCGGCGATCCGGGCGGCCCGAACAAGGCGACCCGGAATCTCGTGTCCGGTGGCCAGACCATGGGTAGCTGGGGCGGCCAGTCCTGCAACCCCTATGACACCGAGCGCGTCTCGCGCGGTTCCAGCGGCGGCTCCGGTGTCGCGGTGTCGGCGAACCTGGTGGCGATCGGCATCTGCGAGCAGTCCGGTGCGTCTTGCCAGGGCCCCGCTTCACGCAATGGTGTTGCGACCTTGCTGACCACCAAGGGCCTGCTGCCCGACAACGGCGGCATCGGCTACCAGTGGTTCAACGATCGCGCCGGCATCCATGCCCGCACCTTGGCCGATGCGGTGAAGGTGCTCGATGCAGTCAAGGATCCAGTCAGCGGTTATTACGATCCGCGCGATGCCTTCACCTCGGTACCGAAATCTCTGGTGCCGGAGCAGCCGTACAGCAGCTTCATCGCTGGCGATGCGCAGCTCAAGACCGATGCCAAGCCGCTGAAGGGCCTGCGCATCGCCATCGTCCGCGAGCACATGGTCAAGAAGACCGCGAACCACGTGGCGATCTCCGATCAGATCGATGCCGAGATCAAGCGCGTGCTGCGCGACCAGCTCGGTGCCGAGCTGATCGAGATGCGTGCTGCGGAATATCCGGACGATCCCGCCGTGCCGGATCTGAAGTACACCTTCTCCGATGCATTGTCCGAACTGCTGCCCTGGGCGATGCCGGAAATCTTCCAGCGCAAGACCAAGGCCGGCAAGCTGGTCTTCGAGGTGCCGGGCTACGACGTCACCTCCTACGACTATCTGCTCAAGCTCAGCAAGCGCCAGGCGCCGCTGACCGATGCCGTCAATATCACCAACTTCATGAGCTTCGGCGCCGTGCCCTGCCAGCCGGCGTTGTGCGCGGATCTGGCGTTCGATATCGATCGCTACCTGATCGACCGCGGCGATACCCGGATCAAGACCTGGGGCGACTGGGTGGCCAACGCCAAGTTCCGCGAGGACAAATCGCTGGCTGGCGCCAAGAACTGGGTGCAGTGGCAAGGCCACGAACAGGCCGGCAAGGCCGACGCCCTCGCCCGCAGTCACATCGCGCGCCTGGCGCTGCTGCGAGTGATGTACGAGAACAAGATCGATGTCTTCGTGCACCCGGAAAACACGGTGCCAACGCCGAAGATCCAGGGCCCGAACGTCGGTGCTATCAGCCTCGACAGCATCAGCCCGTTCTTCCAGATTCCGCGCGTCGTCATCCCGGCCGGTGTGACCAGGACGATCGTCGAACCGCAGTACGCGCTGAACGCCGACAAGACCGATTACCTGCCGGTGCTGGCGCCGGGAACCAAGCAGACCGCGCTCAAGCACCCGCTGCCGATCTCGATCACTTTCTTCGCCGGACAGGGCGAGGAGCCGGTGCTGATCAAGGTCGGCACGGCTTACGAATCGGCGACCCATCACCGCTTCGCACCGCCGGCCTTCGGGCCGCTGCACTGATCCACCAGAGCCCCGCCATGAGCCGCAACCTCGCCGCTACCCGTCGCCGCTTCCTCGCCAGCTTCTCGACCCTGGGCCTGTCGGCCACCCTGCTGCCCGGCGTGCTCTGGGCCCAGGTCGAAAAGACCGGCGCCGCGGCGATCAACGCGACGATGATCAAGGACGCCGCACGGATCTCCGGCCTCGAGTTCAGCGAGGCCGAATACGAAAGCATGGTCAAGCAGGTCAACCAGAGCTTCGATCGGATCCGGAAGGTGCGCGCCACGCCGATCCCGAACGATGTCGGCCCGCCGTTCTACTTCAGCCCGATCACCGCCGGCATGAAGGTCGATCGCCAGGCCAGGCCGCTGCGCTTCAGCACCACGGCGGCGCTGAAGCGTCCGGCCAATCTCGAGGCCGTGGCGTTCTGGCCGGTCACCGCGCTGTCGCAGCTGATCAAGACCCGGCAAGTCAGTTCGCTGGAGCTGACCCAGATGTATCTGGCACGCCTGAAGAAGCACAACGGCAAGCTGAATTGCGTGGTGACCATGCTCGATGATCTCGCGCTGGCACAGGCGAAGAAGGCCGATGCCGAGCTGGCCGCCGGCCGCGATCTCGGCCCGCTGCACGGCATTCCCTGGGGCGCGAAGGACATCATCTCGGTCAAGAACTACCGCACCACCTGGGGCTCTGGTGCCTACAAGGAGCAGGTGTTCGATTACGACGCCAGCATCGTCGAAATGCTCACTGCAGCCGGTGCGGTCTGCGTCGCCAAGCTCGCCACCGGTGAACTGGCCGGCGGCGATCGCTGGTGGGGCGGCCGCACCAACAATCCCTGGAAACTCGATGAAGGCGCCAGCGGTTCCTCGGCCGGGCCCGGTTCGGCAACGGCGGCCGGCTGCGTGCCATTCGCGATCGGCACCGAAACCGGCGGCTCGATCTTGAGCCCTTCGGCGCGCTGCGGCGTCACCGGCCTGCGTCCGACTTTCGGCCGCTTCAGCCGCTACGGTGCGATGGCGCTGAGCTGGACCCAGGACCGCCTCGGGCCTATGTGCCGCTCGGTGGAATACTGCGCCGTGGTGATGAGCGTGATCGCCAGGCCGGATGGCCGCGATCTGTCGGTCAGCGATATCCCGTTCAACTGGGACGCGAATCTGGACTGGCGCAAGCTCAGGGTCGGCTATCTGCCGCAGGCCTTCGGCGATGGTGATCGCCTGGCCAGCTGGAAGCAGAACGATCAGGCTACGCTCGCCCAGCTGCGCCGGATGGGCGTCGATCTGGTGCCCTTGCAGGTGCCGGATTTCGATATCGAACTGACCATGCTCAGTGTTGAGGCCGCGGTGTTCTTCGACGAGCTGCTGCGCTCCGGCCGCGACAAGCTGATGACCGACAAGAGCCGCGCCGATCGCTTCCGCAGCAGCCGCATGATCCCGGCGGTGGAATACCTGCAATCGCAGCGTCTGCGCTCGATGATGATGGCGAAGCTCGCCGAGGCGACGGCCGCTGTCGACGTCTATCTCGCACCGTCCACCAACGGCAATCCGCGCCTGCCCGAAGGGGCCACGGCACCGATTCCGGCACCGCCGCCGAACTACTCGCAGCAGCATTCGCAGATGGCCAACCTCGCCTGCTATCCGGGTCTGGCGCTACCGAATGGCTGGGCCGAAACCGGCGCCCCGACCAGCGTGCTGTTCATGGCCCAACCGTTCGCCGAAGCCAAGCTGCTGGCGCTGGCCAAGGCCTATCAGGATGCGACCGGCTTCCAGCTCAGGCAGCCGCCGGAGTTTGCAGTGGCTTGAACCGGGTAACGACCCAGTCTCAGTACTTGAACCGCTCGCCCGGCAAGGCCGGCGTCAGCGGCGGCGCTCGGCGGGCATGCGTGGCCTGCTCGTAGCTGTAGCCAAGCGACAGCAACCGCGGCTCGCTCCACGGCCGACCGAAGAACATCAGGCCGTAGGGCATGCCATCGCTCCTAGTGAAGCCGGCCGGCACGATCAGCGCCGGGAAGCCGGTGTAGGCATGCAGCGGATTGTTCGAATGCGCCTTGGACCAATCGGCACCGAGGCTGGGAATGGCGAAGGTCTTGAACGGGAACACCAGCGCGTCGAGCTGTTCGCGATCGAGCAGTTCGAGGATCGCCTCGCGCACCTTCTCGCGCTGGGCGAGCGCCGCCACGTAAGCCGGGTTGTGATCGAGCGAGGGCGCCTTGGCCGCCGCCAGGGTTTCCGGCTTCAACTGGCCGCCGACCAGCCGGATCAGATCGTTCAGGCTATGCACCGGCGCCGATGGCGGCAGTGCTGCGAAGTAGACATCGTGGGCGATGCCGCGCTCGAAATCGGACAGCTTCGCGGCATCGACTTCGCGGCGCAGATCGGCCAGCTGCGTACGGGCAGGATCGACGACCGTCGCACCGCTGGCCGCCAGCTTGCGCAGCGCGATCTCGACGCCGGCCAGGGTTTCCTGGTGCTCCGGCCCGCTGGAAAACAGCTCGCGCAGTACGCCGATGCGGGCGCCCTTCAGGCTCTGTGCATCGAGCATCGAGACATAGCTCTGGTCCGGCAGATGACCGACGCTGTCCGCCGTCGCCAGGTCTTCGCCGTCATAGCCGGCAACGGCATCGAGCATCACCGCGGCGTCGTAGACACTGCGGGTCATCAGGCCCGGACGCTCCTGCGACAGCGAGGTCGCAATCTGCCCGCGCCGGCTGATCAAGCCCTGCGTCGCAGTGAGGCCGACCAAGGCATTGTGCGAAGCCGGATGCGGCACGCTGCCGGCGGTATCGCTGCCCAAGCCCAGCGCGGCGAACCAGGCCGCGACCGCAGCACCGGTGCCGCCGCTGGAACCGCCGACGTACTTGGCCAGGTTGTACGGCGACAAGGTCTGGCCGATCGCAGTCGTGGTACCGGGCGGCGTGTCCGAGAACCAGTCGGACAGGTTGACCTTGGCCAGCACGATCGCCCCTGCCCTGGTCAGCCGCGCGATGATGGCCGCGTCCCTTGCCGGCACCGACTGCGCGAGTGCGGCAGTGCCGCCGGTGGTCGGCAGACCGGCGACATCGAAGACATCCTTGATGACGATCGGAATGCCATGCAAGGGCGAGCGCACCCTGCCCGCCTTGCGTTCGATATCGAGCGCCCGCGCCTGAGCCAGCGCCTGCGGGTTCAGGGTGATCACCGCGTTCAGCTTCGGCCCGCTCTGGTCGTAGGCGGCGATGCGCGCCAGATAAAGCTTGGTCAGCTGCTCCGAGTTCAGTGCACCGCTGGCGAAGGCGGCATCGATGTCGGCCACCGTGGCGGTGGACAGATCGAAGCTCGCAGCGCTGGCTTGCAGGCTGATCGACGCCAGCAGCGACCCCGACAGCAGCACGCAGGCCATGCGGTTCAGCAGACGCTGAGGGTGGGTCATGTCGTCAGCCTTGGCAGTAAGCGCCGTGTTGACGCATCCCTTCAGACGAGACGGGTTGCGGTCACCCTATATCGCGGCCGGCGCTTATGCCGGCAGGCTTGGGCTGTCGCGATAAAACTCGACCGCGTGGTCGACATCGTCGACGCAGAGAGCGATGACGGTGATGCGGGATTTCATGGTGCCTGCCCGGTGACCGGTTAGAGGTCAGCATCGGTCTACGTCGCTGCATCAGTTTGCAGAGCCTCAGGCTTTTTCCGTGGTGCAATCGGATTCGCTTCAGGGTCAGCTGCCCAGCGAGCACAAGTATCAAAAGTAGCTTTAGCGCTAGGCTGCCAGATTTCCCATACCGGTTGGGCACCGATTTCTTTCAGAATCTGTTCGGTGAGCGCTTTGTCACCTGCGATACAGGCGTGGTAGGCAAGAATATTTTTATTCCAGTCGGTCGGAAAATTCTTGTACCACAGCTCCAACCCTTGACGCATTTTGGTCCAGTCGACAAGAGTGTCGATATACAAGCGACGCTTAAATTGGTCCTCACCGGCGCCAGAATAGAGTCTCGCATATAGCTCTTGACCATATTCAGGTGGTGCCTTTGGAACGGCGTAGCCGATGAATGTGTCGATAGCCTGTACATCGCCGTGCCACTTCGGCAGCAGGTATTCGAGGACATTTCTGTAAAGTCTGAAATCCGCGGAATTCTTCCCGACACCCTCTTCGAAAAGACGATTCACAACCTCTTTTGACAGTCCAGAAGTACGTACTAGATTGAGCATCCAAGCATGCCAGGAGGTGCCTTTGCTAGCGACGGGCTCATTCTCCAGCAAGTATTTGGCTGCTTTTTGGTTGTATTGCTCGTAGACCTTCCATGCCTGAGGTGGAACGGTGTCGGAAAATCCGCTGCCGCGAAAATAGCTGCCATAAGATTGCAGCGCACAAGCGTGCAGGACATAAGCCAGAGGGGAGTCCTTGTGTTCAGCGACCCAGCGCAGAGTTCGTGTAATGTCCTGAAGGCGTTCGGTTTCGCTTTCATCCTCCTGCGCTTTCGTAATTCCATCAAAAAACAGCGTCATCTTGAAGGCGCCGCTGGAAGTTCTTTGGACGAGAAAGTCGCTATATGCTGAGTGCTGCCTGTCCAAACTGTCGAAGTCTCCAGCACGATAGGCGGATTCGGCTTGAGCACGAACGGCAGCTCGCTCGTCAAGCTCGTTTGATCGCGCGCTCGTACTCATCGCGAACACTGCGAAAAAGATCAGCCGGATGGCGATTTTGCAAATGCTCATTGCTTGGTCATTCGTTGATAGTTTGTTTGCGCCGAATTCAAACACCCAGATACCGCCCCGGCCGATGATTCAAGGCCAGGATCGCCCCTATCGCCAGCGCACCGACTACCGATTGCAGAACTCGCGCTGGTGACACGACGACCAGCGCCGCCAGCACCACCACCACATCCACGGCCATCTGCACCTTGCCCGCGCTCAAGCCTCGGGACTGCTGCAGCCACTGGGCGACGATGTTGACGCCGCCGACGCTCGCGCCGTGACGCAGCAGCGCCAGCAGGCCGAAGCCGATCAGGAAGCCGCCGAGCACCGAGGCTAGCCAGGGGTTGAGGAACTCGAAGCGCACCACTTTCGGCGCCAGTGCGGTGCAGACCGAGACCAGCGCCACGGCGGCGAAGCTCTTGAGCGTGAACTCGGGGCCGAGGCGGAACCAGGCGAGCCCGAAGAACGGAAGGTTCAGCAGGAAGAAGAACAGCGCCACGCTCGAACCCGTGGCGTAGCTGGCGAGGAAGGCGACACCCGCGACACCACCGGTGAGCAGGCCGGCGTACGAGAACATGGTCATCCCCAAGGCGACGAACAGCGAGCCGGCGACGAGCGCGTGAGCATCGTCCAGCAAGCTGTGCGTGATCGTCTCGGTCGGATCTGATTTCACAGATTCGTCTCACGCACAGGGCATGCCGCAAGACAGCGTGCTTCGGTCTTCACGCCGAACGGGCAAAGGCCGCGGCCTCGGCAACCGTGTCGGCATCCGGCCGAATGCCGGTGTACAGGACGAACTGCTCCAACGCCTGCAGCACGATGACGTCGGCACCGGAGATTCGCTGCCGGCCAAGGCGCTGCGCGGCCCGTATCAGCGGCGTTTCCACCGGCACCGCAACGACATCGAAGACGATTTCCGATCCTGCGATCAGCGCTTCGGGAAACGCGAGCCGGTCGGCATCAGTACCCGCCATACCGAGCGGTGTGGCGTTGATCAGCAGCGGCGCTGCCAGGCCATCGGTGCTGGCCGCCCAGGAAAAACCATAGGTCTCGGCCAGCGCACGTCCGCTTGTTTCATTGCGGGCGACGACGGTGCCCTTGCGATGGCCGCGATCGCGCAGCGCGGCCGCCACCGCTTTGGCCATGCCGCCCGAGCCGCGCAGCAGGAAGGCTGTTTCCGGCGAGACGCCGGCCCGTGCCAGCACTTCCAGGATCGCGCTGTAGTCGGTGTTGTAGCCGCTGAGCCGCCCGTTGTCGTTGACGATGGTGTTGACGCTGTCGATGGCGGCGGCCGAGCCTTCCAGGCGATCGAGCAGCGGGATCACCGCTTCCTTGAACGGCATCGAGATCGCACAGCCGCGGATGCCCAGTGCGCGAATGCCGCCGATGGCCGCCGTCAGATCGGTGGTGGTGAACGCCTTGTAGACGTAGTCCAGGCCCAGGTGTTCATAAAGCCGATTCTGGAAGCGCGAACCGAAGCTGCCGGGCCGCGCCGCCAGCGACATGCAGAGCCGGGTTGCGGGGCCGATCGGGGGCTTGATGGGCTTGATGCGCTTGGGGGGTTGAGCAGCGCCCAGGCTCTCCCGCAACTGAAAGACGTTGCCTTCGGGATCGCAGGCATTGGACACGACAAAGCCCGGGCCCTGCCATTGTTCCGTGTAGACCTCGCCGCCGAGACTGGCGGCGAGCTGTCGCGCTTCCGGCAGGCTGGGCACGGTCAGGAAGAACTTCAGCGCGGTGTCTACGCGGCGTAGGGGTGGCGACGTGATGGTGATGGTCGCCGCGATCGGTGCAGGGATCGCATGGACGACCAGTTGCAGGTCCGAGGCTGGAATCTGCAGCACCACCAGCTCATCGCTCGCGTGGACGCGGCGCATCGTCAGCAGGGACTGGTAGAAGCCGGCCAGGCGTTCGAGATCCTTGGCGTAGAGGAACAAACCGTTTCTGGCGGGACCGGACATGCCGAACCACTCCTGATGCGTACGAAGCAGGCCTGATTATCGCCCGTCTGCTTCGGCCGCCGGGTCGCGCTTCAGGCCACGCCGTTGCGGCTGAACCAGTCCAGCAGGCGCGCCCAGCCATCCCTGGCCTGCGCGGCGCGGTAGCTGGGCCGGTAGTCGGCATGGAAGCCATGTGGCGTGTCCGGATAGAGGACGATCTCCGAAGCCTTGGCGGCCGGGCTGCTCGATGCGGCGAGCTTGGCGAGCATCTTGTCGACGGTGTCGGTGGCAATGCCGGTGTCGGCCGCGCCGTACAGACCGAGCACCGGCGCCTTCAGTGCATCGACAAGATCGATCGGGCTTTGCGGCTGCAGGTCGGTACCCGGGCGGATCAGGCCGCCGTACCAGGCCACACCGGCCTTCACCAACGGGTTGTGGGCGGCGTACAGCCAGGTGATGCGGCCGCCCCAGCAGAAGCCGGTGACGGCCAGCTTGCCCGGATCGCCGCCATTGCTGGCCGCCCAGATCGCAGTCGCGTCGAGATCGTCCATCACCTGCACGTCCGGCACTTTCGAGACCAGCTGGGCGACCAGTTCCCTGGTGTCGCTGTACTTGCTGGCATCGCCTTGCCGCGCGAACAGTTCGGGGGCGATGGCCAGATAGCCGGCTTGCGCGAAGCGCCGGCAGACATCCTTGATGTGCTCGTGCACGCCGAAGATTTCCTGCACCACCAGCACCGTCGGCAGGTTGCGACCGCCGCGTGGCTGGGCACGATAGGCCGGCATCTTGCCGTCCTTGACCGGGATACTGATCTCGCCGGCCAGCAGGCCATCGGCCGGCGTGCTGATCAGGCTTTGGGCGGAAACCGGCTGCACGGCGAGCGCGAAGCCGCTGGCCAGGGCGGTGACGATGAAGCCACGACGGCTCAGCTCTGATTTCGGGTCGGATGGCGAGACAAAAGCGACGGCATCGGGATGCATCGGAACCTCCACAAGGTGATCACGGGACAGAACCCCGGTGCCGGCATCGGAGGCCGGCCAGTCATTCAGACCCGAGCAAGACGCTAACGTTTCGGCAGCAGTGATTTCCTGATCTTCGCCACCGCCGTGAAGCCGGGATCGACGACGTTGGCGATCTCCAGTTCGGCGGCCTGGCCCATCAGCAACTGGGCGCCGCGTTCGGTGTAGCCGTAGTCGGCCATCAGCCAGCGCTGCAGTTCGCTGTTGGCATGCTGCAAGGCTTCGCCGAGCGGCCGTGCGCTGCCGAGCACCATGATGTAGGTATCGTTCTCGAGGCGCGGCCAGGCGAGGGCTTTCTTCTTCACCAGCTCGACCGAGAACTGCACGTCCATCGAAGTTTCCAGACCGCTGCCGACCAGTTCGCCCTGCCCCTGCCGCGCATGGCCATCGCCGATGAACAGCAGGGCCCCAGGCTCGAACACCGGCAGCATCACCGTGGCACCGGCGATCAAGCCGGCATAGTCCATGTTGCCGCCGAAGTTGCCGGGCGTGCTGGTGGCGATCGCCTGCTTGCGCTCCGGTGCGACGCCGACGCAGCCGAGCATCGGGCTCAGGGACAGCTCGATGTTGCCCGGCTGGATCGATTCATCCTCGAGCCTGGCGTGGTTGCGCGACTTGTCGATGATCCAGGTGACGCGCTTCGCTTCGCGGTCGATCCGCTCGGCGATCGCTGAGGGATCGACCGTGTACGGCGCCAGCAGCGAGCCGGAGAACGCGGTCTTGCGGTTGGTCTCGATCTTCTCGAAGCGCACCTTGATCATGTCGCCCACTTCGGCGCCTTCGATGAAGAACGGGCCGGTCTCCGGATTGCTGCGCCCGGCCACCATGGTGCTGTTCCAATCCATGCCGCTGGCGTCGATGGTCTTGGTGATCACCCGGTCGCCGGGCCTGATCTTCAGCGCTACCGGATGGGCGCCGGAGAACGTCGTGTAGAACTGTTCGGGGACGAAGGTATGGGTCTCCGCCAGGGCTGCGACCGGAACGAGCAGCAAAGACGCGATGAAGCTGTAGCAGCAACGATTCATGGGCCTTACCTCGAAATCTGACGGAACTGCGAGCGGAAAAGAAAAGCCCGCGGCCCAGCCCATCCTTGGCCGAACCGCGGGCAAAGCCACACATCTCAAACAGGGCGCTGCTGGTCGCACCCGGCACCGGCGCCGCAGCGGGGGCCAATTCCACGCTGCAGCCCCGGTACCGGGGCCCAAGAACGCGTTCTAGTACTCGAAATGCTCGCCCGGCAGCGGCGGCGTGGTGGACGGCGCCACGCGATGATGAGTTGCCTGCTCGTAGCTGTAGGCGTAGGCCAGCAGCTTCGGTTCGCTCCAGGCCGGGCCGAAGAAGGAGAGGGTCACCGGCATCTTGTCGCGGGTGATGCCGGCGGGAACGATCACGTCCGGAAACTGGGTGACGTTGGCGATGCTGGTCAGCGACGGCGTCGGCGGACGATCGACGATGTACGGCGTCAGCGGATCGATGAATTCCGGCTGCCGCGAACGGGTCGGATAGACCAGCACGTCGACGTTCTTTTCCTCCATCAGGCCAAGCACCGCGCCACGCACCGCCGGCATCGCGTACTGCTTCGCCGAGGTGTAGCTGATCGAGGTCAGCGCCGGCCGTTCGCCGAGTGCCTTGAAGCGGGTGAAGACACTCGGATGCGGCTGGAATTCGCCCTTCGGGGCAGTCAGCTTGATGCCCTGCTCGGCCAGCTCGGTGACCGTCTTCGGGAAGCCCGGCCGCAAGGTGCCGAGATAGGCCACGTAGTTGTCCTTGACCTCGGAGCGGATCGGCTCCATCGCCACTGCGCGGTTCTGCATGACGATGGCCGGATAGTGCACGTCGTCGACCAACACGGCGCCGAGCTTGACCAGCTCATCGAGGCTTTCGTTGAACACCCGATCGACTTCCGGATCGGTGCCGGCGAGATCACGGATCACGCCGACTCGCACACCCTGCAGCGCGCCGGTTTTCAGGAACTGCGTGTAGTCCTTGAACTCGTGGCCGGCGCTGGTCATCGACAGCGGATCCTTGGCATCGACACCGGTCATGAAGCCCAGCGCCAGCGCTGCGTCATAGACCGTGCGCGCCATCGGACCACCGGTATCGAAGGTCAGCACGCAGGGCATGATGCCGGTGCGCGAGATCAGGCCATTGGTCGGCTTGATGCCGACGATGCCATTGGCCGACGACGGACCGCGGATCGAACCACCGGTGTCGGAACCGAGACCGAGCGGCGCGAACCAGGCCGCCAGCCCTGCCCCGGTGCCGCCGCTGGAACCGGCCGGATGGCGACGCGGATCATGCGGGTTGCGGGTCTGGCCGAGGCGCGAGCTGTAGCCGATGCCGCCGTGCGCGAACTCGTCCATGTTGACCTTGGCGAGGATGATCGCGCCAGCATCGCGCAGCTGCTTGATCGATGGCGCATCGACATAGGGCACCGACTTGGCGAGCAGGAAGTCGCCGCCACTGGTCGGCATGTCGGCGGTGTCGTAGTTGTCCTTGGCGAGCACCGGAATGCCGTGCAGCGGCGAACGCCGGCCCTTCTTCTTGAACTCGACGTCGAGCGCCCGCGCGGTGTCGAGCGCCTTCTTGTTCAGGGTGATCACCGTGTTCAGCGACGGCCCTTTCTTGTCGTAGGCGGCGATCCGCGCGAGATACAGGCGAGTCAGCTTTTCGTAGCTGAGCGCACCGGCATCGACAGCCGCCTGGATGTCTTCGATGCCGGCGTTCTGCAGATCGAAGGTCTTGGCCTGGACAAGGCCCGGAAACATCAGCGCGAGCGCCGTGGCCAGCAGCAACGGCTTGACGGGCAGCGGTTTGAACGAGGGCTTGAGGTTCATGGCGTCTGGATCTCCGGGTTTCAGTATTCGAAACGCTCGCCCGGCAGCGACGGCGTCGTTGCGGGTGCAGCGCGGTGATGGGTGGCCTGCTCATAGCTGTACGCATAGCCCAGCAGCCGAGGCTCGCTGTACGCGGGGCCGACGAAAGAGATGCTCACGGGCAGGCGATCGCGGGTGAAGCCGGCGGGCACGATCACGTCGGGGAACTGCGCGACATTGGCAATGCTGCGGATCGCCGGTGCGGTGGAACGCTCGGTGATCCTGGCGATGTCGGGATTGATGATCTCGGCCGGAATCGGCCGCGTCGAGTAGACCAGGGCATCGAGACTGTGCTGCTGCATCAGGCCGAGCACGGCGCCCTGCACCGCCTTCATGCCGTGCTCGCGCGCAGCGATGTAGCTCAGCGAATGGCTGTCGACCGGGGCCGAGCTGTACTTGCTGAAAATCTCGTACATCGCCGGATGCGGCCTGAACTCGCCCTCAGGCACGGTCAGCTTCGCCCCCTGCGAGGCCAGCTCGGCCATGGTCTTGGGGAAGCCCGGCCGCAACCTGCCGAGGTAGGCCGCGTAATCCTCGTTGAGCTCGGCCTGCATCGGCTGCATGACATCGGCACGACTGTTCAGCGCCACCGACGGATAGTGCAGTTCGTCGACGACAACCGCGCCTTGCGCCTTGAGTTCCTCGACCGCGGCATTGAATACGCGATCCACCTCGGCATCCAGGCCCATGTGGTCGCGGATCACGCCCAGACGCACGCCCTTGAGCGCGTCCTTCCTGAGGAATTGCGTGTAGTCCCTGAACGACAGTCCGGCGCTGGCCTCGGTGAGCGGATCTTGATGATCGACGCCGGTCATGAAGCCCAGCGCCAGCGCCACGTCGTAGACGGTGCGCGCCATCGGGCCACCGGTATCAAAGCTCAGCAGGCAGGGCATGATGCCGGTGCGCGAGATCAGGCCGTTGGTCGGCTTGATGCCGACGATGCCATTGACCGACGACGGGCTGCGGATCGAGCCGTAGGTATCGGTGCCCAGCCCCAGCGGCGCGAACCAGGCGGCGACACTCGCTCCGGTGCCGCCTGAAGAGCCGCCGGGATGACGTTTGGGATCATGCGGATTGCGCGTTTGACCCAGGCGCGACGAGAAGCCGACACCGCCATGCGCGAACTCGTCCATGTTGACCTTGGCGAGAATGATCGCGCCGGCATCGCGCAGCTGCCGGATGCTCGGAGCGTCCTCGAACGGCAGCGACTTGGCGAGCATGAAGCTACCGCCGCTGGTCGGCATGTCAGCCGTGTCGTAATTGTCCTTGGCAAGAACCGGAATGCCATGCAGCGACGACCGCCGGCCCCTGACCCTGAACTCGGCGTCAAGCGCCCGGGCCGTTTCGATCGCTTTCGCGTTGAGCGTGATGACGGTGTTGAGCGCCGGACCCTTCTTGTCGTATGCGGCAATCCGCGCTAGGTACAGCTGTACGAGCTTCTCGTAGCTCAGCTTGCCGGCGTCGACGGCGGCGTGGATGTCCTCGATGCTGGCGCCCTGCAGCTCGAAGGTCTTCGCCGTAGCGGTCGACGCGCCCAGGCCAAAGGCGAGTGCGATGCCGCAGAGCAGCACCCGACGGTGGATGGCCATGGTCACGTCGATCGTTCCTGGGCGCCGGCTTTCGATCAGTAGTTCAGCAGATCGCCCGGCATTGCCGGCGTGTACTTCGGTTCGACCAGCGCATGGGTGGCCTGCTCGAAGTCATAGCCGTAGCCGAGCAGCTTCGGTTCGCTCCAGGCCGGGCCGAAGAAGGAGATCGCCACCGGCAGCCCGCCTGGCGTCATGCCGGCCGGCACGATCAGATCCGGGTAGCCGGTCTCGTTGGCGAAGCTGGCGGCGCTGTCGGTGCCGGCGCTCGGCATCGGCGGTTTGTCCGGCACGATCAGGGTCGCCGGCTTCGGCGAGGTCGGATAGACGATCGCGTCAACCTTGTACTTGACGAAGATCGCGTCGATGCCCGATCTCACTGCGGCGAGCTGCTCGTTCTTCACCGCCAGATAGGCGGGATCGTCGAGCGTCTGCGCGATCGAGGCCGTGTACTTCAGCGCATAGGCCTTGCCCGGCGACTGGTAGTTGGTCTTCGGATCGTTGGACTTGGCGACCACTTCATCGAAGCTCTTCGGGAAGCCCGGCTTGGTGGTCTTCAGGTACTGGGTGACCTGGGCCTTGAACTCGGTCGACACCAGCTGGTTGTAGATCGGCTGCTTGGCAGCGATCAGATAGCCCGGGTACTGGACCTCGACCACCGTCGCGCCCAGCGCCTTGAGCTTGGCGACCGCGGCGGTCATCACCGCATCGACGCCATCGTCCTTGCCGGTGAAATCCTTGGCGAAGCCGATGCGCGCGCCTTTCAGCGAGCCCGCCTTCAGGAACCGCGTGTAGTCGGCCTCGATGTGGCCGGCGCTCTTGGCGGTGGCGGAATCGGCCGGGTCGATACCGGTCATCACGGTCAGCGCGGCGGCGATGTCGTAGACGCTGCGCGCCATCGGGCCGCCGGTGTCGAAGGAAAGCGCCAGCGGCACGATGCCATCGCGGCTCATCAGACCGTGGGTCGGCTTCAGGCCGACGATGCCGTTGGCCGTCGACGGGCCGCGCACCGAGCCGCCGGTATCGCTGCCGAGGCCGAACTGCGCGAACACCGCCGCGATCGCTGCACCGGTGCCGCCGCTGGAGCCGGACGGGCCGCGCTTCAGATCATGCGGGTTGAGGGTCTGGCCGCCCATCGAGCTGCTGCCGTTCGGCACTGCGCCGAGTTTCAGCACTTCAGGATCGGTGGCACCGCTGACGCTGCCGCCGCTGCCGGCCCATTCGGACAGATTGACCTTGGCGACGATGATCGCGCCGGCCTCGCGCAGCTTCTTGACCACGTTGGCATCGTCCGGCGGGATCGAGCCCTTGAGCAATTGCGAGCCGGCCGTGGTCGGCAGATCGAAAGTATCGAAATTGTCCTTGAGCACGATCGGCACGCCGTGCAGCGGGCCGCGAACCTTGCCGGCCTTGCGTTCGGCATCGAGTGCCTTGGCCACTTCGAGCGCCTTCGGATTCAGGGTGATCACGCTGTTGATCACCGGGCCCTGCTTGTCGTACGCGGCGATGCGCGCCAGATAAGCCTTGGTCACCTGTTCAGCGCTGAGCTTGCCGGTCTTGTAGGCGGCCTGGAGGTCGGCGATGGTCGCGGTGGCGAGATTGATCGTGGCGGCTTCGGCCGACGACAAGGTGCCGATCGCGAGCGCGAAAGCGATGACGGACTTGCGGAGCTGCGTCATGGAAACGTTTCCTGGAAGAGCGACAGTGGATTCGGGGGATTCAGAGGGTTCAGGGCGCGAGCGTTTCGCCGGCCAGAGCCGGAGTCAGCGCAGGCGATTTGCGGTGATGGGTGGCGGCTTCGTAGCCGCTGGCGAGCTTGATCAAGGTCGGCTCGGTGAACGGCTTGCCGAGGAACTGCACGGCGAACGGCATGCCGTCCGAGGCAAAGAAGCCGCCGGGCACGACGATCGTCGGCAGGCCGGTGTAGGAGGCGATGGCGTTGCGGTTCTCGCTGCGCGCGCCGGGCACGGCCGGCGGGTTCGGCGTGCGCTTGAAGTCGTCAGCAAGCGCGGTGCGATACGGCAGGATCAGGCCATCGAGCTGGTACTTGTCGATCAGCCCGGTCAGCGCGTCGCGCATCACCGTCTGGTGCTTCATCGCCGCGCTCAACTCCGGACTGCGGTCGATAGCGCCATATTTGTAGGACTCAACGATGCGCGGCTTCACCAGCGCCCCGCCCTTGTCGATCATCTCGGCAACGTTGCGGATTGGTGCCGTAGTCGGCAGACCGGCGAGATAGGCGTTGATCGCGGATGCGACTTCATAGCGCGGGGCATCGGCCAGGGTCTGGCTTTCGGCGAGACCTAGCCCGGTGTCGACCGGATCGACGATCAGGGCACCGGCGGCCTTGAAATCGGCAATCGCTTTCTCGAAAAGTGCCGTGCCTTCCTTGTGCATCGGCCCGCTGCGAACCATTTCGCGCAGCACGCCGAGACGCGCGCCCTTGAGGCCGGTCTTCGACACGAAGCTGGTGTACGGCTGCTCGGGCAGCTTGCCGAGGCTGGCCTGGGTGGCGAGATCGGCCGGGTCATAGCCGGCGATGACATCGAGCACGGCGGCGCAGTCGGCCACGCTGCGGCACATCGGCCCACCGTTTTCCTGCGAGGGGCTGCTCCACATCATGCCGCTGCGGCTGACCAGACCATGGCTCGCCGAAATGCCGACCAGATTGGCCAGCGTGCTGGGGATGACGATCGAGCCGGTGGTATCGCTGCCGAGGCCCACCGTGCCGAACCAGGCAGCGACGGCCGAGCCAGTGCCGCTGCTCGAGCCACCGGTCGATTTCTTCGGGTTGTACGGGCTGACCACCGGGCCTTTCAGCGAACTGCCGCCGGGTGCGGCAACGCCGTACCAGTCGGACTGGTTGAGCTTGGCGAGGATCACTACGCCAGCCTTGCGCAGACGATCGATGACGAAGGAATCGCGTGACGGCTGCGAAGTCGCCATCGGCTTGAAGCCGCCGGAGGTCGGCATGTCCCTGGTGTCGTAGACATCCTTGGCGAGCACCACGATGCCGTGCAGCGGCGAGCGCGGGCCTTTGCTCTTGCGTTCCTGATCGAGTGCCTTCGCCTCTTCGAGCGCGCGCTTGTTCAGAGTGATGACGCTGTTCAGCGCGGGACCCTTGGCGTCATAGGCTTCGATGCGCGCCAGGTAGAGCGTGACCAGCTTTTCGGAGGTCAAGCTTCCGGCAGCCATGGCGGCTTCCAGTTCGGCGATGCTCGCGGTTGCGAGGTCCAGCGCAGCCTGGGCCGGCAGGCTGGCGGCAAACATCAGCGCGCAAGCCGCGAGGATCGATTGACGCCTGTTGCGGATCATGAAGTTCATGGCCGGGCTCAGCGCCACATCGCCAGACTGTCTGCGGGCAGCGGCGGCGTGGTCTTCGGCAGTACGCGGGCCTTGGTCGCCTGTTCGAAGTCGTAGCCGTAGCCGAGCAGCTTCGGCTCGCTCCAGGCCGGGCCGAAGAACGAGAGGGTCACCGGCAGGCCATTCGGCGTGACGCCGGCCGGCACGATCAGATCCGGGTAGCCGGTCTCGTTGGCGAAGCTGGTGGCGCTGTCGGTGCCGGCACTCGGCATCGGCGGCTTGTCCGGCACGATCAGGGTCGCTGGCCGTGGCGAAGTCGGATAGACGATGGCGTCGAGCTTGTCGGTCGCGAACAGCGCATCGATGCCGGCCTTGATCGCCGGCAGGGCCTGGGTCTTGGCGGCGAGATAGCGCGGATCATCGAGCGCCAGCGCCACCGAGGCCGTGTACTTCAGGGCGTAAGCCTTTTCCGGTGCGCGATAGCCGGTCTTCGGATCGTTGGACAGCGCCACCAGCTGATCGAAAGTCTTCGGATACGCAGGCCCGGTGGTCTTCAGGTAATCGGCGATCTGAGACTTGAACTCGGAGGACATCATCAGGATCAGCAGCGGCTGCTTGGCGGCCAGCAGATAGTCCGGATACTTGATGTCGATGACTGTCGCGCCCTGCAGCTTGAGCATCGCGATGGCGCGCTCCATCACGCCATCGGTGCCGGCATCCTTGCCCATGAAGTCACGGGCGATGCCGATGCGCGCGCCCTGCAGCGCGCCGCGCTTCAGATACTTCAGATAGTCCTTCTCGGCATGGCCCGCGCTTTTCGCGGTGGCGGCATCGGCCGGATCGACGCCGGCCATGACGCCGAGCGCCAGCGCCACGTCGTAGACGCTGCGCGCCATCGGGCCGCCGGTGTCGAAGCTCAGCGCCAGCGGAATGATGCCGTCGCGGCTCATCAGGCCCAGCGTCGGCTTGAGGCCGACGATGCCGTTCGCCGACGATGGCCCGCGCACCGAGCCGCCGGTGTCGGTGCCGAGACCGAACTGGGCGAAGGTCGCCGCGATCGCCGCACCGGTGCCGCCGCTGGAGCCGGAGGGACCGCGCGTGAGGTCATGCGGATTGCGCGTCTGGCCGCCCATCGAGCTGCTGCCGTTGGGCACTGCGCCGGCCTTGAGCACGGCCGGATCGGTAGCGCCGCTGACGCTGCCGCCACCGCCCGCCCACTCCGACAGATTGACCTTGGCCAGCACGATGGCGCCGGCATCGCGCAGCTTCTTGACCACGAAGGCATCGTCCGGCGGCAAGGAACCCTTGAGCAGCTGGCTGCCGCCGGTGGTGGGCAGATCGGCGGTATCGAAGTTGTCCTTCAGCACGATCGGGATGCCGTGCAGCGGGCCGCGCAGCTTGCCGGCCTTGCGCTCGGCATCGAGCGTGCGCGCCAGTTCCAGCGCCTTGGGATTGAGGGTGATGACCGTGTTCAGGGTCGGGCCTTTCTGGTCGTAGGCCTCGATGCGGGCGAGATAGAGCTCGGTGAGCTTCTCGGCGCTGAGCTTGCCGCTGGCCATCGCCGTCTGCAGATCGGCGATCGTCGCCGACTCCAGTTCCAGAGCGCTCGCCGGCCGTGTCGCGGCCAGGGAGCTGCAGATCGCCAGCGCCAGCAGCGCGAGTTTCGGCTGGGTCTTCAAGGGCATCGCAGCGGCTCCTGTGGATTCGACGGTCTGTCAGTGGTGGCCTCGGACACAGCCGGGCCCTGTGACGCGCCGGAGGGCGCGTCCTGGTGATCGAAACGGGTATTGCGGCCGGCATTCGCCAGTCACGGTGCGCGTGACTGGCGAAGGCGAGACCTAGGGCTTGTTCATCGCATCTGGCCTCAACCGGCCGTGTTCGCAGGTGCCGAAGGTGCCGACGAACTGGTCGCCGACGATGCCGGCGGCGGTGCCTGCGTCGACAGGGAGCGCAGCCATTCGCTGGCCTGCGCCTTGGTGTCCTCGAAGGCCAGCGACTTCTGCAGCGCGGCGATCGCGCCCTTGACGTCGTTGGTGCCGTAACTGGCCACGGCGATCCGGAACCAGGCTTCGCCCGGCTTCTTCAGGCCGCCCTTCTCGAGCGCGCGTTCGAGCATCTCGCGGGAATCCTTCCAGCGTTCCTGGTCGCCATACATGGCACCCAGCCGGAAGTAGTACTCGCCGCGTTCAGCCATCGAGGCCAGCTGCTTCAGGGTCGCTTCGGCCTTGTCGTTCTCGCGGGCATTGATCCAGGCGTTCGATACCGACTCCAGATTCTTCTCGTCGAGCGGCAGCTTCTTGTCGGAGATCGCGGCGTCCATCAGCTGCGCCGCTTTCTGCGGCTCACCGATGATCATGTAGGTGTTGTACAGATTGCGGATGTCTTCCGGCGACGCGAGCATGCCCTGCCGTTCGGCGAGCGCCAGCACCGCTGCCGCCTGGGTGCTGTCCTCCATCTGCAGCAGCACGCCCGCCAGCTGTTTCCAGTAGTCGGCCTTGCCAGTGTTCACCGCGATCAACTGCAGCAGCGTTTCCGCCGAAGCCTTGTAATCCTTCTGCTCGTACAGCAGGCCGAGCTTGAACTGGATCCACGACTCCTTCGGCACCTTCGACTTGCCCAGCGCCGTATCGACTTCGGCCAGCGCTTCCGGATAACGCTTGCGTTCGGCGAGCGCGCTGGCCAGGAACACATGGGCATCCGGCGACACGACGCCGCAAGCCTTGGCCATGTAGTCCCTCAGCGCGTCGATGCCGAGATCGAACTGGCCGCTGGCGACATACAGCTGACCGAGGTTCAGACGCATCTGCTCGCTGTTCTGCATCGACAGCGCGTTGTAGGACAGGGCCTTGGCGAAGGCAGCGGCCGAACTGGCGAGATCGTTCTTCTCGGAGTAACCGATGCCGAGGTTGTAGTTGACCATCGCCTTGTCGTAGTCCTCGCCCTTGTTGACGAGCTTCTTCAGCTTCTCGATCGCCAGGTCGGTCTTCTTCTCGCCGAGCATCACGGAAGCTTCCCGCATGTCGTCGATGACATCGTCGCTGAGGTTCGGCGTGGCTTTCTGTTTCGACGGCAGACACTCGGTCCGCACACCGGCGGCGATCATCTCCGCTTCCTTGGCGGCAGCGATCTGGGCCGGCGTCTGCCGTGGCGGCGGCCGCTGCTGTGCGCCGGGTGCCGGTGCCTGGGCCAGCGCCGTGCCGATGCTGGCCAGCCCGAAGGCGGCCAGTATCGCAAGCCGACTGCATGCCGGCATCCATGAGCGACGGCTCGAAGTCTCTGCGTAACTATTGCTGTTCATGATCTTCACTCCGCCGCGGTGAGGTCGAACTTGACGGTCTGCACGCCGTGGAACTCGACAGCCTTGCCTTCGACGGTCTTCGGCTTGAAGCGCCACTTCTGCACGGCCGTGACCGCTGCTGCTTCGAACAGGCCTCTGGGCTTGGCATCGACGACTCGGGCCTTGCGGACGCTGCCGTCCGGGTTGACGGTGACGTCGATGGTCACGAAGCCACTGACGCCAGCGCGGCGAGCTTCGGCCGGATAGGTCGGCGGGATGCGCTGCAGCGGAATCAGATCGCTGTCCATCGAGCCGGCCAGGCCGCCACCGCTGCCGGTGCCTGCGCCGGCGGACATGTTGGCCGACAGGCCGAGGTTGGTCGGAATGCCGATGCCGGTCGTTGGCGCGGCCGTGTCGACATCGATCTTCATCTTCGACGGCGGTGCCGGCTGCTTGGCCGGCGGCGGCGGTGGCGGCTTGCGCCGTTCGTTCTGCTCCGGTGCGCTGTCACGCTTCAGGCGCACGAAGTCGATGGTCGGCAGGTTCTCGATCTTGTCGACGCCATGGCCGCTGACGTGGATCACCGCGTACATCAGCCAGAAGAACAGCAGCGAGGTGACGATCGACATGCACAGCGCGGTCAGCCAGCGAGTGCCGAAGCTGGCCTTCGGCAGGTTGATCTCGAATTCGGAAGAAAGAATCGGGGTGGGAGTTGCGGTCTGCATGATGGTTCTCCGTCAGGCCGGCGGTGCAGCAGCAATGGAGACATCACCGACACCGCCGAGCTTCACCTGATCCATGACCTTGGTCAGCACGCCGGTCTGGGAATCCTTGTCGGCGATGATCACCACGGTGTCATCCGGCCGCTCGATGTGGAGACGTTCGATGGCATTGCGGATCTCGTTGACGCCCATGCGCCGCTTGTCCATCCAGATGTCTCCATTCGGACGGATCGCGATCAGGATGTTGCCGCTGTCCTTGTGCTCGGCGGTGAGCGCCTGCGGGCGCGTCACCTGAATGCCGGATTCCTTCACGAAGGATGTGGTGATGATGAAAAAGATCAGCAGGTTGAGCACGAAGTCGAGCATCGGTGCGAGATCGATGCCGGTTTCTTCGGACTCTTCGACGTGTCGTCTGGACATCATGGCGCTGAGACTCCGTAGCCGGTGTGGCGTGTACTGATGTGTGGAATGGCTGGTTGCGGGCTGGCTGTGCGGCTAGCTCTTGGTCGGCGCGATCGATACCGCCATCACCCCGCCCTGCCGGACCTGATCGATGACGTCGACCAGGATGCCGGTGGCGGAACCTGGATCGGCAGCGACGACCACCGGGTCATCCGGCTTCTGGGCGTGCAGGCTTTCGATCTTGGCGCGTACCGAACGCTGGTCGACCACCTTGTGGTCGATGGTGATTTCACCGTCGGCCGCGATCAGGATGACGATGCTGCTCGACTCGCTCTTCTCCGCTGCCGAGGAATTCGGCCGGCTGACGTTGATGCCGACTTCCTTCAGGAACACGGCGGTGATGATGAAAAAGATCAGCAGGTTGAGCACGAAATCGAGCATCGGCGCGAGATCGATGCCGGTGCTGTCATCCATTCCGATTTCTTTGCGTTGGCGCTGGCGCATGGCTTAAGGCTTCCGAATCAGAACGTGAACTGATCCGCCAGCCGCTCGGTTTCCCGGGCGACGCGGCGGCGAAAATAGAAGCTCGGATAGAGGCCGGTGATGCTCACCGCGAGGCCGGTCAGCGTGCAGATCATGGCTTCCGACACACCGTTGGCCATCGAGCGCGCATCAGCCGAACCCTGGGCTGCCATCACGTCGAAGACCGCGAGCATGCCGGTGACCGTACCGAGCAGACCGAGCAGCGGGCATAGCGGCACCAGCACCCGGAGCAGCAGCAGATTGGTCGACATGCCGGCGTTGAGCCGCGAGATCATCGCCTTGCGAACCTGATGCGCCCGCCAGCTGGAATGCTCGCTGCGAGCGTGCCAGGCAGCCAGCAGGCTCTTGGACTGCTTCGGCAGCACGCCGAAGAAGTACCAGGAACGTTCCAGCACGATCGACCACATGACCACACAGGCTGTGAAGATCACGGCGACCACTTGACCGCCGAGACTCATCATCGAGGTGAAAGCGGACAGCGGTGCCAGGATCAGTTCAAGCACGGCGGGCCTCCTCCTTCTCGAGGATGCCGGCCAGCAGGCCGGTGCTCTGCTCGTCCAGCACCTGCAGGATGGCCTTGGAAATCGAGGTCAGCCAGGCGTTGGCGAACAGCAGCGGGATGGCGATGCCGAGGCCGAGCACCGTCGCGATCATGGCCTGCGAAATACCGGCGGCCATCAGCTTCGGATCGCTGGAGCCGGACTCGGTGATGCTCTGGAAGGTGATGATCATGCCGACCACGGTGCCGATCAGGCCGAGCAGCGGACCGGCGGCAATCGCCAGTCGCAGGAAGGCCTGGAAGCGTTCCAGCTTCGGCACTTCCTTGAGCACCGCCTCGGAAATGCGCAGCTCGACGATCTCGGCATCTTCCTCGAGCTTCTTGGCGCTGCCACCGGTGAACGAGGCCAGCACGCGGCCCAGCGGGTTGTCGAGCTTCGGCACGTTCACCGACTTCAGCTGCTTGAGCACCTTGGCGCGGACCTGCATCAGATAGCCGAACTGGAAGATCGCCAGCGCTGCGCCGATGAAACCGACCAGCAGGATGACGTAGCCGATCGACTCGCCCTTCTCGATGCGTTCCATCAGATCAGGCCGCAGCGAGTAGATGGTCAGCAGCACGCCGCGGGTCGGATCGAGCACTGTCTTGGCGTAGCCCGAGGTGGCGTTCTGCAGGGTCTTGGCCGCGTCCTGGAACTTCTCGTCCGGCTGCCGCGCCATGATCGCCAGCGATTTCTCGGAGGGCAGATAGGCGAGGAACTTGCCGTTGGTCATCGCGTTGAACGGGCCGACGCGGACCACGGTGGCATCGGCCGGCGCGCCGCCCGGCGTCACCACCTTGGTGTTGAAGCGCACGACCTTGCCGCTCTCGGTCATTTCCCGCTGCAGTTCGAACCAGAAGCGCTCGAGCGTGGCGATCGACGGGATGACCTTGGTCTCCGACAGCTTGGTCATGAAGTCTTCGCGCTCCGGGTACTGCGCGGAGATCATCGACATGCGAACCACGGAGGAGAAGTCGTTCGATACCTGACGAACGACGCCGAACAGTTCGCCGAGGTTGCCGCTGCGGGCTTCCAGCTGCGCCTGCAGTTCGCCGATCTTCTTCTCGTTGGAATCGAAAGCCGCTGCCAGATCGGTGCCGCGCTTGCGCTGCTTGTTCAGCTCGGCCTGCGCTTCGGCCATCAGCGACGACTGCTTGTCGACTTCGGCCTTGAACTTCGCTTCGCGCTCGGCGTTCAGCTGCTCTTCGCGCTGGCGAACGGTCTTGGTCTGTTCGAGCAGTTCATCAAGGGTTGCGGGTGCCGCCTGAGCGCTCGCTGCCAGCAGCGCACCCAGGCTCAACGAGGCCGTGACGAAGACGGACGCAATCAAATTCGTGCGGAACATTACTTGGCCTCCATGGGTGCATGTACAGGAACAACGAGGAAATCGGGAGCGGACTGCTTCTTGGCGATCTTCAGACCGGCCTTGGCTTCATGTTCGTAGCTGTTGTCGACCTTCCAGCCCTTGGCGTCGGCATCCCAGAAGCCGGTCTCCTTGCCGTCGAGCGTCTGATAGAGCAAGGCGACGCGGCCGGCGCGAATGAAGTCGACGGTCTTGTCGTCGACCTTGCCCGAGTAGGCTTCCAGGGTGCGGCCGTACTCCATTTCGATCTGGTAGCCCTCGACGATGCGGCGATACTTCTCGGAAACCGAGATGTCGGCGCGACCCATCATTTCCTTCAGGCCGGCGATGCGCTTGGCGCGCTCGTCCGGCAGAAAGGGCGTGTCGAGCTTCACGAAGCTGTCGAGCGTGGCGAGCATGTTCGACATCAGCGGCGTCACTTCACGCGCCGTCTTGTCGATCTCCGCCAGCTGTCCGTTGAGTGCCGCGATCTCTTCGTCCTGTGATGCGGTCTGCATGCCGAGCTGGTCGTTGTAGTCCTTCAGGCTGCTGGTTTCGGTCAGCGCCTGCCGGTAGTTGGCGACGATGCCGACCACGGCGTCATCCATCTGGTCGATGCGCTTCTGGGAGTTCTTGCCCGATTCCTCGGTTTTCGACTGCTCACCGATCGCGGCCTTGACCGGCGCTTCGGCAGCGATGGCGAAATCGCCGAGATAGAGGGCGCACAGCAATACTGCAGCGGTCGTTCCCGTCAGCTTCTTCATGTTGATGCTCATGGTTTCACCTGCCTTGTTCGTGTCCTGGCGCCGCAGCCGAAAAGCTGCAGCAGTTGATGGTGTGGAGTCGCAGTAGCGGTCTTCATCAGTAGTCCAGCTTGGCCTGGAACTGGATGGCAGTTCCCGGCATCACCGAAACGAGATTGACGTTGGTATCGCCGTTGCCGGCTCGGAAATAGCGCTTGTCGAGCACGTTGAAGCCGCTGAGCTTCAGATGGAGGCGATTGCGGTCGTAGGTGAAACCGGTGTTCATCGTGAACGACATCGGCAGTTCCACCGTCTTGGTGCGATCCAGATAGAACGAGGAGAAGCGCTGACCATCGACATGCACGCCGAAACCGGCCGGCAGCTTGTAATCGATGTTCACGCCGGCCTGATAGCGTGGTTCGCCGACGCGATCGATGAAGACCTCGCCAAGCGCGGCAGGAAGCACCAGCTGCACGCGACCGCCATACAGGAAGGCTTCAGCCGGATAAAGCACGCTGCCATCCGGTCCGAGGATGTCCTGGAAGCCGAGCTGGCGACCGGTCAGCTGCAGCTGCGAGTTGGTGTTGAACACGTACTTCTGATGCTGGCCAACGGCGTAGAAACCGATGTGGAGCTTGCGAGTCGGATTGGCGTCGATCTGCATTTCCACGCCCCGGGTCTTGGTTGCCGAGGAATCGGCACCGGCGGTCGGATCGCTGGCATTGGAGACGTCGCTGCGCAGCTGCCGGTACATCGCCACCGAGGCGAACAGCTTGCCCCGGAACCAGTCGCCCTTGATGCCGGCTTCGTTCAACTTCGAGCGACCGATGTGGCCGCCCGGCGCCGTGACGACGGAGTTCTGCACGATGTTGTTGGAAGCATCGAGAATCACCGAAGCATCAGCGATCGTGAAGTACGGACGAATGCCGAACGGCAGCTGCTGCGACAGGCTGATGCTCCAGGTCTTGCCGTCGTCCCAGGCCGGGCCGTAGTCACAACGGCCGGAAGTCAGCACCTGCAACTGCGTTTGCGAGTTCGCGATGACGCTGGAAGTGGGCGCTGCCAGTAAATTGCCAGGCAGGTTGCAGGAGTTGGCTGCCGACGGCTTCTGCTGGTTGTTGTGCGCGTATTCGATGTCACGTGCCGTCGAACCGTCCCAGCGTCCGCCGATGGTCAGATTGGTGTTCTTCAGGAAGGTGAAGTCGAACATGAAGCCGGCGCCGAACTCGTCGTAGACGCTGCGGCGTTCGTTCTCGGCAGGTGCGCCGGTCAGCCACGACGGATCGTTGAGCTGAGTGGCGAACTTGGTGTTCGGGTAATGCTGGCCATCGCCGTACTGCGGATCGCCACGCAGCACGTCCTGACGATAATCGAAGTCGCCGCCGGAGCTGCGGATGTAGCCGCCGGTACGCCGGTAGCTAATCGAACTCAGGGTGTTGACGTTGACCCAGCCCGGCAGCCACTTCTCCGGCAGGCGCCGGGTGACGGTGAATTTCTCTTCGAAGCGATGGATGCCCTGCTTCTCGCCGTAAGGCAGATAGGAATCCTTGAAAG
>NZ_JAHFRY010000063.1:0-14749 GCF_023266035.1 Nevskia sp.
GGCACCACCGCAGCGGGCTCGATGGCGGTCAGCTCCAACGTCGAGGTGTTGGACATCGTCGACGCCAGCACCGCGCGCGTGCTGGCGCTCGATGCCCGCACCGGGGCTTCGAGCGCGGTTTACCCGTACGCGTATCTCGGTAGTCTGTACGACGTGCGTCTGGCCTACACCCGGACGTCGGCGATTCCGACGCTGATTCTCGGCAATGGTGTCGCCATCAATCTGCTCAGCGGTGAATCCCGCGCGACGATCTTTCCGACCAGCGATTTCTACGGCAACGGCGCGATCTCGGTGACCGGCGACAGCCGAGAGGTCTATGTCATCGATACCGGCATAAGCCCGTCGCGAATCAGCCACGCGCAGGTGTCGTGGTCGACCTTCGATGGCGCCCGCTTCGTGGTCACCGATCGCGGCAGCCGCTCGCCGGGTTCGAACGGGCTCGACGTCGCGGTATCGCCGGACGGCAGTCAGGTCTACGCCGCCAGCGGTGCACCGTACGAGTTCCCGGTGTTCAGCGGCGACACCTTGCTGCCGGTGCGCACGCTGGCGGGCGCGGCGTACCCGAACAATGCCGAAACCGCGTGGAACGGCTTGTTTGCCGGCGGTGCCGATGCCTTCTACGACGACATCGACATCTGGTTCTACCGCCCCGATGGCTTCGGCATCGGCACCTCCCGCTGCACCAGCGGCAACAGTTCGCTGATCACCGGATCACTGCGCTTCTCCGGCGATGCCTTCCGCTATGTCTGCGCCAGCAACGGCAGCTTCGGCGGCAACCGGACGCTGGTGTTCGACAACGCGCCGACGCCCTGAAGCTTCAGGGGCGCCGGGCGTCGATCCAGTCGAAGCCATCGCGGTTCGGCATGCGGATCGCGGGCAGCGTTTTCTCGTCGAGCACGCCGTCGGCGTCGAGCAAGCCGGACAGGTGCAGCAGCCAGGCGGTGACCGCATAGGTTTCGTCCGCGGTCAGCGAGCCGGGCGCGTTCATCGGCATCGCCCGGCGGGTGAAGTCCCAGAGCGTCGTCGCGTACGGCCAGTAGTTGTTGATCGCCGGGTCCTGATCGGGGCCGGTGATCGCGCCGTCGCTGATCAGGTGGCCGCCGCTGCCGTCGATGCCTTTCGGACCGTGGCATGAGGCGCAGCGCTGGTCGTAGAGGGTCTCACCATCGGCCACCGTGCCACGCCCCGGCGGCAGGCCGCGACCATCCGGGAACACGCTGCGCGGCAGGCGGGCGAGTTCGGCGGCGCTGATCGGCTGGCCTAGGCGTGGCGTTTCCGCGTGCGCTGCGAACGCCAGCAGGCAGGCGAGGGCGGCCCCGGTCGCCGCGCTAGGCATAGACATGGCTCAGCTCCCCGTCTTCGCCGACCTGCCAGGAGACGATCGCGTTGTAGTGGAAGTAGCCGGCCCGGCCACGCTTGGCGACCAGTGCTGCGCGTGTCGGTTGCACAGTGCCGGTTTCGTCGACGGCGCGGCTTTGCAGGATCGCGGCCGCACCATCCCAGCGCCAGGGAATGCGGAAGCGGGTGAAGCTCATCGGCAGCACCGGACCTTGCAGTTGAGCGGGCTTCCAGGTCTTGCCGGCATCGGCGGACACGTCGACGCGTTTGACCTTGCCGCGTCCGCTCCAGGCCAGCCCGCGAATTTCGTAGAGGCCTTTTTCGCTCAGCAGATGCCCGGGCGACGGTGAAGTGATCAGCGACTTCACGTCCATCACGAAGGTGAACTGGCGTGCCCGGCCATCGGGCTGCAGCTCGGTGTAGCGGCTGGTCTCGTTGCGGCTCATCACCGGCTCGCTGCTCAGCTCGATACGGCTCAGCCATTTGACGTTCAGCACGCCTTCCCAGCCCGGCACGATCAGCCGCAGCGGATAGCCTTGTTCGGGGCGCAGGCGCTCGCCGTTCTGGTACAGCGCCAGCAGGCAATCCTTGCGCGCCTTGGCCAGCGGCAGCGAGATGTTCATGCCGATCGCATCGCTGGCTTCGAGCACCAGCCAGCGTGCTGCGGGATCGACGCCGGCTTCGTCGAGAACGATCGACAGCGGTACGCCGGTCCATTCGCTGTTCGAGGCCAGGCCATGCAGGTAGCCGGCGCGGGTCTGCAGCGGCTCCAGGTTCCAGCTCGAATTGCTGTTGCCGCCGCATTCGACGAAGCCGATGCGCGAGCGCTGCGGATAACGCTTCAGCGCCTCGATCGTGAAGCTCAATGGCCGCTGCACCAGTCCGTGGACGCTGAGCCGATGCGCCGCGGCATCGATCTGCGGCACGCCGTTGTGATGGCGCTCGAAGTGCAGACCGCTCGGCGTGATGATGCCTTCGAGATCGTGCAGCGGCGTCCACGACACGCCATTGCCGGCGACGGCGCGATTGGCGCTGATCCAGCGGATCGTCGCTTTCTCCTGCGGCGACGGCTGGCCGTAGTTGCTGAACGGCTGGCCCGGCGTGCGGGTCGGATCGCTTGGTATATCCGCAGCGATGGCGATCGACGGCGCCGCAGCGATGGCCGCGCTCCAGCGCAGGCCGCGACGCAGGAACAGGCGACGGTCGAGCGGGCCGCTCGCGGAAGTCTCGTCGCCTTCGCTCATCGTCTCCTCCAAACAGGCCGGCGCCGTCTTCTGCGGCGATCAGGCTGCACCTTAACTCGCCGAGCACAGCTAGGATCAGCGTTCGTCAAAGGAGCCGTTCATTTGCTTCGACCCAGCCGCCGACTGTTGCTACGCCTGTCCGCCGCCGCGCTGCTGTTGCTGATCGTGGCGACGGTCGTCTCGCAGCGCGCGCTGCCCGAGCATCTGCAGCCGGAGCTTGCCGCCGCCGACGTGCGTCCGGTGCTCGACCGCAGTGGCGAGCCGCTGAGCGCGCACTACCAGCAGCGCTGGAACACCGCCGATCGTTTGCCGCTGGAACAGGTGCCCGCGTTCCTGCGCACGGCGATGGTCGCTGCCGAGGATCGGCGTTTCTGGCAGCACGGCGGCATCGACTGGCGCGCCCGCGCTTCGGCGATCCGCCAGGGCATCGCCGCCGGTCACGCGGTGCGCGGCGCCAGCACGATCAGCGAACAGGTGGTGCGCCTGCTGCATCCGCGGCCGCGCACGCTGTGGTCGCGCTGGGTCGAACGCTTCGAAGCGATGCGGCTGGAAGCGCGCTTCAGCAAGAGCGACATCCTCGAGTTCTATCTCGATCAGATTCCCTACGGTGCGCAGCGGCGCGGCATCCGTCAGGCGGCGCGCCACTACTTCGGCCGCGAACCGGCGACCCTCAGCAATGCCGAGATGCTGGCGCTGGCGGTGATGCCGCGAGCGCCGAGCCGGCTCGATCCGCTGCGCGATGCCGCGCGTCTCAAGGGGCCGATGAGCCGCGTTGCGGCGCGGATGCTCGATGACGGCCTGATCGATGCCGAGCAGGCCGCACAGCTGGCGATCCCGCCGGCGGCGCTCAGTGCAGAAGACGACAGCGTGCCGGCCGCACACTTCATCGCCGAGCTGCGTCGCCGCCAGCCACCGACCGGCGATGGCCCGCTGCGATCCAGCCTCGATCGCGCTTGGCAAGTTCAGGGTCAGCAATTGCTCGATCAGCGGCTGCGCGATCTGGCCAAGGTCGGCGTGCGCCAGGGCGGCTTGCTGGTCGTCGATCTCGATGGCAACAAGGTGCGCGCCTGGAACGTCGGCAATCTCGATGCCGAGGATTCCGAAACCGGCATCGACACCGTGCAGACGCCGCGTCAGCCGGGCTCCGCACTCAAGCCCTTCGTCTATGCGCTGGCGCTGGAATCGGGCTGGACGGCGGCAACGCCGATTGCCGATGACGGCCTCGCGGCGCATGTCGGCGATGGCCTGCATCCTTATCGCAATTACTCGCGGATCAGCTACGGCACGGTCACCGTCCGCGAAGCGCTCGGCAATTCTTTGAACGTGCCGGCGGTGCGTACGCTGCAGTTCGTCGGCGGCGAGCGGCTGCTGGCATTGCTGCGCACGCTCGGCATGCGCGGCCTCGGCCAGCATCCAGATGTCTATGGCGATGGCATTGCGCTCGGCAACGGCGAAGTGAGCTTGGCGGAGCTGGTCGGCGCTTACGCGGCTCTGGCCAATCAGGGCAGGGCGCGACCGCTGACCTTGTTCGAGGACGGCCTCGAAGCGCAGGCTTCAGTCGCGGCGCTGAGCCGCGACAGCGCCTCGATCATCACCGACATCCTGTCCGACCCGCGCGCCCGCCTGCTCGAGTTCGGCGATGGCGGCCTGCTGCGCTTCCCGGTGCAGACCGCGGTCAAGACCGGCACCTCGAGCGACTACCGCGACGCCTGGTGCGTGGCCTATGACGGCCACCATGTGGTCGGCGCCTGGATGGGCGCGCTGGCCGGGCAGGCGATGGATGGCGTCACCGGTTCGATCGGCCCGGCGCTGCTGGTGCGCTCGATGTTCGGGCTGCTGAACCGCAATCAGCAATCCCGGCCGCTGACGCGCAGCCCGAATCTTGAGTCGCACACGGTGCGTGGCCCGGATGGCGGCGAGCGCCTGGAATGGTTCGCGCCGGGCACCGCACCGGAATCACCGGATGCGGTGGTCGCCTCGATCAGCGCCAGCGAAGCCGGCCCGCCGCGCCTGCTGCAACCCTTCGAAGGCCTGCGCATGGCGATCGATCCCAGAGTGCCGCCGGAACTTCAAGCCCTCGAATTCGAGCTGGCCGGCGTGCCGGACAAGCCCGAGGCAAACGCGGTGATCTGGATCGTCGACGCCGCCGAAGCAGCGAGAACGCCAGGTGGCCGCTGGCAATGGCCGCTGTCGCGCGGCGAGCACACGGCGAGTGCCAAGGCCGCCGATGGCCGCTGGCAGACGCCGACGGTGAGCTTCCGGGTGAAGTGAGCGGAACCGCTACAGAAACCGCATCGCGACGATCGCCACCAAGGTCGGCGGCAGCGCCGCCAGCAACAGGCCGAGCGCGCCGATCGTTTCGTCCTCGAAGCGGACTTTCAGGATCGAGAAACCGGCTGGATTCGGCGCATTGGCGATCACCGTCAGCCCGCCGCCGGTCACCGCGCCGGCCACCAGCATGTACTTGAACTCGTCGCTCAGGCCTTCGACCAGCGAGCCGAGGTAGGTCAGTGCAGCGTTGTCGGTCAGGGCCGTCAGCGCAGTGGCGCCGAAGTAGACCGCGTCCGGGCTCATCGACAGCAGCACTGGCTGCAGCCACCACTGCTGCATGCCGCCGAGCACCACCAGGCCGGCGAGGAAGAACGCCACCAGCAGCGCTTCGGGAACGATCAGCCGGCCCTCATGGCGTTGATAAGCCGTGGCGAAGCCGATGAAGAACAGCAGCAGGCCGAGGAACAGCGCCGGGTGATGCGCGAACATCACCACGCCGAGCAGGATCAGCGTGTTGACCAGCATGATCGGCAGCGGCACGGCGGCGTTCTTGCCCTCGCCGCTACTGACGATCCCCGCCAACTGCTTGCGAAACAGCAAGGTCACTGCGATGGCATTGATGACCACCGCGATCGCGGCCTTCCAGCCGAAGTTGCTCATCATGAAAGCGATGTCCCAGTTCCACTTGCTGGCGACCATCAGCACCGGCGGCGCAGCGAACGGCGTCAAGACTCCGCCGATCGAGATGTTGACGAACAGCACGCCGACCGTCGCGTACTTGAACCGGCTCGACAGGCCTTCAGCGTTCAGGAAGCGGTCGCACAGCATCAGCGCGCCCAGCGTCATCGCCGCCGGCTCGGTGACGAATGAACCGAGCAGCGGCACCAGCGCCATGATCGTGAAATAGGTGGCGATGCTGGTCGGCAGCGGCAGCAGCCTGGACAAGCCCTTGACCAGCATGCCGGCCAGATCGAGGATCGGCCGGCTGCCGGAAACGATCATCACCGCGAACACGAACAGCGGCTCGGTGAAGTTGCGCGAATCGACATAGGCGACTGCCGCGTCGCTACCTTCGAGCACGAACAGCAGGATCACCAGCACCATCGCCCAGAAGCCGAATACCACCTCGACCTCGCCGAGCAGATGAAAGATGCCCTCATGCCGCGGATAGCGATGCGCCAGACCTTCGAAGAACTTGGTCGAGAAGGTGTGGATCAGGGCGATGACGAAGATTGCAGCGGCCAGCGACTGGATCAGGGTCGGCGTCATGATCGAAGAGGGTTGGCGGGGAAGGGATTGACCGTACCACGCGGCTTGTCGGCAATTGTCAGCCTGCCGTGAAGCCCAAACGAAAAGCCCACCGCGAGGGTGGGCCAGTTCGAGAACTGCTCCGAGATCAGAAGATCTTCGAGAACACCCAGTACAGCGAGCCGGCCAGCGTGATCGACACCGGCAGGGTCAGCACCCAGGCCATCAGCAGATTGCGCACCGTCGACATCTGCAGGCCGGACTGGTTTGCCGTCATCGTGCCGGCGACGCCGGAGGACAGCACATGCGTCGTCGATACCGGCATGCCGAAGGCATCTGCGGCGCCGATGGTGGCCATCGCCACCAGTTCCGCCGAGGCACCCTGTGCGTAGGTGAGATGCGATTTGCCGATCTTCTCGCCGACGGTCACCACGATGCGCTTCCAGCCGATCATCGTGCCCAGGCCGAGCGCGAAGGCCACCGCCACCTTCACCCAGGTGGGGATGAAGCGCGTCGCCTTGTCCAGCGAGGATTTGTAGCGGTCGAGGGTCTTCGTTTCGTCGTCCGCGAAGTTGAGGCTTGGCTCCTTGCCGAGGCGCTTCACCGCTTCGGCAGCGATGTACATGTCGTTGCGCATGTTGCGGGTCTTGTCGGCCGGCACCCGCGCCAGCGAACCGTATTCGCCAACTTGGCTGTCGATGTCGGCGGCCAGCGCCGTCAATGCCGGCACCGTCTGCGGATCGAGGGTCTTGTCGGCGATGTAGCGGGTCAGCGCCGTACGCGGATCGCCTTCGAACGCGGCGGCGCTGCCATGCGAGTTCATGGTCTGATTCATCGCCAGCGTATGGCCGTGGAACTCGGCGACATATTGCGCCGGCACCGCACGGTTCAGCGCATAGGCAGTCGGCACGGTGCCGATCAGGATAAGCATGATCAGGCCCATGCCTTTCTGGCCGTCGTTGGAGCCGTGGGCAAAGCTGACGCCGGTGCAGGTGAAGATCAGCAGACTGCGTATCCACAGTGGCGGCGCAACGCCCGGCTTCGGCGCTTCGTACAGCGCCTTGTTGCGGACCAGCACCTTCAGGGCCAGGAACAGCAGCGCCGCGGCAGTGAAGCCGAGCAGCGGCGACAGCAGCAGGGCCTTGCCGATGTCGGTCGCCTTGCTCCAGTCGACACCCGCCGTGCCACTGCGGCCGTGCATCAGCGCGTTGGCAATGCCGACACCGATGATCGAACCGATCAAGGTGCGCGAGCTGGAAGACGGAATGCCGAGCGCCCAGGTGGCGAGGTTCCAGGCGATCGCCGCGAACAGCAGCGCGAAGACCATCGCGAAACCGGCACTGGATCCGACCTGCAGGATCAGCTCGACCGGCAGCAGCGAAATGATGCCGAAAGCCACCGCGCCGCTGGACAGCAGCACGCCGAGAAAATTGAAGAAGCCCGACCAGACCACCGCGACATTGGCCGGCATCGAGTTGGTGTAGATGACGGTCGCCACCGCGTTCGCCGTGTCATGAAAACCGTTGACGAACTCGAAACCGAGCGCAATCAGCAGGGCGATGAACAGCAGCATGAACGGCAGATAAGTCGTCGCCTGAATGCCCGCTGCGCTGGCATCGACATAGACGCTGTACGCCACATAAAGAATGGCCACGATGACCGACGCGGCAAAGCCGATCGTCCCCGCCACCCCGAGCCCTTGATCCATGCGCGGTGCGCCGCTGCCAACCGGCCCGATCGTCGTTGTGCTCATCTCGTCCCCCAGTAGTTTCTCGCCCGAAGCTAGCAGCGGCTAATGACACGCATGTGTCACAAAGCGGCTTTCGAGAGGCCGAAACACCGAGTTACCCGCAACGGGTCCTGTGTTACCCGGAAACTTGCCCAGTTGATGCCGGATTCGAGTGCAATGAACCGCACTGTCATGGGACAGCGGGCACAAAAAAGCCCTTGTTTCCAAGGGCTTCGGTTTTCTGGGCAATGCTTGATGATCGAATGGTGGCTAGAGGCGGGATCGAACCGCCGACCTCAGCATTATGAGTGCCGCGCTCTAACCATCTGAGCTACCTAGCCACGCGAGGCGCGGATTGTAGGGGGTTCGAGGGGCCGCGACAATGATTTTTCGGCATTTTTAGCCGCGGGGCGCTTCAGCTTGTCGTCGGCATCAGGTCTTTCAGGCTTCGCCAGCCGCCGTCGATCGACCAGACCTGGGTGTAGCCCATCTTTTGCAGGTTGTCGGCGGCGAGTGCCGAGCGGAAGCCGCCGCCGCAGTACAGATAGAGCGGCTCGGCCTTGTCCGGGTGGCGGGCTTCGATGTCGCGTTCGATCACGCCTTTGCCGAGCCATTCGGCGTTGCTGACGTGGCCGGCGGCGTATTCGCTTTCTTCGCGGACATCGATGAGCTTGGCGGCCGGGTTGGCGGCCAGCGTGGCGGCGAGATCGCGGGCGTGAATTTCCTGGATGCGGGTCTTTGCGTCGTCGACCAGCGCCAGGAAGGCGGGCGGGTGAGTGTCAGCCATGATCTTCTCCAGACAATGAAGCGGCGGCGGGTTAGATTACCGGGCCGAGGCTGCAAGGCCCAATAAGAACCATCAAATACAGGCCGGTGCGATGAGTCGACCAGCAATCTTCATTACCGGTGCCGCGGCCGGCATTGGTCGCGCCACAGCCGAGTTGTATGCGGCCAAGGGCTGGTTCGTGGGCCTTTACGACGTGGCCGGCGCTGCTGTCGAGGCGCTGCGCGATCAGCTTGGCGCTGACCACGCCATTGCTGAAGCGCTGGACGTCGTCGATGCTGCCGCCGTTACCGCCGCACTGGAACGCTTCTTCAGGCGCAGCGGCCGGCTCGATGTGATGTTCAGCTGCGCCGGCATCCTGAGCACCGGGGACTTCGCCGACATTCCGATCACTCGTCATCACCTGATCGTCGACGTCAATCTGAAGGGCGTCATCAACGGTGCGCATGCGGCCTTGCCGTATCTGCGGCAGACGCCGGGTGCCTGCCTGATCAATATGGCGTCGGCCTCGGCGATTCACGGCGCGCCGGGCTTCGCGAGCTACGGTGCAACCAAGTTCGCGGTGAAGGGTCTGACCGAAGCCTTGAGCATCGAATGGGCGCAGTACGGAATCCGCGTGATGGACCTGCTGCCGCTGTTCGTCGCGACGCCGATGGTCCACGACGTGGCTGCGCCGCCGAAGTCGATCACCCGGATGGGCGTGAACCTGAAGGCCGAGGACATTGCCGCCAAGGTCTGGCAGGTGTCGCAGTCCAGAAGTCTGGCGCACACCCATTGGTACCCCGGCCTGCAGACCCAGGCCCTGGCGCTGGCCAACAAGTTGTTGCCGGCTTTCCTAAATCGCTACACGACCAAACTGGTCAGCGGCTACTGACGGGATGACGATGTCCAGACTTCGATTCGCCGCATTCTTCTTGAGCCTCGTCAGCGGGCCGATCAGTGGTCCGATCTGGGCCCAGGGCGGCTCGCCGGCCGTTGATGCCACCGTGCAGGCAAACCAGGCGGCGAAAGCGGCGCAGACGCGCATCGATGCGCTCGATGACCAGACCCGCAGCATGCTCGAACGCTATCGCGCGGCGATCTGGCAGGCGCAGCAGCTGAAGGTCTACGCCGAGCAGATCGAACCGCTGCTGGCGACCCAGGAAGCCGAGCGCGCGGCCCTGGCCGCGCAGGCTCGCGATCTCGCCACCAACACTCGCGATCTGACGCCGCTGCTGCTGAAGATGATCGACAGCCTCGACAAGTTCATCGCGCTCGATCTGCCGTTCCTGCAGGCCGAGCGCCGCGATCGCATCGCCTCCCTCAAGCAGTTGATGACCGATCCGGCGGTGACCCAGGCCGAGAAATACCGTCGCGTCGTCGAGGCCTATCGCATCGAAGGCGACTACGGCCGCGTGTTCGGCGCCGAGCGCATGGAACTGAGCGAAGGCAGCGACAAGAAGCTGATCGACGTGCTGCGCGTTGGCCGCACTGCGCTGTACGGCCTGACACTCGATGGCCGCGAAGCGATGCACTGGGATCCGGCGAAGAAGCAGTGGATCGGCTTGCCGGAACAGCATCGCGGCGAGATTCGCGAAGCGCTGCGCATTGCGCGTGAAACTGCGGCGCCGCTGGTCGTGAAGCTGCCGGTGCCGGCACCACGGGCGGCTGTGACTGGAGCGCAGCCATGAGCATGCGCGCCCTGATCCTTGCGCTGCTGTTCGGCAGCTTCGGTGCCGCTCACGCCCAGCAACCCGCCGCGATCGACGATCTGCTGAAGTCGATCCGCGAATCGAGCACACAGAACGCCAAGATCAATCAGGAGCGTGAGGCGCGCTTCCTGCGCAACAAGGCCGATCAGCAGGCGCAGCTTGCTCAGGCCGAGGCCGAACTGCGTGTCGCCGAAGGCAAGGCCGCGGCGGTGCGCAGCCGCTATGAGGGCGCGCAGAAAGCGATCAGCGATTACAAGGCGCAGCTGACGGCCAGCAGCGGCGATCTCGGCCAGGTCTATGCAGCGGTGCGGGAAGCGGCGGCGCAGTTCCGCGCGGCGGCGGCGGATTCCTATGTCACCGCGCAGTTTCCGGAACGGCTGAAAGCGCTCGATCAGCTGGCCGATCCCAACCGCTTGCCGAGCAATCAGCAACTGGAGGATTTCTGGTTCCTGCTGATGCAGGAGATCAGCGAGAACGGCAAGGTCGTGCGCTTCCCGGCGGAAGTCACGGCGATCGATGGCCTGACGACCAAGCAGACGGTGACCCGCATCGGCGCCTTCAGCGCGATTCACGACGGCAAGTATCTGGTTGCCCAGCCCGGCGGCAGTCTGGTAACGCCGCAGCGCTCCGAGCAGGCCAGCGGACCGGCGCATGCTCTGGAGGAAGCCAAGGCCGAAGACGGATGGCTGCCGGTGTCGATCGATCCGACACGCGGCAATCTGCTGCGGCTCGCGGCCCTCCGGCCTGACGTGATCGAGCGCATCCATCAGGGCGGCGCGGTGGGTTACGTGATCATCCTGCTCGGTCTGGTCGGCGTCGGCCTGGCGCTGTATCAGCTCTGGTATCTGGCGATCGTTGGCGGCCGCATGAGCCGCCAGCTCGGCAACATCGAAGCGCCGCAGCTGGACAATCCGCTGGGCCGCGTGCTCGCTTGCCTGAAGGACGATGACCGCGCCCACGATCCGGAAGTGCTGGAAACCCGCGTCTCCGAAGCGGTGCTGCGCGAACTGCCGCGCATCGAGCGCTTCCAGAGCTTCCTGAGCATGGTCGTTGCGGCGGGCCCGTTGCTGGGTCTGGTCGGCACCGTCACCGGCATGATCATCACGTTTCAGGTGATCACCGAAGTCGGTGCCGGCGATCCCAAGGTGATGGCTGGCGGCATCTCGCAGGCGATGATCGCTACCGTGCTGGGCCTGTTGATCGCGATCCCGATCCTGTTCATCAACAGCATGCTCGGCGCCCGTTCGCGGGTGCTGGTGCAGGTGCTCGACGAGCAGGCCGCTGGCCTGCTGGCGCGCCGTCTCGAAGCGCGCGCCCTTGGGGCCGAAGGGGCTGCGCCATGAACGAGATGCTGCATCTGGTCTACGAACTGCCGCGTGATTCCTGGGAGGATTTCCTGCGCCTCGGCGGCTGGGTCGTGCAAGTGATCCTGGCCGCGTCACTGGCGATGTGGCTGCTGATTCTCGAGCGCTACTGGTATCTGAAGCGCATCCATCCGTCGCGGCTTGCCGAGAAGAAAGCCGAGTGGGCCGGCCGCCGCGAGCGTCGTTCGTGGACGGCACAGCGGATCCGTGAACAGCTGCTGTCCGAGCTGAAGATCGGCATGAGCGCGACTCTGCCGCTGATCAAGGTCATGGTGCCGCTGGCGCCGTTGCTGGGTCTGCTCGGCACCGTCGCCGGGATGCTCGAAGTGTTCGATGCGATGACGGCGGCGGGGCAGGCCGATGTCCGCGCCATGGCCTACGGCGTGTCGCACGCGATGGTGGCCACTCTGGCCGGGCTAATCGTCAGCCTGCTCGGCCTGTTCTTCTCGGTGCGGCTTGCCGCGCGGGTGCGCTGGGAAACCGATCGCCTGCCTGATCGGTTCGTTACCGAATGAAAACGCCAGGCCCATGAAAGTCCGCCGCCATTCCCAGGCCCGCGAAGATACCCACATCGACCTTGCGCCGATGCTCGATTTCTTCCTGAACCTGCTGATCTTTTTCATCATCAGCGCGGCCTTCGTCAGCGAATCCGGCCTGAAGATCAACCGGCCGAGCGCACAGACGGCAGTCAAGCTCGACAACTCGGCGATCTTCGTCGGCATCTCGGCGAGCGGCGAGATCTTCGTCGATCGCGGTCGGGTCGATATCCGCCTGCTGCGTGCGACGATCGAACGCCTGCGCGCGCAGAAGCCGAAATCGCCGGTGGTGATCCAGGCCGATCGCGATGCCCGGGCGGGGCTGGTCGTCGAAGCGATGGATCAGGCGCGATTGGCCGGTGCCATCGACGTCGCGATCTCTGCCGCTCCGGTCAGCACGCCCTGAGATGGCGGCCGTCGCCGACAGCAATGGCTTGATTCCGGCGCGTCGCGACGTACTGCGCTGGTTGCTGCTCGCCCCGCTGGCCGCGCTGCTGGTGCTGCTGATGGTGGTGATGATGCGCTGGATGATCCTGTCGCCTCATCTCGACGGGCCGCCCGGTGAAGAATCGCTGCCGGTTTCGCAGATCGTCAAAGCCGAGGAGCAGAAGCCGCCGGAGCCGGACGACGCGGCCGCCAAGTTGCCGGAACTGGCGCCACCGCCGCCGCCCGACGCGCCGCCGTCGCTGGCGCGGCCCAACCTGCCGGTGATCGCCGGGCCATCGATTCCGATCGTGGCGCCGAATGTCGCGATCGCCAACATCGGCGTCGGCGACGTCAACCTCGGGATCGGCATGGGCCTGGGCAATTCCGGCACTTTCGGCGGCTTTGCCGGCGGTGGCGGCAACGGCAATGGCGGCGGCGGTGGTGGTGGTGGAGGTCGGGGCAATGGCAGCTTCAAGAGCCGCGAGCTGGTGCCGCTGTCGACCGCGCGGCCGCAGATGCCGCCCTGGGCCTGCAAGCAGAAGCTGCGCGGCTGGGTCGAGGTGGTGTTCGTGGTCACGCCGCGTGGCCAGGTCGAGAACGTGCGCATTGTCGATGCGAGCCCCCGGGGTGTCTTCGAGGCGGCGGCGATCGAAAGCGTCAGCAACTGGATCTATCCGAAAGGTGGCGAGACGGCGGCCGAAGTGAAGCAAAGAGTCGACATGGACCCCGCCGACTGCGTCTACAACTACAACAATCCATGAAATCGAGTTTCTACCTGCCACTGTTGTCATCCGCACTTCTGCTGCCGCTGGCCGCTTTCGCAGCGGGCGATGCCCACGACGAAGCGCTGATCGAAACCCTGGCGATCGGTCTCGGCTTCGCCTTCGTCGGCGGCTTCATCGCGTTTCGCCTGGGCCTGCCGCCGCTGATCGGCTATCTGGTGGCCGGCGTTTCGGTGGGGCCGTTCACGCCCGGCCTGATCGTCGATTCGACGATCGCGCCGCAGCTCGCCGAGATCGGCGTGATCCTGCTGATGTTCGGCGTCGGCATGCATTTCTCGATTCGCGATCTGATGCGGGTGCGGCGCATCGCCGTGCCCGGTGCCATCGCGCAGATCGCGCTGGCCACGGCGATGGGCGTTGGTCTTGCCGAGTTCTGGGGCTGGACCCTGGGCGGCGGCATCGTCCTCGGGCTGGCGCTGTCGGTGGCCAGTACCGTGGTGCTGCTGAAGGCGCTGGAAGCGCGCGGCATGCTGCAGTCGGAAGATGGCCAGATCGCGATCGGCTGGCTGATCGTCGAGGATCTGGTCATGGTCCTGGCGCTGGTGCTGCTGCCGGCGCTGGCCGGGCCGCTCAGGGGCGAAGCGCTGGATCTGAACGCGCTGCTGCGTTCGCTGGGCATGACCCTGGCGATGATCGCGCTGTTCGTGGTGCTGATGCTGGTGGTCGGCAAGCGGGTGTTTCCGTGGCTGCTGGCGAGAGTCGAGAAAAGCGGTTCGGCCGAGTTGTTCACCCTGGCTGCGATCACCTTGTCGCTCGGCGTGGCGTTCATCTCGGCCGAACTGTTCGGCGTCAGCTTCGCGCTCGGCGCCTTCTTCGCCGGCATCGTCGTCAACGAATCGGATCACAGCCATCGCGCCGCGGATGAACTGCGGCCGTTCCAGGATGCGTTCGCGGCGCTGTTCTTCGTCTCGGTGGGCATGCTGTTCGATCCGATGATCGTGTTGACCGCGCCCTTGTCGCTGCTGGCCGTGGTGGCGGTGATCGTCGTCGGCAAGTCGGTGGTCGCCTACGCGATCGTCCGCGTGCTTGGCTGGCCGAACGGCACGGCACTGAACGTATCGGCGGCACTGGCCCAGATCGGCGAGTTCAGCTTCATCCTGATCGGGCTTGGCCTGACTCTGGAACTGGTGCCGAAGCAGGCGCAGGGTCTGCTGGTAGCCGGCGCGCTGATCTCGATCGCGGTCAATCCGCTGGTGCTGCGCCTGACCACCCGTTTCCGGTGACCGGGGCGAATCGGGAATGAGGCGGCTACGCGCGACCTTGCTTGCCGGCCTGCTGCTCGCTGGCACTGCGGCCGAGGCCGACCAGTACCGCAGCCAGGCGCGAGCGCCAGGCG
>NZ_JAHFRY010000063.1:14759-26147 GCF_023266035.1 Nevskia sp.
CCGCAGGATCTCGACGCCCAGCTGAAGTCGACCAACGATCCCTACGCGAAAGCGCTGCTGCTGCGCGAGCTGGCCGGGCAGGCCGCCGGCCGCAAGGAGTACGAGCGGGCCGCGAAGTATCTCGATGAAGCGATCGCCACCGGTGCGCTGGCCGGGCCGGCGGCCGACGAGATGAAAGCCGCGCTCGGCCGCCTGCGAGTCGGCAGCGGCGATCCGGCCAGCGTGCTGAAGAACATCGAGCCGCTGTACAAGGCCGGCAAGCCGCTGCCGCCGGAGCAGCTGGTCGCACTCGGCGCCGCCTACCTGCAGCAGAAGCGTTACAAGGACGCAGCCGGCGCGCTGGCCAAGGGCGTGGCCGCCAGACCGAACGCCGACATCTCCTGGCGGCGCGCGTTGTATGCGGCTTATGTCGGCGCCGGCGATGAAGGAGAAGCCGCCAAGGTGCTGGAAACCGTGCTGCGCGATCAGCCGAGCGCCAAGGACGACTGGTTCCGGCTCAGTGCGCTGTATCTGAAGGCCGGCAACAGCGCGCGGGCGCAGGTGGCTATGGAAGTGGCGAGCCGCCTCGGCTACATCGTCAACGAGGAGCAGCGCCTGCAGCTGATCGGCCTGACTGCGCAGATTGGCGCGCCCTATGCCGCCGGCTCGCTGATGAAGGGCTGGCTCGATGGCCAGCAGCTGCCGCGCTCGGCGAGCAATCTGCGCACCCTGGCCGGGCTGTGGATCGCATCGCGCGAGTCGGCCTTGTCGATCGCCGCGCTCAACGATGCGCTGAAGGCTGCACCGTCGTCCGAGTTGTATTTGCAGCTCGGCCAGTTGCATCTCGATCGCGAGGAATATCCGAAGGCGATTGCAGCACTCCAGCAGGCGATCGCGACCGGTGCCAAGTCCGGCCCCGCCTACATGACCCTGGGCATCGCGCTGTACCAGCAGGCCGAGGTCGATGCCGCCGCCAAAGCCTTCCGCGATGCCGCGCAGTATCCGGCCAGCCGCAAGCTCGCCGAGCAATGGGTCAAGTACCTGGACTCCGGCCGCGCCCGCGAACAGGCGATCACCGCATTGGCCACGCGCCGGTCACGCCGCGATGACGGCACGCCGGAACTGGCGACCGGCTTGCTCGGCGGGCCAGTCAATGTCGCTGATGCGGAAGCTCCTGTCGGCGCGCCGGCAACGCCGGATGCCGCTTCACCAGTCGCCGCATCGGGCAGTGCCGGCTTGACGCCGGTCGGCGCCGAGCAGGGCAGCAATGCCGCCGGCACCATTCCGCCGTGGACTGGCGGGCTGACGCGTTCGCAGTGGCCGGCTTCGTTCAAGCCGGGCGGCAAGCTCATCGATCCGTTCCCGAACGACAAGCCCAGGTACACGATCACCGCCTCGAACTTCGTCCAGTACGTCGGCCAGTTGTCGGACGGCCATCGCGCGCTGTTCACGAAGTATCCGGACTACACGATGCCGGTCTACGAGACGCGCCGCACGGTGGCTTTTCCGCAGGCGATCTATGACGCGACCAAGGCCAACAACGGCCGGGCCAGCGCTCCGGCGGCGGATTCTCTCGAAGGGGCGAAGCTCGGCTTTCCGTTCCCGCAGCCGAAGACCGGCGTCGAAGTGCTGTGGAATCACCGCGTACGTTATCGCGGCGATGCCGTGCAGCTCAGCTACAAGCAGGCCGTGGTCGCGGCCGATGGCGCGATCCGCAATCTCGGCAACGTGATGTTCCGGGTGCTGTTCCGCTACGGCAACATCAGCCAGCCGGGCGATGTGACGCGAGACAACATGCTGGCTTACGGCACCTTGAGTGTGGCCAAGCCGGGCGGCTCGCCGGAGTTCGTCGCGCTGTTCCATGAGACCGCCAACTCGCTGAAGACCGCGCGTGGCATCTGGGTGCTGCTGGTCAACGTCGGCAAGATGTTCCGGGTGCCGCCGATCGGTTACGACCAGCCGTTTCCGGAGACCGCCGCGATCCAGTACATCGACATGGTCGACATGTACAACGGCCTGTTCGATCGCTATGTCTGGAAGCTCACCGGCAAGCGCGAGCTGCTGATTCCGTACAACGCCTATCGCTTGAGTGACGGCCGCTACACGAACGCGCAGCTGCTGACCAAGGGTCATTTCAACCAGGCTGGCACTCGCTACGAACTGCATCGGGTCTGGGTGGTCGAGGCGACCCTGCGGCCGGGCAACAATCACAGCTTCGGCCGCCGCCTGTTCTATGTCGACGAGGACAGCTGGAATGTCGTGCTGGTCGAGAACTACGATCCCGCCGGCCGTCTGTGGCGCTTCCAGGAAGGCCATCTGCTGCCGCTGTATGACGTGCAGGCTTCGTTCGCGGTGCCGAGCCTGACTTACGACCTGAAGGCCGGCAGCTACTTCGCCGAGCGCCTGTTCTCGGAATCGCCGCCGATCCAGTACGGCCTCAAGATGGACGATCAGGACTTCCTGCCGGCCGCGGTCAAGAACAAGTACAGCCGCTGAGACGCCATCGCCCGGGACGATTGAGCCCGGAGGCTAGAATGAACACTTGTCCAAACTGAACTGCCTGCTTGATCCATGGATGCCGATCCGCCCGCCAAGCCGAAAGCCAGCCTGTCGTCGCTGAAGACCAGCCCGTTCGCGCGCAATATCGCGTTGACCAAGCTCGGCTTCGGCGCCGGCTCGAAGATCGTCGCCCATTCGCTGATGAACATCTTCCGCGGCGAGATCGAGAAGAGCGACGCCAATCGCGAGTTCTATCGCAAGCAGGCGCAGGTGCTTGCCGATGAGCTCGGCAAGCTCAAGGGCAGCGTCATGAAGGCCGGCCAGATGATGTCGCTGTTCGGCCAGTACTTCCTGCCCGAGGAAGCCACCAACGTGCTGGCGAGCCTGCAGGACGACACGCCGCCGGTGGACTGGAAGGTGGTGGGCCCGGCGCTGGAGAAACGCCTGGGCAGCAAGCGCCTGGCGGAACTCGACATCAACGAAGAACCGATCGCCGCCGCCAGCCTCGGCCAGGCGCATCGCGCGCGGCGCAAGTCCGATGGCCTGGAACTGGTAGTCAAGATCCAGTATCCGGGCGTTGCCGATTCGATCGACAGCGACATCCGCACCTTGTCGCGCATCCTGGCGATGAGCCGTCTGGCGCCCAAGGAGATCGATCTGGAGCCGACCTTCTCCGAAGTGCGCGAGATGCTCAAGCGCGAGGTCGACTACCGCGCCGAAGCCGCGTTCACCGAGGAATTCGGCCGCCGCCTGGCCGACGATCCGCGCTTCGTGGTGCCGCAGGTGCTGCGCGATTACTCGTCCGATTCGGTGCTGACCACAACCTATGAAAGCGGCGTTTCGGTACGCGACGAGCAGGTCAAGAAGCTGTCGCAGCTGCGACGCAATCGTCTCGGCGGCGCGTTCTTCGATGTCTTCCTGAAGGAATTCTTCGGCTGGGGGCTGGTGCAGAGCGATCCGAACTTCGGCAACTACCGCTTCCGACTCGGCGACGACAAAAGTGGTGCCGATGACCGCATCGTGCTGCTCGATTTCGGCGCCACCCGCGAGTTCGAGCGCGGCTTCATCGATGCCTATGCCGATGTCGTGGCCGGTGCTTCGCTGCACGATCGCGTGCGCACGCTGAAGGGTGCCGTCGACATCGGCATGATGCAGGCGAGCTTTCCCGACGAGGTGCAGAACGCCTTCGCCGAGATGTGCGAGCTGATCACCGAGCCGTTCAATGCGCCGGACGATCCGACCACGCCGCCGGAACTGCTGACCGCGAATGGCGACTATCGCTGGGGCCTGAGCCGGCTGCCGATGCGGGTGGCCAACATCGCGGCGCGCAATGCGCTGTCGCGCTACTTCCGGGTGCCGCCGCGCGAGATCGCCTTCCTGCATCGTCGTCTGGCCGGCGTGTTCATCATGCTGGCGACGCTCGATGCCGAGCTGAAAACCCGGGCGCCGCTGTTCAAGGCGCTGGGCATCGCTGACGAAGCGGTCTGAGTGCCGCAGCTGCTGACCCATCACTATTCCTTACGAGTCGAGACGCCCATGAAATTCGAAGACAACCATCGCCTGAACAAGCCGGCCGCATCGGTGCTGAAGATGTATTCGGACCGCGAGTACTTCGGCAAGAAGTACGCGACGCTCGCCGGCGTCAAGGATTTCGAGATCCTCGAATGCGAGACCGCCGGCAACAAGTTCCGGATCAAGCATCGCTCGCAGCAGAAGTCCGACACCAGCTCGCTGCCGGACTTCGCGCGCAAGTTCCTCGCCGAATACAACACGGTGATCCAGCAGGACACCTGGGATCTGGCCAGCGGCGTCGGCCGTCTGGAAATCGAGATCAAGGGCGTGCCGATCAAGATCAGTGCCGACATGAAAGTGTCCGGCACGCCGAACGCGACCAATGCCTTCAACTGGAACGTCAGCTGCGGCATTCCGCTGCTCGGCGGCAAGCTGGAGAAGTTCATCGCCGAGGACATCAAGACCAAGTCCGCCGAGGACGCCGTGCTGTCCAACAAGCTGCTGGCGGACTATTGATCGCGATGCCCGAGCCCGATAACAAGCCGCCCGCTGCCAAAGCACCGAGTCTGCTCGATACGATTTTCAGCGTCCTCGCTTCGTTCTTCGGTGTGCAGAGCGAGAAGAACCGGGTGCGCGATTTCTCGGCCGGCAAGCCGATCGTGTTCATCGCCGTGGCGATCGTGGTGACGCTGATCCTGGTGCTGAGCCTGTGGGGCATCGTCCAGCTGCTGCTGAAGAACGCTGGCGTCTGATCTCCGGCACCGCATGCGCCGCCATTCCCTGCAGGGCAAGCTCGCGGCGGTGCTCGGGCTTGCCGTGGTGGCTGGCGTTGGCTTTGGCGTGGTGCTCGGTCGCGATCTCGATGATCCCTGGATCGCGGCCGCTGCAGCGCTGTTGATCGCGCTGCCGTTCGTGCTCGGCCTGGCGCGCTGGCTGATCGAACCGGTGGCGCTGCTGCTGCGCGGTCTGACCGGTCTGGTCGACAGCTATCGCGACGGCGATTTCAGCATCTCGCTGGCCACCGACCGCCGCGACGAGCTCGGCGATCTGACCGCGGCCCACAACCAGCTCGGCAGCACCTTGCGCGAGCAGCGCCAGGGCCTGGTGCAGCGCGAGTTGCTGCTCGACACCGTGGTGCAGAACACACCGGTGGCGCTGGTGCTGACCGATGCCGGCAACCGGGTCGCCTACGCGAATCTCGCTGCGCGGCATCTGTTCAACGAGGGCCGTGCGATGAACGGCCAGGACTTCACGGCGACCCTGGGAAGCTGCCCGGAAGCGCTGCGAACCGCCGTCGCCGAGGGCGAGGACGCGCTGTTCGGCGTCGAGATCGACGGTGCCGAGGAGATGTATCACGTCTCCGGCCGGGCCTTCCGGCTGACCAGCCAGCCGCATCGCCTGCTGCTGTTCCGGCGCATGACCCGCGAGCTGTCGCGCCAGGAAGTGGCGACCTGGAAGAAGCTGATCCGGGTGATCAGCCACGAGCTGAACAATTCGCTGGCGCCGATCTCCTCGCTCGCCCATTCCGGCGCCGAGCTGGCGCGGCGTGGCGATCTGGCGCGGGTTGGCAGCGTGTTCGGCTCGATCGGCGAACGCGCCAGGCATCTGCACGGCTTCATCGACGGCTACGCCACTTTCGCCAAGCTGCCGACGCCGCGGCTGGAGAAGGTGGGCTGGCAGGACTTCCTCGACAGCCTGCGGGAGCACGGCCCGTTCGTGATCGATGGTCCGGTGCCGGATGGCCAGGGCCGCTTCGATCGCGCCCAGCTCGAGCAGGTGCTGATCAATCTGCTGCGCAACGCCCATGAGTCCGGCAGCCCGGCCGAGGCGGTCAGCCTGTCGGTGCAGAAGGTCGGCGCAGATTGGCGCATCGAGGTTCGCGACGCCGGCCCGGGCATGAGCGAGCAGGTGCTGGCCAATGCCTTGCTGCCGTTCTATTCGACCAAGCGCAGCGGCACCGGTCTGGGCCTGGCGCTGGCGCGCGAGATCGCCGAAGCGCACGGCGGGCGGATCACTCTCGGCAATCGCGAAGGCAGTGGCTTGCGGGTGACGCTGAGCCTGCCGGACTAGTCCTGCGTTTTCTTAACAGCCCAGCCCAAAACCGGTATCGTCCGGACGACCCTTTCTTCCCCGATCCCGGCTTCGGCACGGGATGTGCCTTCCTCCCGCAATGCCGAATTCGACTTCCCGCTGGTTGTGGCACGGACTGGCTGTTGCGCTGCTCGCCGTGTTCGGCGCGTCGCTGTACATCGCCAGCAAACGCATCGACTACACCTGGCGCTGGGAGCGCATTCCGCAGTACCTGATTTCGACCGAAGGCGAGGACCAGAAAGCGCCGTTCGATGGTTTCGTCGCAGTGTCCGAAGACGGCAAGCAGCTGTCGATGACCGCGCTGCGCGGCTCCGAGACCACGAGCTTCACCGACTTCAGCCGCGTGCTGGTCAGCAATGGCGATCTGGTCTTCGAGGGTGATGTGCTCGCCAAGAAGGACCAGCTGGGCCCCGGGCCGCTGCTGATCGGTCTGTGGCTGACCTTGAAGATCTCTGCACTCTCGCTGGTCTTCGCGCTGATGCTGGGACTGGTCGTCGGCCTCGGCCGGGTGTCGAAGAATCCGGCAGCGCGCGATCTCGCCGCGTTCTATGTCGAAGTGATTCGCGGCACGCCGCTGCTGGTGCAGATCTTCATCGTCTATTTCTTCATCGGCACCGTGTTGCAGTTGTCGGCCTTCGCGGCTGGCGTGGTGGCGCTGTCGGTATTCACCGGCGCCTACGTGGCCGAGATCGTTCGCGCCGGCATCGAAGCAGTGCCGAAAGGCCAGGTCGAAGCGGCGCAAAGCCTGGGTCTGTCCGGCTTCCAGACCATGCGCCACGTGATCCTGCCGCAGGCAACGCGGCGCGTGCTGCCGCCGCTGGCCGGGCAGTCGATCAATCTGATCAAGGATTCCTCACTGGTCTCGGTGATGGCGCTGACCGATCTGACCAAGGCCGGCCGCGAAGTGGTCAGCTCGACCTTCAGCCCGTTCGAGGTCTGGTTCGTCGTGGCGCTGATGTACCTGCTGCTGACCGGCGTGCTATCGATCGCCGTGCGCCGGCTCGAAAAGCGTTTCGCGGCCCAAGGATGAAACTCGGATGAGACTCGGATGAACGCGACGACCGACACCGTGCTGATCGAAGCCCGCAGCATCGAGAAGCGTTATCCGAATGGCGTGCTCGGGCTGAAGCGCGCGTCGCTGTCGGTGCAAGCCGGCGAGGTGGTGGTGATCGTCGGGCCCAGCGGTTCGGGCAAGTCGACGTTGCTTCGAACCTTCAACGGCCTGGAATCGATCACCGGCGGCGAGATCGTCGTCGATGGCCACGTGCTGCATCAGCGCAGCGCCGATCTGCGCAGCTTGCGGCAGCGGGTCGGCATGGTGTTCCAGCAGTTCAATCTGTTTCCGCATCTGACCGTGCTGGAAAACCTCAGCCTGGCGCCGGTCAAGGTGCTCAAGCTGTCGGCAGCGGCGGCCGAGGAACGGGCGAGGGCGCTGCTGGTGAAGGTTGGCCTGTCCGACAAATGCGATTGCTATCCGTCCCAGCTGTCCGGTGGCCAGCAGCAGCGGGTGGCGATCGCCCGCGCGCTGGCGATGCAGCCGGCGGTGATGCTGTTCGATGAACCGACCAGCGCGCTTGATCCGGAAATGGTCGGCGAAGTGCTGGAAGTGATGAAGCAGCTGGCGACCGAAGGCATGACCATGTGCGTGGTCACCCACGAGATGGGCTTTGCCCGCGCGGTGGCTGATCGGGTGATCTTCATGGATGCCGGCGAGATCCTTTGCGAGGATCCACCGAGCGCGTTCTTCGATGCGCCGAAACACGAGCGCCTGAAGACTTTCCTGCGCCAGATTCTGTGAGCCTGGATAGCGCCTCAGGCGAATCAGCGAGCGATTCGCCTGAGGCGGCCATCAGGCAACAGTCATTGCAGCAGCCTTAGCGGAAGCGCAGACCGTCGAGACCTGGCAGCGAACTGGCACTGCGGGTGGCCGGCACGCCAACGTTGTACGAACTGGTCGGCAAGCCGGTCAAGGCGAAGAAGGTGCCATCGACCAGGGCGACGACTTCGATCACCAGCGGTTGAATCTTCGGATTCAACGGTTCGAGCAGCGGAACGGTCAGATTGTCGATCTTCTGATACAGCGGTTCCAGCGCGTCATAACCCTTGACGAACAAGGTCTCGGTGCCGGTACCGATCTTCTCCAGCCTGGAGTTTTCGGTCAGGGTCACGGCGAAGCCGCTGACGCCGTTGCGGAAAGCCAGAAAGCTGTTGGTGGTGTTGCCGGCAGCCAAGGCCGGCAAGCCGCCGAGCAGGCCGCCCTGGAAGCGGTTGCTGCCAGTCAGCAGGGTATCGAGTGCCTGCGGCACGCGCAGATTGCTGAGGTTGCCAACGGCCTGTGCCGAGGCTGAACCAGCCGCTGCGAGCAGGGCCAAAGCCAAGAGGGAACGTTTCATTATTAGTGTCTCCTTGTTGAATGCTGCTTCCGTTTGATGCGATCACGGTAGCGAGCGGGGGTGCGCTACCGAACAGACGCACGATTATCTCTTAGGAAAAACGGCTGAAGGGGATTCACTAACGCTTTGAAGGCCGAGCCCCGGAAGAAAGTGTGGGGGCATCGGGGATTGGCGTAACCTCGGTTGCTGGCATCGGCGTGAAAATTTCGTTCATCCTGGTTCCGGATCACTGACGGCCGCGGCCGCAACCACTAAAAACAGGTTTCAGATACGGAGAGAGCCATGAAACGTTCCATGTTCACGCTGACGTTGTTCGCGGTTGCGGCAAGCTATTCGGCACAGACTTTCGCGGCGCCCAATTTCCCGGGTGCCGTGGCCACCTTGCTGTCCGGCAGTGCCCGGTATCCGGGCGGCCTGGCCGGCTCCACGCCGTTCTTCTTTGCCGGCAACACCACGGAAGGCTTCGTCGCCGGCAGGAATGGCTTCAGCGGTTTCGCCGTGCTGGCAACCTCCGGTACCCCGCTGGAAATGCTCGGTCTGACGGCCGAGAAGTCGTTCAACAAGACCTACGACGCCCTGCTGCCGACCTACATCCTGATCGACAAGTTTGCCAAGCCGCTGGCGGCACCCGGCGCTGCGCTGACGCAGCCGATTGCGGCGATCATCGTCAAGGGCGCGGGCACGGTGTCCGTCGCGCTGGTTGGCAACGGGGCCGCTGCTGCGACTCCGGGCCTGCCTGGCCTTGCAGCACTGAAGTTCCGCTGAGCGCTGGAGCAGGTCGGCCGCGCTCCGGCATCTGGAGCGCGGCATCAAAAAAAGCGGCGAACATCGAGGAGATGTTCGCCGCTTTTTTGCTGACGGCCGTCGCCGGCAATCAAGCCATCAGTGCAAGCCGGCCGCCTGAATCGCGGCAATGAACGGCTGCGGATAGATGCCGAGCACCAGCATCAGCACGGCCAGCGCGACGACCATCGCGCCACCGGTGCCCTGGGCCCAGGCCAGCGGTGCCGAGTAGCGACGTACCCAAGGTGCGCGCAGATACAGCTGCACCATCGCGCGCAGGTAGTAGTAGAGGCCAACGGCGCTGCCGAAGACCACCGCACCGAGCAGCAGCCATTGGCGCTTCTCGACACCGGCGGTGATCGCATAGAACTTGCCGATGAAGCCAGCCGTCATCGGGATGCCGGCCAGCGACAGCAGGGCGATGGTCAGGATCGTCGACAGATAGGGCCGGCGCCAGAACAGGCCGCGGTAGTCCCAGAGCGTGTCGGCGTCGTGGTTCTTGTACGGGCTCGACATCAGGGTGACCACGCCGAACGCCGCCAGGGTGGTGACGACGTAGGTCAGCAGATAGACGCCGACCGCTTCGGTCGCGAACTGGCCGGCGGCGATGAACGCGACCAGCAGATAGCCGAAGTGGGCGATCGACGAGTACGCAAGCAGGCGCTTGAGGTTGTCCTGCAGCAGCGCCAGCAGATTGCCGAGCACGATCGAGACGATCGCCAGCGCCGTCAGCACGTCGAGCAGCAGTTCGTAGTTGTAGGCCTTGGCTTCGATGAAGAAGCGCAGCAGCACCGCGAACACGGCGACCTTCGAGGCGGTGGCCAGATAGGCGGCGACCGGCGCCGGTGCGCCCTCGTAGACGTCCGGCGTCCACAGATGGAACGGCGCCAGCGACAGCTTGAAGCCGATGCCGACCAGGATCATCGCGCCACCGACCACCATCACCGTGTAGCCGCTGCCGCTGCCGCTGATCGCGGCGACGCGGGTGCCGATGTCGCTGAACGCCAGCGCACCGGTCTGCGAGTAGATCAGCGCCATGCCGAACAGGATGAACGCCGAAGCGGCGGCCGACAGCACCAGATACTTCATGCTCGCTTCGAGCGAACGGCGCTCCTTGACCAGATAGCCGATCAGGCCGTACAGCGGCACGCTGAGCAGTTCCAGACCGATGAAGAACGAAGCGAAGTGCCGCGCGCAGACCAGCACCAGGCCGCCGAGCACCGACAGGTTCAGCAGCAGGTAAACCTCTTCCTTGTTGCCGTCATAGCCTTCCATGTAGGCGTGCGACAAGGTCGCGGTGGCCAGGCCGGTGGCCAGCACCATCGCCATGTACAGGCAGGAATAGCTGTCGACGATCAGCAGCGGCGTGACGATCTGCGGCGACACGAAGTAGGCGACCACGCAGCCGATCAGCGCCAGATTGAGGCCGATGACCGAGAACGTCGCGTTCCACCAGTGATGGCGCTTGATCGCGATCGCCGTCATCACCCAGACCACGGTGGCGCTGGAGAACAGGATCGGCAGCAGGGCCAGCAGTTGTTGGCGGTTCATGGCTGCACCCCGATCATGGCGGTGGCCGATACCGGCAGGCCGGTGGCGTAGATCGCCTGGACGCCGGCCATCGTCGCCTTGGTCACGTCGAGGATCGGTTGCGGGTAGAGACCCATGAACAGGATCAGCGCCATCAGGCTCAGCATGGTGGTCAGTTCGCGGCCATTGAGATCGCGCAGTTTCTCTTCGCTCTTCGGCGGCCCGAAGAAGGCGCGCTGCATCATCATCAGCGAGTACACCGCCGCCAGGATCAGGCCCGAAGCCGAGACGATGGTGATCACCGGGTTGACCGGGAAGCTGCCGACCAGGATCAGGAATTCGCCGACGAAATTGCCCATGCCGGGCAGGCCCAGTGCCGCCGCCGAGAAGAACATCGCGATCGGCGGCAGGAACGGCAGCCGTGACCACAGGCCGCCCATCTCGCGCAGGTCGCGGGTGTGCAGGCGCTCGTAGATTTCGCCGCAGAGGATGAACAGTGCGCCGGCGGAAATACCGTGCGCCAGCATCTGGATCACCACCCCCTGCAGCGCCTGCTCGGTGCCTGAGTAGATGCCGACCAGGATGAAGCCCATGTGCGATA
>NZ_JAHFRY010000163.1 GCF_023266035.1 Nevskia sp.
CATCGCCTGATCATCGAGCGCAACCAGCTCGCCACGGTGGCGCTGTTCGGCAAGGCCAATGGCGCGGTCGGCAACTACAACGCGCACACCATCGCCTATCCGGAAGTCGACTGGCCGGCGCTGTCGGAAGCGCTGATCGAAGGCATGGGCCTGGTCCAGAACCCGTACACCACGCAGATCGAGAACCACGATTTCGTGGCTCGCTACTTCCATGCGCTGATGCGTGCGAACACCATCCTGATCGACTTCTCGCGTGACGTCTGGAACTACATTTCGGTCGGCTACTTCAAGCAGCGCACCGTCGAGGGCGAAGTCGGTTCGTCGACCATGCCGCACAAGGTCAATCCGATCGATTTCGAGAACGCCGAAGGCAATCTCGGCATCGCCAACGCGGTGCTCGATCATCTGACCCAGAAGCTGCCGATCTCGCGCCTGCAGCGCGACCTCACCGATTCCACCGTGCTGCGCAATCTCGGCGTCGGCGTCGCCCATTCGATCATCGCCTTCCAGGCGCTGGAAAAGGGTTTGTCGAAGCTCGATGCCGACCCAGCCAAGCTGGCCGCCGATCTCGACGACAACTGGGAAGTGCTTGGAGAGGCGATCCAGACCGTGATGCGCCGCTACGGCCTGCCCGAGCCTTACGAACAGTTGAAGAAACTGACTCGCGGCCAGCGCCTGAATGGCGCGGCGATCCGGGCCTTCGTCGAAGGCTTGGAGCTGCCGGCCGACGCCAAGGCACGGCTGCTGGCGCTGACGCCGGGCAGCTACACCGGCAATGCGGCCGAGCAGGCGCGCAGCCTGACGCCGTGATTGACGCTCTGCGACCATGTGGCTGGCGTCGCGAACCGCGCTGCCTGCCACGCGGTCTCAGCACCTGAAGCACCCACCTCATTCGTTCCAGGATGTCGACGCTCATGCTCGCCAAACGCTCGTTCCGATTGCTGCTGCTGTCCGCCGCCGTGCTGCTCGCTGCCTGCAGTTCGCCGGCCTCGCGTATCGACGACAAGAAGTCGGTCTACGAAAGCTATCCGCCCGAAGTGCAGCAGAAGCTGGCGGCTGGCCAGATCGACATCGGCTACACCCAGGAGCAGGCGCAGATCGCGCTCGGTGAACCGCGCCGCCGCTTCAATCGCACCACGGCGACCGGCAGCGAGGAAGTGTGGAGCTACAGCACGCGCACCGGCCCGTCGTTCGGCTTCGGCCTGGGCGGCGGCTCGGGCAATGTCGGCGGCGGCATCGGCCTGAGCACCTACGGCAACAATGCCGACGAAAAAATGCGCGTGGTGTTCGTCGACGGCAAGGTCACGGCGATCGAAGAGATCGTCAAATAGAGCGCTGCTGAGAGCGCCTATTCTTCCGGCGCCACCGCTTCGCGGGCACGGATCGCGGCGCGGATGTGCTCCGGCACCGGCATCGCTTTCTGGTTGACGTAGTCGAACCAGACCAGCACGCCGCGCACCGCGGCCATCACCTGATCACCGACGAACAGGCCGCTCAGCGTGTTCATGCTGCTGCGGCCGATCTTCGTCACCCGCGTGCCGACGGTGAGCTGCGCCGGGTAATGCACTTGCTGGATGAAGTCGGCCCCGATCGACGCCAGGATCAGGCCGTAGTCCTTCCACATGCGTGGATCGGCGGCCCCGAACGGTTCGAAGTAAGCGATCCGGCTCGATTCGTCGTAGGTGAAGTACTTGGCGTTGTTGACGTGGCCGAGCACGTCGACATCGCCCCAGCGCACGTCCAGCGGCAGGCGATGGCGGAAGTCATCGAGCCGGATCTCGTGCTTGTTCTGGCTCACGACAGCGCCCGCAGATTGACCTGAAGGCGAGTCATCGCGGCCAGCCGCAGCCGCGCGTTCTCGACCATCACCAGCCGGCGCGGGTTGCCGGCTTTCGACCACTCGGCGATCTCGGCGATCGACCGACCGCAGCCGATGCAGACCGACTGGGTGTCGAGCTTGCAGGTGCCGACGCAGGGCGAGGCAATGTCGTCAGTCATGCGCCATTGTTCCAGATCAGGCTGGCACCAGCTCACTCGAGCACGATGCGGAAATCGACCCGGCGGTTCAGCGCGCGGCCGGCGTCATCGTCGTTCGAGGCGATCGGCTGTTCCTGACCGTAGCCGGTCGTCGTCAGCAGATTGCCTGCCACGCCCTTGGCTATCAGGTATTCGCGCACCGCGGCAGCGCGCTGTTTGGACAGGGTCATGTTGAAGGCGGGGCTACCGACGTTGTCGGTATGACCGGCGATCTCGGCCTTGATGTTGCCCTGGCCTGACAGGGCGCGAGCGAAGCCGTCGAGCACATTGGTCGCCTGGCCGGTCAGCACTGCCGAGGCGGTTTCGAAGGTGACCGACTGCAGGCTGATGGTCTGCTCGACTGCGCAGCCCTGGCCGTCGACGGCGAGGCCGGCGGCGGTGTTCGGGCACTGGTCGCTGATGTCGAGCACGCCGTCATGGTCGGCATCGCCATTGTCGACCGCGCAGCCGACTTCGTTGACGACGGTGCCGGCGACGGTATCCGGGCACTGATCCGTGGCGTCCTGCACGCCGTCATGATCGGAATCGGCGAGGCAATCCTGACGGCCGGTGACCGGATCGACCACCGCCACGGCGCAGTCGGCTGGCGGCGGCGCAGGCTTGCGGTTATGGCCGAACGACAGCGGAATATGCAGGCCTACCAGGGCCTGGAAATCGACCAGGAAGTTCTCGTTCGCCGGCGCCGAGTCCTTGGCGTTGTACTGCACCAGACCCTTGATCTCGGTACGCAGTCCCCAGCCCCAATCCCAGGAACCGATGCGCAGCGGCAGCAGCAGGCCGGCACCGACATTCAGCGCCGGATGGAAATGGCTATCGCCGCGTACGTCTTCGAGCACGGCACCACCGCCAGTCAGCACATAGGGCTTGAAGCGCGGCAGCAAGGGTGTGGCGAACTCATACATGCCGAAGTCGCGCACGTAGTTGAGCATCAACGAGTTCAGATAGTCCTTGCGGCCATCGAGATCGCGCTTGCGCCCCACGCCGAGGAAGGACAGCTCCAGCGAGCTGTTGTCGCTGTAGGCCCAGCCCGCCGTGCCCTGGAATCCGTAACCGTTCTTCGACTCGCGCTGGCCGTCGCCGATCTCGTAGGCACCGAAGGCACCCAGGTAGAACTCCTTTTCGCCCTGCTGATCGCCAGCGGAAAGCGCCATCGCCTGCGGTGCGGCCAGAACAGCGGCGCAGCCGAGCAGCGACAGCCAAGTGCGGATTTTCGTAGTCATGCGGAAGGCTCAGTCCTGATTTTGACGGTGGCGGAGTGTAGCGAAACGAGGCGCTGCGCTTCCGCTCAGGCAGCCGGCGAAGCACGCAGCGCGCGGGCGCATTCCGGCACCAGCGCCGGACCGCGGTAGATCAGGCCGGTGTAGATCTGCACGAGATCGGCACCGGCAGCGCGCTTGGCGGCGGCATCGGCACCCGACATCACGCCACCGACGCCGATCAGGGGAAAGTCCGGACCGACCCGTTCGCGCAGCTGCGTGAGGATCGCGTTCGAGGTCTTCAGCAGCGGCGCGCCGGACAGGCCGCCGGTCTCGTGAGCATGCGGCAGGCCGGCGACGGCTTCGCGGGCGATCGTCGTGTTGGTGGCGATCAGGCCGTCGATGCCATGACGGCGCGCGGCATCGGCGATGCCGATCAGCGCTTCCTCATCGATGTCCGGCGCGATCTTGACCAGGATCGGCCGGCGCACGCCGTAGCGGGCGGTCAGCTGTTCGCGGGCATCGCCGAGCGCCGACAGCAGCGAATCGAAGCGACTGGCCTGCTGCAGTTCGCGCAGCCCCTTGGTGTTCGGCGAGGAGATGTTGACGGTGATGTAGTCGGCCACCGCATAGACCTTGTGCAAACAGGCCAGGTAGTCGAGTTCGGCCTGCTCCATCGGCGTATCGGCGTTCTTGCCGATGTTGATGCCGAGCACCGCGCGGCGGCGAATGCGGGCGGCGCGCTTGACCAGCGCATCGACGCCCTGATTGTTGAAGCCGAGGCGATTGATCAGCGCCCGTTCCGAGGGCAGCCGGAACATCCGCGGCCTGGGATTGCCGGGCTGAGGACGCGGCGTCACGGTGCCGACTTCGATGAAGCCGAAGCCCATGCGATCGAAGGCCTCGATCGCTTCGCCGTTCTTGTCGAGGCCGGCGGCGAGGCCGATCCGGTTGCGGAAATCCAGGCCCATCAGGCGGGTTGGATCGTCGACGATGCGGCCGGACAGCAGGCCACCGGAAGCGGGATGGCGTGACAGCATCGCCATGGTGAATTCGTGCGAGCGTTCGGCATCGAGCGCGAACAGCGCGCGCCGGGCCAGTCGGTAACCTTTCATCGGGGAATCAAACCTGCGGAAGCAAAGGGAAATCGTGGGGTGCTAGGTGTCTGCGCTCAGCACACCCGGCGGCGGGCCGATACGCGGACGCAGCGGCGTCATCATCGGCACCGGCACTTTCGGCAACCGCTCCGGGCTGCGCTTGAAGCGCCACGGCAGCTCGCGCAAGCCCTGGCGCAGCACGTCGCGACCGAGGGTGAACGGCAGGCGGGCGGCGACCTTGGCGAGATCGCCGAACAGCGTGCGTCGGCTATCGCCTTCGTACAGCGTGCCGTAACTGCCGACCAGGGCCATCAGCGCTCGCGACAGATGGAGGAAATCGCGACGCAGCACCAGGCCCGCCTGCTGGGTGTTGGCCATCAGCTGCAGCACGGTCTGGCCGCGACGATGCAGGCCGTCGATGCCGCCGGCGCGCAACTCGCGAATGAAGCTGCGCGGCGTCAGCGGCGTGACACCTTTCTTGCGCAAGGTGTCGTCGAGCAACTGGCGAATCTCGTGCCAGCGCATGCGGTTGTCGTCGGGGTGCGTCGAGATCTGGATCAGCGCGTCGGTGAGCAGCGCGGTGTCGGCGAGGATCGCACCGGCGAGGTAGTCCCAGACCGGCCGCCACTTGCCGTTGAGATCGACGACATTGCCCCAGTCGATCAGGTTCAGGCGGCCATCGGCACCGACCATCAGGTTGCCCGGATGGAGATCGCCATGCACTTCGCGATAGACGAAGGCGTGGTAGAGCACGGTGCAGGTCAGCTGTTCGATGACCTTGCCCTGGAACGCGCGGCGATCGCGGCGCGGCAGGCGGTTCAGCGCCCGGCCGAGGCTCAGCGCATCGCCGAGGTATTCCATTTCCAGGATCCGCCGCGAGCTGCCGTACAGCTCCGGCACCCGCCACAAATCGGTCCCGCGCAGGCTGCGCTGGTAGAAGCGCTGGTGGTTGGCGGCCTCGGCTTCGAAATCCAGTTCTTCGATGAAGCCGGCAACGAATTCGTCGACCTGCTCCTGCATCGCGCGCAGGAACGGCGCCAGCCGTGAATGCGGCGCCCAGTACTGGGTCGACATGATCGCCAGACCCAGCACCATCTTGCCGATCGCGAACTCGCGGTCGATGTTGTGGCGGCCGACCTTGATGATCACCGGCCGCAGCACTTCGCGGCCGTCCTCGTAGAACGGCTTCTTGGCCAGATACACCGAACCGATCGAGCCGGACTTCAGCGGCTTGTCGGCCTCGAAGCCGAGGTAGAACTTCTCCGGCGGCTTGCCATAGCACTCGACGAACGCGGCCCGCACTTCATCGGCAGTCATCGGTGCCACGTCTTCGTGGAACACCATCAGCTCGCGGGCGATTTCCTCGGGCAGGAAATCGGCGTTGGCAGCGGCGACCTGGGCCATCTTGACGAAGAACGGCCCGAACTCGTTGACCATCCGGGCAATGATCTGCGCCTGCGCCTTGTAGTCCTTGGGATCGGCGGCGAAGAACGGCTTGATGTAGCGCAGCGCGCGAATCTGCCGACGAACGATCGCGGCATCGGCCTTGACCTGCGCGGCGCGCTTCAGCAGCTCGTTGAGCTGCCACTGGTTGAAGCGCCGGCCAGCCTTCAGCAGGTTGACGATTTCCAGCAGCAGCGGCTCGTAGGTGCGCAACACCAGCCGCACCATGTCCAGGCTCATCTCGCCGAGGCCTTTCAGCTCGGGCGCTTCGAACAGCTCGTTGAAGAAATTCCAGAACTCGTTGATCAGCGCTTCCGGCACCGGCATCGGGCTGCGCGCCACGGCTTGCTCGACGACGAAGCGGATCAGGTCTTCCGTCGACTGCTGGTCGGGAATCAGCCGGCGGCGGCGCAGCGCCTGGGTCAGGCGGCCGGTGTGCTTGAGCAGCGGATGCACGTAAAGCGCTTCGAAGATCCGATCGATCGCCGCTTCGAGATCGTCGTGCGAGCTGTCCTGCTCGTCGGTCAGCATGGCGATCAGCGGCACGAAGCCGCGGGTCAGACGCACCGTCGAAATACCCAGCGTGGCGATCTCGCGAACCACGCCGCGCACCTGGGTGGTGATCGGCACCGATACCGGCGCCGGCGATTTTTCCGGAATCGAATCCGGTCTTGCTTCGAGGCTGGGCGCCAGCAGCGGCGCCGTTACAACCTCCGCGCCGGACGACTTGACCGGCTTGGGTGGAAGCGCTGGCGTGCCGCGCTCACTCACGACTCGCCCTTGGCTCCGATCAGATGGCCCATGCGGCTCATCTTGGTGTCGAGGTAGCCCTCGTTGTACGGGTTGCGGCCGCGTTCGATGCCGACCCGTTCGGTGACCTGAACGCCGTCCTTGACCAGGGCATCGAGCTTGGCCGGATTGTTGGTCATCAGCCGGATGCGGCACAGGCCGATGTCGCGCAGGATCGCCACGGCCAGGCTGTAGTCGCGATCATCGGCCGGAAAGCCGAGCTGATGATTGGCGTCGACGGTGTCCGCGCCCTCGTCCTGCAGCGCATAGGCGCGCACCTTGTTCGCGAGCCCGATGCCCCGGCCTTCCTGGCGCAGGTAGAGCAGCACGCCGCGGCCGTCGGCAGCGATCTTTTCGAGCGCCGCGCGCAGCTGGAAGCCGCAGTCGCAGCGCAGCGAGAACAGCGCATCGCCGGTCAGACATTCGGAATGCACGCGCACCAGCGGCGCCGGACCGTCGGTGGCAGTGAGATCACCGAGCGTCAACGCCAGATGTTCCTTGCCATCGGCAGAGCGATAGGCGCGCATCGTGAACACGGCGAACGGAGTCGGCAGCTTCGCCGTGGCGATCAGCTTCGGTTGCGGCATGGTGGATTCAGGTAGAGGAACGAGCGTCAGGCGCCAACGAAATTCTGGCCGCAGACGCGCAGCGTACGACCATTGACGGCCGCTGCCATCGGGCTGGCCAGAAAAGTCACCGCTTCGGCGATGTCGATCGGCAGTCCGCCCTGCCCCAGCGAGGCCAGACGGCGGCCGACTTCGCGTGGGCCGGTCGGCATCTGGGCGGTCATTGCGGTCTCGATGAAACCCGGCGCCACGGCGTTGATCGCCCCGCCCCGGCTGGCCATCTGCGCGGCCATCGCTTCGACGTAACCCATGACGCCGGCCTTGGTCGCGCCGTAGTTGGTCTGGCCGGCATTGCCGGCGATACCGCCGATCGACGAGATGCAGACCATCCGCGCGCCGTCGTTCAGGCCCTGCTTCAACAGCGCTTCATTGATGCGCAGGATCGCCGCGAAATTGACGTCGATGACCATGTCCCAGAGATGCGGAGCCATGTTCTTGAGCATCTTGTCGCGGGTGATGCCGGCGTTGTGGATGACGATGTCGACACCGCCGAAGCGCGTCGTCACTTCCTCGGCAATGCGCTGCGGCGCATCGGCGGCAGTGATGTCCAGCGCCAAGCCGTAGCCATCGAACTTCGACAGGGTTTCGCCCAGGGCACCTTCTTCCTGCGGCCGGTCGATGCCGACCACCTTGGCGCCTTCGCGAGCCAGGGTTGCGGCGATTGCAGCGCCGATGCCGCGCGCCGCGCCGGTGACGATCGCCACCTTGCCGGCCAGGGGCTGCTGGAATTGGTGACCGATCTCAGCCGGCGGCGCGCTCAGCGGCAGCGTCTGGCCGGTGATGTAGGCGGAGTGCGGGCTGAGGAAGAAGCGCAGCGGCCCCGCCAGCGCCTGGTCGGCGCCGGGAGCGACTTCGAGCAGGTTGGCGGTGGCGCCCTTCTTGCCGATTTCCTTGGCGAACGAGCGGACGAAGCCGCGCAATCCCTGCAAGGCGGCCTGGGCGGCCGGTGTCGCGGCGGCGGTCGGCGCGCGGCTCAGGATCAGCACCCGGCCGTTGGCCGGAATGCGGCCGACGCGCGGTTGCATGAAGTCATACAGCTCGCGCAGACGTGCCGGGCCGTCGACGCCGCTGGCATCGAACACGAAAGCGAAAGCAGCCGCGGCGCGGTCCTCGGGATTCGGCTCGGTCTTCAGCGCCACAGCGGTCTCGGCAGCCGCTGCTTTCAGCCGCGCGAGGCCGACATGTCCGGGGGCGATCTGCACGGTGGCGCCGGCTTCGTTCAACGCGGTGAGCAGCGACGCGGCGAGATCGCCGGCAGTGGTGCCACCCAGCATCACCGCCTGGCCGCCAAACGGACGGGTGGCGTAGGCCGCATCGGCCCGCTTCAGGCGTGGCGGGCTGGGCAGACCCAGCA
>NZ_JAHFRY010000064.1 GCF_023266035.1 Nevskia sp.
GCGTCGAGCTGGCCGCTGGTCTTGATGAAGCCGAAGCAGGCCACGGCCGCTGCGACGCACCAAGTGATGCGGTAGGGCGTGATCGAACGCGGGCCAAACAGATAGATCACGCCCTGCTCGCCGTAATAGCCATAGCTGATGATGCAGGACAGGCCGAAGACCCAGACCGCGATCGTGATCAGCCAGCGGCCGAGGCCCGGATGAACCTTGTCGAAGCCTTTGGCGACCAGGGTGGAGCCACGATAGTCGGCATAGACGCCGGTATCGAGAATGGTCGGTGCCGCAGCACTGGCCAGCGGCATCCAGCTGACCGAATGGGCATCGTCACCGAGCACGCCGTACAGCCGCGTGCGAGTGCCGGCCGCATCGACCATCACGAACAGCGGTGCGCCGGCTTTCCAGTCTTCCTTGCTCGGGCCGGATTGATCGGGGATGGTCGCGAGGTCCGGCTGCCATTGCCCGCTGGCGGTCGCGACGATCGCTGGCGGTGTAGTCCACACGGCAGCTGGCGCGCGATTCCAGATGCCGGTCGCCAGCACGACGAGGCCGGTCACCGTGCAGACGAAGATGGTGTCGATGAACGGCTCAAGCCCGGCAACGACGCCTTCGGTGACCGGTTCCGGCGTCTTCACCGCGGCATGGGCGATCGGCGCGGTGCCGAGCCCGGCTTCGCTGGAAAACAGCGCTCGCTTCATGCCCCACATGAACGCGCCGCCGAGCGAGCCGCCGGCAAAGGCGCCGACGCCTTCGGTTGGCGAGAACGCGCTGCTGACGATCAGCGAAAACAGCGCCGGCAGGCTGTCGGCCTCGTGCAGGATCACGTAGATGCCGACGATCACGTAGACGCCGCACTTGAATGGCACCAAAGTCTTGGTGACATTGCCGATGCGCTTGATGCCGCCAAGGATCACCGCGCCGGCCACGCTGGCGAGGATCACGCCCGTGATCCAGGTGGGTACGCCGAAGTACTCGCGGGTGGTATCGGCCACGCTCCAGGTCTGGAACATGTTGCCGCCGGTGAAGGCGAACAGCAGCAGCGCGAAGCAGAAGAACACGCCGACGACTCGGCCGAAGGGTTTGAGCTTCGGATTCAGTTCGGCAAGCCCGTCACGCGCCACGTACATCGCGCCACCATGCGGATTGCCGGGCTCCGAGGTGTCGCGATAGAGCAGCGACAAGGTCACTTCGGTGGTCTTCAGCGCCATGCCGACCAGGCCGACCACCCACATCCAGAACACCGCGCCCGGCCCGCCGAAATCGACCGCGATGGCCATGCCGGCAATCGCGCCGAGGCCGACCGTGCCGCTCATCGCGGCCGTCAGCGCCTGGAAGTGGGTCAGCGCCCCTTCGCCGTGCGAGGTGTCGATGCCACGGCCGGCAACCAGCGCCACGCCATGGGTCAGCGAACGGTACTGGCAGAACTTGCTCCAGGCCGAGAACAGCACGCCGATCGCCAGCAGGGCGAGCAGCATCGGCGCTGACAGCAGCGTGTTGTTGACGGCATCGATGGCCGCCCAAAACTGATTCATCGTCGTACCCCAGTGCTACAAACGGGTGCTGCGGAACGACGGATCAGGCAGCGCGGGCAAGCACGGCGTGGCGGCGCGAATAGCCGAAGTAGATCGCCTGGCCGATCACCAGCCAGATCGCGAACGCGGTCCAGGTGGTCTGGCCGAGGCGGGTCATCAGATAGCCGCAGGACAGTACGCCGAGCACCGGCAGTAACGGCCCGAACGGCGCGCGGAATGGCCGCTTCAGGTCCGGCCGGGTACGGCGCAGCACCAGCACGCCGACGCAGGCGATGACGAACGCGCCGAGCGTGCCGATGTTCGCGGTGTCGGCCAGTTCGCCGAGCGGCACGAAGCCGCCGAGCAGCAGCATCACGCCGCCGGCGGCGATGATCGAGCCGACCGGTGTCTGCGTGGTCGGATGCAGGCGAGCGAAGAACGGCGGCAGCAGGCCATCGCGGGAGATCGCGAACAGCACGCGGGTGAGGCCGTAGAACATCACCAGCATCACCGTCGTCAGGCCGGCGATGGCGCCGATCGAGATCAGCCCGGCGGCCGTTTTCTGGCCGATCTGTAGCAGCGAATAAGCGACGGGCGAACCGACGTTCAGAGTCGAGTACGGCACGATGCCGGTCAGCAGCCCAGACACCACGATGTAGAGAATCGTGCAGGCGCCGAGCGAACCGAGAATGCCGATCGGCAGATCACGCGAGGGTTTCTTGGTTTCTTCGGCGGCGGTCGAGACGGCATCGAAACCGAGGTAGGCGAAGAAGATCTTCGAAGCGCCGTCGAACACGCCACCCCAGCCGAAGTGTTTGGCACCGTCGGCATCGACGACTTCCGCCGGAATGAACGGATGCCACAGGGTCGGGTCGACATGGAACACGGCGACGCCGATGAACAGGAAGATGGTCGCCAGCTTGACCGCAACGATCACCGCATTGAGTACCGCACCGACCTTGGCTCCTTTCGCCAGCACGAAGCCGAGCGTGGCGATGATCAGTACCGCCGGCAGATTGACCAGGCCTGGATGCTGGGTATCGAGAAAACTGTGGGTCAGCGTCGCGGGCAGGCCGGAGCCGATCGCTTGCAGGCCGTTGTTCAGATACTCCGACCAGCCCGCCGATACCGCCGGCACCGCCACTGCGTATTCGAGCACCAGCATCCAGCCGATGATCCAGGCCGGCCATTCGCCGAGCCCCGCATAACCGTAACCGTAGGCACTGCCGGCGCCGCCGATCGACGACGATAGTTCTGCGTAGGACAGTGCCGCGAAGGTACAAGCCAGGCCGGCGACGATGAACGACAGCACCACGGCGGGACCGGCGTTGACTGCCGCCGCCTTGCCGGTGAGCACGAAGATGCCGGTACCGATGATCGCGCCGATCCCGAGCATGACCAGATCGAAGGCATTCAGGCTGCGCTTGAGGCCGGTTTGTTTCTCCAGATCGGTCTCGATCGGCTTGGTACGGAACAGGCTCATCAATCACTCCCCTTGGAATTTTCGCCGGACGGCAGCACGACGCTGTTATATGCGGGAAGTATGCCGACGGGGGGCGGTTTCAGTAAGCAGCCGCCGAAAGCGGCGCGAAAGGTCGTTTCGAGGGCCGCAAGCCGCGGGCCATCGGCGCCTGTGCCGATGGCCCGCGGGATCAGTGCTGGATGTCGAGATTGAAGAAGGCGACCTGGCTGGCATCCCCTGCCGGATTGCCGCTATTCCCGGTGCCGCTGTAGGCGCCGGCCTTGAAGTAGACCTTGACGCCGTTCCATGACGATGCCGTCTGACGGTTGTCGGTCTTGCCATTGACGGTCACCGACAAGGTCGAGCCGATCCACTGGATGCGATAGTCGATCCGGTCACCGATCTTCACATTGCTGGCGAGCGTCACCTTGGAGGTCGAGCCGCCGGGGCTGTTGTAGTAGCGCGCCTCGACTGTGCGCAGTCCCTCGTCGTAGACCAAGAGCACCAGGATCGACGACAGCCCGTGGATCTGGCCGATGATCACCTGCTTCCTGGCCGCCGGCGTCTTGTCGACACGGCAGAGGGCGGTCAGCGTGCCACCGATCGAGTTGGTCCATTCGGTCGGCCCGGACGGCACCTTGTACAACTCGCGCAGTTCGCTGCGTGCGTTGTCCGAGCCCTCGCCCGGAGTGGTGCTGGCGCCATTGGTCGGTGCGTAGAACACGACTGCGCCAGTGTCGTCCGTATACAGGTACTCGGAGGTATAGCCAGGCGGGCCGACCAGTACCGCCGGCATGATCTCGGCAGCCGCACCGCTGGTGTTGCCGCTGCTGTTGACGGGCAGTGTCAGTTTCCAATGGCTGAAATCCAGCACTTCGGCGGGACGGGGCAGATCACTCGTCGAACCGGCGGTGGCCACTGTGAAGGGAGCCCGAACGCCGCCTATGTTCACGGTGGCCGTGACCGCCGTGCTGTCCTGGCTGGACGACGTCAGCTGCGCACTGACCCGATCATTGGGGTTGACCGTCCCGGCGCTTGCCGTGGCGGGTCCGTCATTGATCTTGTAGAGGCCCCCGGAAACGCTGATCGGCGAAGGACCATTGATTCCTGTGATGGTCGCCGGAGTGCTGACATAGATCGTCGACGGCGTGGCGTTGTTCACCGACGCGAACGAGAAGCTGTCGGGCACAGTATCGGCGGGTACATTGGAGACGGTGGTCACCGTGAAACTCGACGAGACGCCACCGATGGTCAGAGTCACGACCGTTGCCGTGCTATTGGCGCTGGACGACTTGACCACGACACTGACCCGGTCATCAACTTTTACCGTTCCGGACGTTGAAGTGTTGGAGCGGTCGTTGAGCCGGTAATAGCCGCCGACGACGCTGATCGGCGAAGCGGCGTTGATGCCGGTGATGGTCACCTGATTGCTGACGTAGCTGCTGCTCAGCTTGGCGTTGAAGACCGGCGTGAACGAGAAACTGTCGGGCACCGTGTCATTGGTCGACGTGGTGACCGTAAAGCTTCCTGAGACCCCGCCAATGGTGATCGTGGCGGTTGTTGCGGTATTGACCGAGGTGGCGGCGACGGCCTCTGCGTAGACCTGATCGCCTGCGCGGACCGTTCCGGCAATGGTGGTGAAGCTGCCGCTGTTGATCCTGTAGCGGCCACCCGCAACGCTGATCGGCGCCGGGCCGCTGATGCCGGTAATGGTCGCCGGGTTGCTGACATAGGTCGTGCCCGCCGTCGCGTTGTTGACCGCTGCGAACGAGAAGCTGTCGGGTACGGTGTCGTTGGCGGTCGCCGTGGTGACCGTGAAGGCAGCCGCGACACCGCCGATGGTGACCGTGCTTGTAGCTGCTGTTCCGGCCGAGTTGGAGGCGACGACTTCGGCGTAGACCTGATCGCCCGCGTTGACCGTGCCCGCGACGTTGGTGAAGCTGCCGCTGTTGATCCGGTAGCGGCCGCCGGCGACGCTGATCGGCGATGGGGCGGTGATGCCAGCGATCGTCGCCGGGGCGCTGACATAGGTTGCTCCGGTGCTGGCGTTCGCGACCGGCGCGAACGAGAAGCTGTCGGGCACCGTGTCGCTGGATCCGCCGGTGTTGACGCTGAAGCTGGTCGCGACGCCGCCGACGGTCAGGGTTGCGACCACCGTGGTGTTGGCCAGTTTCGACGACCTGACCACGACGCGAACCTTGTCATTGACATTGACGGTGCCGGACACCGAGGTGTTCGAGCGGTCGTTGAGGCGATAGAAGCCGCCGACGATGCTGATCGGCGACGGGGCGTTGATGCCGGTGATGATCACCTGGTTGCTGGTGTAGGCCGAGTCGGTCTTGGCATTGATGACCGGCGTGAACGAGAAGCTGTCGGGCACCGTGTCGGTGGCCGAGGTGGTGACCGTGAAGGTTCCTGCGACGCCGCCGATGGTGATCGTCGCAGTCGTGGCGGTCCTGGTTTGCGACGAGGCGATGACTTCGGCGCGCACCTGATCGCCAGCGTTGACCGTGCCGGCTTCGCTGGTGAAGCTGCCATCGTTGATTCGATAGCGGCCGCCGCTGATGTTGATCGGCGACGGGCCGGTGATGCCCGTGATCGTGGTCGGCACGCTGACGTAGGTCGTGCCCGGGGTGGCTTCGTTGACCGGCGCGAACGAGAAGCGGTCGGGCACCGGGTCGAGCACCGTGTCGGCTGCCGTGGTGACCGTGAAGCTTGCCGTGACGCCGCCGATGGTGACGGTGGCGGTCGTCGCGGTGCTGTCCGACGATGAGGCGATGGCCTCGGCATAGACCTGATCGCCGGCGTTGACCGTACCGGATGCGCTGGTGAAGCCACCGGCGTTGATCCGGTAGCGGCCGCCGCTGACGCTGATCGGCGAGGGGCCGGTGATGCCGGTGATCGTCGCCGGATCGCTGACATAGGTCGCGCCCGGAACGGCCTCGTTGACCGGGGCGAACGAGAAGTCGTCGGGGATCGGGTCGAGTTGCGTTTGTTCTGCGGTGGTGACCGTGAAGGCGCCGGCAACGCCGCCGACGGTGACGGTAGCCGTCGTCGCGGTGCTGTCCAGCGACGAGGCGACGACCTCGGCATAGATCTGATCCCCCGCGTTGACCGTGCCGGCGTCGCTGGTGAAGCCGCCAGCATTGATCCGGTAGCGGCCGCCGCTGACGCTGATCGGTGATGGGCCGGTGATGCCGGTGATCGTGGCCGGCGCGCTGACGTAGATTGCCTCAGGTACGGCGTCGTTGATTGCCGCGAACGAGAAGCTGTCCGGGACCGGATCGAGCGTCGTGCCGGCTGCTGTGGTGACCGTGAATGATCCCGCGACACCGCCGATGGTGAGGGTGGCCGTCTTTGCAGTGCTGGCCGAGGACGAGGCGACGACTTCGGTGTAGACCTGATCGCCGAGACTGACTGTTCCTTCCGCGCTGGTGAAAGCGCCGTCGTTGATCCGGTAGCGGCCGCCGGTGACGACGATCGCTGCACGCTCGGTGATTCCGCTGATGGTCGCCGGTGCGCTGACATAGGTCCTGCCGAGTTCGGCATCGTTCACGGGTGCGAACGAGAAACTGTCGGGCACCGTGTCGAGGTCCCCGGTGTTGACGGTGAAGGTCGCCGAAATGCCGCCGATGGTCAGCGTTGCCGCGACCGACTTGTTGGAGCGGGTTGACGATCTGACCAGCACCACGACTCTGTCGTTGAGGTTGACCGTTCCGGACTGCGATACATACGGTCCGTCATTGATCTTGTAGGCGCCGACCACAACGCTGATCGGCGAGGGGCCGGTGATGCCGGTGACGGTAAGCGGCTCGCTGGCGTAGCCGATGCCGGGCGTGGCATTGTTGATCGTGGCAAACGAAAACGGATCCGGCTCGGTATCGGCGACCTGTGTCTGCCGGCTCTGCGGGCCTGGCGCGGCCTGGGCCACGATCGGACAGAGCAGGGCAAACGCCAATGCGGCCAAGCCGGGCACTCGGGCCCACGATCGACGTTTCGTGGTCCACACAAAGGCTGGCCGTATCCGGCAGGCTTCAAGCACCATCATTTTTTCCCCGTACATCGAGCCCCTACTGCGGGCATTTGCAAGCGCGAGTCGCGGCCGAAGGCGTAGCAGTCTTGCTTTCGGTTTATCGAGGCAGCCAAGAGAAAATCGTTGCGAAATTCACGCCAAAGATCGTCTTGGGCACACCGGTTGCTAATAATAAGTTTTTGTTATGACAAATAGTGGGCTGGATTGACTGCCTATTTCCAGGTCGCTCGGTCTCCGGGCGATGTCGGCGGTGGACAGCCCCGCGCCGGGCTGAGCTTTCTTCGACAACAGACCGCTTTCGGTGAGCGGGATCAGCGGACCGCAGGCAGAGCTGGAGTCTGTTCGGTGCCGGCCGCGTCGATTGCCGCCGTAGTGACCGTGAATGAGCCCGACACCCCGCCAACGGTGACCACAGCGGTGGTCGCGGTGCCGTCGGGGCTCGGAGCAATCACTTCGACATAGATCTGATCACCGGCACTGACCGTTCCGGCCAGGCTGCTGAAGCTGCCGGTATTGATCTGGTGATGCCGGTGCTGAGGGCCGGCTTGCTGACATAGGCCGCGCCCGGTTTGGCATCTTTCACTGCCGAGAACGAAAAGCTGTCGGGTATCGTGTCGATCGCGCCGCCGGTGGTGACTGTGAAGGAGGCTGCAACGCCGCCGACGGTCAGCGTTGCGGAGACAGACCTCGCCGAGCGGTTCGATGCTTTGACCAGCACGCTGACCCGATCGTCGACGTTGACCGTTCCGGCTTGTTCCGTGTACAGCCCATCATTGAGCTTGTACAAGCCGTTCGTAATGCTGATAGGCGAGGGAGCGTCGATTGCACTGATCGTCGCCACCTTGCTTTCGTAATACTTCGACGAGGTGGCGTTGTTGATCGGAGCGAAGGAAATAGGCCCCGGCTCCGTATCGGCACTGGCCGGACTCGGCAGAGCAAGCGCTAGCGCGATAGAGATCGCGATCCCATTGGCTTCAAACGCCCTCATGTCATCCCCGTACATCTGGCTCGTACTGCTGGGTGCCGGCGAGCGCCGGCACGCGGTGCCCGATACTAAGTTCAGGCGATGACAGATGGTTGCTGGCCTGGCGTCATTGGGACCGCCCGGCCACCGGTTGTCTCTTGATCGCTACCGGGAATAGTTTTCAAGTAAAGATTTTTCATAAGTGGCCGAAACGCACTACATCCAAGGAGCGGAGGTAGTGTCATGCAGGTCAGGGTTCTCGCCATTACGTGGTTGGTTGCCGCCAGCCTCGTTGCCGGTTGCGGTGGTGGTGGCGGAAGTCCGACATCGACGCCATCCAGCGGCACCACGCCGGAACCGGCGGGGCCTGCGCCATCTCCCGCGCCGGTGCCAACACCGGAACCAGAGCCGGTTCCGGTTCCGGTTCCGGTTCCCGAGCCGATGCCTGCACCAGCTCCGGTCCCCGTCCCGGAGGAACCAGCGCCGACTCCGGTGCCGGAACCGATTCCAGTTCCGGAACCAGCGCCGATTCCTGCACCCGCTCCGACGCCGGCCCCGATCCCGGAGCCCGGCCCTGCGCCCGTTCCAGCCCCGGCCCCGGAACCCGTGCCTGTTCCGCTGCCCCCGGTTTCTGCCGTTTCGACGGCCGACGCCGTCCGCTTGCTCGAACAGGCCAGCTTCGGCCCGAGCTTGAGCACGATTGCCGAGGTACAGGCCGCCGGCGTCGCCGGCTGGATCGACCGCCAGTTGTCGCTGCCGGCGACCGGCTATGCGGGCTATCCGGTGATGGATGCGGCGCAAAGCATCGGTTGTCCGAGCACGGCCATCGCGACCTGCGGCCGCGACAATTATTCGCTGTTCCCGATCCAGACCCGTTTCTTCCGCAATGCCATGAACGGGCCCGATCAGCTGCGCCAGCGGGTGGCATTCGCGCTGTCGCAGATTTTCGTCGCTTCCGGCAACGAAGTGGCGGTCACCTATGCCATGGCCGGCTACCAGCAGATGCTGCTCGACAACGCCTTCGGCAGCTTCCGGCAACTGCTGGAGCAGGTCACGGTCAGCCCGGTGATGGGGCGCTATCTGGACATGGCCAACAACGATCGTCCGAATCCGATCGGCGGCGTCGAACCGAACGAAAACTTCGCGCGCGAAGTGCTGCAGCTGTTCTCGCTCGGCGTCTATGAATTGAACCCGGACGGCAGTCGCAAGCAGGACGGCCAGGGCCGGACGATTCCGAGCTACGACCAGGACACGGTCGAAGGCTTCGCCCATGTCTTCACCGGCTGGACCTATCCGCCGAAAGACGGGCGCCCGATCCGCTGGAACAGCCCGCGGCACTTCACCGGTCCGATGGTGGCCGTTGCCGACCGGCACGATACCGGTGCCAAGTCGCTGCTCAGCGGCGTCGTGCTGCCGGCGAACCAGAGCCAGGATCAGGATTTCGGCCAGGCGATGGACAACATTGCCGGTCACCCGAATGTCGGGCCATTCATCGGCAGGCAGCTGATCCAGCATCTGGTGACCAGCAACCCGAGCCCGGCCTACGTCGCCCGGATCACCGCGGTGTTCGATCGCGACAGCCACGGCCAGCGCGGCAATCTGGGCGCAGTGGTGCGGGCGATCCTGCTCGATCCGGAAGCGCGCGGCGATCTGAAGACCGCAGCGGACTACGGCAAGCTGCGCGAGCCGGGCCTGTTTCTCGCCAACATGATGCGTGGCATCGGTGGCAGCAGCGACGGCGTCTATCTGCGCGCCCGCAGCACGCTGATGGGCCAGAACATCTATCAGGCGCCGTCGGTGTTCAGCTTCTATCCGTCCGACTATCCGATCCAGGGCACCGAGCTGGTCGGGCCGAGCTTCGGCCTCTACACCGCCGGCACCGCTTTCGAGCGCATCAACCTGCTGGCCCGCTTGCTGAGCGGCCCGGTGACGGCCGATTCGACCGTGACGGGTGCCATCGGCACGCAGCTGGACTTGAGCGCCTGGCAAGCCCTGGCCGGCGATCCTTCGGCGCTGCTCGACCGCATCGATCTGCTGTTCTTCCACGGTGCGATGTCGTTCGCTTCCCGCATCACCATCCAGACCACGCTGAGCACGATCCCCGCGACCGACACCGCGTCGCGCGCCCGTGCTGCGCTCTACCTCGCGCTGTCGTCGGCGCAGTACCAGGTTGCTCAATGACATGCCCAGAGACATGACTTCCGCCATGCACACACCCACCAATCATTCGCGCCGTGATTTCCTCAGTGGTCTCGGCTGCCTCGGCGGCGGCCTGCTGCTCAACACGCTGCCGAGCTTCTCCGCGCAAGCGCAGAGCTTCGGCGACTACAAGGCGCTGGTCTGCGTGTTCCTGCTCGGCGGCAACGACGGCAACAACCTGATCGTGCCGAACGACACCACCGGCTACGGCAAGTACGCGGCGATCCGAGGCGACTACACGGCAGGCAGCGGCGGTATCGGCTTGCCGCGGTCGCAGCTGCTGGTGCTGCAGCCAGCAGCTGGCAATGCCGCGTTCGGCGCCCATCCGGCGCTCACTGAACTGCAGCAGGTCTGGAACGCCGGCGATCTGGCCGTGCTGTTCAATGTCGGCACGCTGGCGCGGCCGCTGACCAAGGCTGGCTACGGCAATCGCACGCTGACGCCGGACAATCTGTTCTCGCACGCCGATCAGCAGAGCCAGTGGCAATCGGCCGTCAGCCAGGGCAGTTCGCGTACCGGCTGGGGCGGTCGGCTGGCCGATGCCGTGCGTTCGGCGAATGGTGCGGCGCCGGTGCCGCCTCTGGTCGCCTGGGGCCGCAATGATCTGTTCGCGATCGGCAACGCGACGATGTCGCTGTCGGTGCCCTCGTCGGGCAGCTTCGGGCTGACCAATTTCGGTGGCAGCTACCGCAGCAGCTTGAACAGCTCGATGAACCAGCTGCTGCAAAGCGATCGCAGCAACGTGCTGGCGATGTCGGCGCAGGATACGGTCAGTGCAGCGCTGACCAGCAGCAGCGCGCTGAGCCCGATCCTGACCGGCACATCCTCATCGATCAACGGCTTGTTCAGCGGCCAGTCTTCGGGCATCGCCCAGCAGCTGCTGCAGACCGCGCGGATGATCGAAGCACGCAGCACGCTGGGGGTTTCGCGGCAGATCTTCTACGTCACGCTCGGTGGCTTCGACACCCACAACAGCCAGGTCGAGACACAGGAAGAATTGTTCGGCCAGCTGAGCCCGGCGCTGAAAGCCTTCCAGGATTCGATGGCCCAGCTCGGCATGGCCGATCAGGTGACCACGTTCACGGTGTCGGATTTCGGCCGCACCCTGAAGCCGGCTTCCGGCGGCGGCACCGACCACGCCTGGGGCAACCATCATCTGGTGATGGGCGGCGCCGTGCGCGGGCAGCGCTTCTACGGGCAGTTTCCCGAACACGCGCTCGGCGGCCCGGACGACGTCACCAGCGAAGGCCGCTGGTTGCCGACCACCTCGGTCGACCAGTACGGCGCCACCTTGTCGCGCTGGTTCGGCGTGTCCGATGCCGACCTGGCAACGGTCTTCCCCAACCTGCAGCAGTTTCCGACCAAGGACCTGGGGTTTCTCGGCTAGCGCCCGGCCATCCTTGGCCGGGCGTCAGCGATCCTGCTTGCAGGATCGCTCAGCCTTCGATGATCGCCGTCACGCCCATGCCGCCGGCGGTGCAGATCGAGATCAGCCCGCGGCCTCCGCCGTTCTCGGAGATGATCTTCGCGAGGGTGGCAACGATGCGGGCACCGGTCGCCGCGAACGGATGGCCGACGCCCAAGCTGGAGCCGCGGATGTTCAGGCGCGAGCGATCGATCTCGCCGAGTGGCTTGTCGAGGCCCAGGCGCTCCTTGCAGAACTTCGGATCGTTCCAGGCCTTCAGCGTGCACAGCACCTGAGCGGCGAAGGCTTCGTGGATTTCGTAGAAATCGAAGTCCTGCAGCTTCAATCCCATCCGCGCCAGCATCCGCGGCACGGCGAACGCCGGAGCGATCAGCAGGCCGTCCTTGCGGCCGGCAGCGAAGTCGACGGCGGCGGTTTCATAGGCCGTGAGATACGCCAGCGGCTTGTGGCCATGCGCCCGGGCCCAGTCTTCCGAAGCCAGCAGCACGGCAGCGGCGCCATCGGTCAGCGGCGTCGAATTGCCGGCGGTCAGCGTGCCGTTGAGCTTGTCGAAAGCCGGCTTGAGCGTTGCGAGCTTGGCCAGCGTGGTGTCGCCGCGCAGATTGTTATCGCGGGACAGTCCCGCGTACGGCACCACCAGATCGCCGAAGAAGCCGGAGTCATAGGCGAGGGCGGCTTTCTGATGTGATTCCAGCGCCAGCTGGTCCTGCTCTTCGCGCGGAATGCCCCACTGTTTGGCCATCATTTCGCAATGCGCACCCATGCTCAGGCGAGTGCGGGGCTCGTTGTTGCCGGGAATCAGCGGTACCAGATCCGACGGCCGGAATTTGGCGAAGGCCTTGAGGCGCGCGCCGGTGGTCTTGGCGCGATTGGCTTCGAGCAGGATCTTGCGCAGGCCTTCGCCGACGCCGATCGGCGCGTCCGATGCGGTATCGACACCGGCACCGATGCCCGATTCGATCTGCCCGAGGGCGATCTTCGAGCCGACCGTCATCACCGTTTCCAGGCTGGTGCCGCAGGCCTGCTGCAGGTCATAGGCCGGGGTTTCCGCCGACAGGCCCGAAGACAGCACGCATTCTCGGGTCAGATTGAAATCCCGCGAGTGCTTGAGCACCGCGCCAGCCGCGACTTCGCCCAGACGCTCGCCGTGCAACTGGAACTTGTCGACCGTGGCTTTCAGCGCCGCGGTCAGCATGTCGCTGTTGCTGCGGGTGGCGTAGGCGCCGTTGGAGCGGGCGAACGGAATGCGCGCGCCGCCGAGGATGGCGACTTTGCGGCCGTAAGGTTTCATCGTGTCTCTCCGACTACCAATTGTTGGGGAAGTGTCGCGGCTATTGCGATGCAGCATTGTACCGCCGCCAGCGGATTTGTTTACAACTGTTTACTAGAATGCCCTGATTTGTCATCTCAGGAGGGCAAGATCGTCGCCAGCCGAGCAAAAAAACCGGTTTGCCCCTTGAATCCCAGAGGCCGGCCCCTAAGAATTAGCAGCCTCCGGGAGAGAGTGCTAACAACGAATGATTCCGACCTGCCTTCGGCGCGAACGATCAACCGCCCTCCCGGAATCATCAGCAACCCATATTAAGGAGTTGAGAACATGAGTCTGCGTCCCTTGCATGATCGCGTCATCGTCAAGCGTCTCGAAGAAGAGAAGAAGTCCCTCGGCGGCATCATCATCCCGGACTCCGCGGCCGAAAAGCCGTTGAAGGCGGAAGTGGTTGCCGTTGGCCCGGGCAAGCGCAGCGATGACGGCAAGATCCACGCCGTCGACGTCAAGATCGGCGACACCATCCTGATCGGCAAGTACTCGGGTACCGAAGTGAAGGTCGACGGCAAGGATCTGGTGATCCTTCGCGAAGACGACATCCTTGCCGTGTTCGGCAAGTGACCTTGAGCTTCTGAAGGTCACCCCGGCGAAAGCCGGGGTCCAGTCTTAACCCCCTATTCCGCAACAAGAGGAAATCAACATGGCAGCCAAAGAAGTCAAATTCGCCGATGACGCCCGCAGCCGCATGGCCAATGGCGTGAACATTCTCGCCAACGCCGTCAAGGTCACGCTGGGTCCGAAGGGCCGCAACGTGATTCTCGACAAGTCGTTCGGCGCCCCGACCGTCACCAAGGACGGCGTCTCGGTCGCGAAGGAAATCGAGCTGAAGGACAAGTTCGAGAACATGGGCGCCCAGCTCGTGAAGGAAGTCGCTTCGAAGACCTCCGATGCAGCAGGCGACGGCACCACCACCGCCACCGTGCTCGCCCAGGCGATTCTCGCCGAAGGCCTGAAGGCCGTTGCCGCTGGCACCGACCCGATGGACATCAAGCGCGGCATCGACAAGGCCGTTGAAGCCGTCACCGCCGAAATCAAGAAGATGTCCGTGCCGTGCAAGGACCGCAAGGCGATTGCCCAGGTCGGCACCGTCTCCGCCAACTCCGATGAAGCGATCGGCGAAATCATTGCCACCGCGATGGACAAGGTCGGCAAGGAAGGCGTCATCACCGTTGAAGACGGTTCGGGCCTCGAGAACGAGCTGGACGTCGTCGAAGGCATGCAGTTCGACCGCGGCTACCTCAGCCCGTACTTCATCAACAACCAGCAGAGCCAGCAGGTCGAGCTGGAAAACCCGCTGATCCTGATCAACGAGAAGAAGATCGCGAACATTCGCGAACTGCTCCCGGTGCTCGAAGGCGTTGCCAAGTCGGGCCGTCCGCTGCTGATCATCTCGGAAGACGTCGAAGGCGAAGCGCTGGCCACCCTCGTGGTCAACAACCTGCGCGGCATCCTCAAGGTCGCCGCCGTCAAGGCGCCGGGCTTCGGTGATCGTCGCAAGGAAATGCTCAAGGACATCGCGATCCTGACCGGCGGCACGGTCATCGCGGAAGAAGTCGGCCTGAGCCTCGAGAAGGCGACGGTTGCCGATCTCGGCACCGCCAAGAAGGTCCAGATCTCGAAAGAGAACACGACCATCATCGACGGCGCCGGCAAGAGCACCGACATCGAAGCGCGCGTCAACGAGATCCGCAAGCAGATCGAAGATGCCACCTCCGACTACGACAAGGAAAAGCTGCACGAGCGCGTTGCCAAGCTCGCCGGCGGCGTTGCCGTGATCAAGGTCGGCGCTGCCACCGAGATCGAGATGAAGGAAAAGAAGGCTCGCGTCGAAGACGCGCTGCACGCCACCCGTGCGGCCGTTGAAGAAGGCATCGTCGCCGGCGGCGGCGTGGCCCTCGTGCGCGCTGCCAAGGCGCTGGAAAAGCTGAAGGGCGCGAACGACGACCAGACGGTCGGCATCCGCATCCTGCACCGCGCGATCCAGGAGCCGCTGCGTCAGATCGTCAAGAACGCCGGTGGCGAGCCGTCGGTCGTGCTGAACAAGGTCTCGGGCGGCAAGGATTCGTACGGCTACAACGCCGCCAACGACACCTACGGCGACATGATCGAAGCCGGCATCATCGACCCGGCCAAGGTCACCCGTCTGGCGCTGCAGAACGCTGCCTCGGTTGCAGCCCTGCTGCTGACCACCGAAGCGATGATCGCTGAACTGCCGGCCAAGAACGAAGGCCCGCAGATGCCGGCCGGCGGCGGCGGCATGGGCGGCATGGGCGACTTCTAAGTCTCCCTGCTTCCAGCGGCATGAAGTAACGAAAAGGCCCCGGAAACGGGGCCTTTTCCGTTGCTGGTTGCGCGGTAGTCGATCGCAGTCGAAGCCAGGGCGAGTAAACTGCGCGGCCGTTTTCCGCGCCGGGCCGCGAGGCTTGTTGCGTGGCATCACCCGTAGCCCGCCATGACTTCCTACGCCGCCATCGACTTCGGCACCTCGAACTCCGCCGTCTGCATCGGCACTGCTGAAAACCGGTCCGAAGGTGCGCACCTGGTGCCGCTCGAAGGCGAGCGCGAAACCTTGCCGACGGCAGTGTTCTTCAACGCCGACGAGCATCACATCGCCTACGGCCGTCAGGCGATCAGCGAATACCAGGCCGGTTACGGCGGCCGCTTGATGCGCTCGCTGAAAAGCCTGCTCGGTAGCGAGTTGATCAACGAGACGACGATCATCGAAGGCCAGCCGGTGGCCTATCGCGACATCATCAGCCGCTTCCTCAATCACCTGAAGCGCTGTGCCGAAGCGGCGGCCGGTGGCGAGTTGAGCCACGTCGTGCTCGGCCGGCCGGTGCACTTCGTCGATGACAATCCGGAACGCGATCAGCTCGCCGAAACCACCTTGCGCGAACTGGCCGAAGCGGTCGGCTTTCGCGATGTGCGCTTCCAGTACGAACCGATCGCTGCCGCGCTCGACTACGAGCGCACGCTCGATCGCGACCGTCTGGTGCTGGTCGCGGACATCGGCGGCGGCACCTCGGATTTCTCGGTGGTTCGCCTCGGGCCGGAGCGCGCGCAGCGCCTCGATCGCAGCGAGGACGTGCTCGCCAACGGCGGCATCCACATCGCCGGCACCGATTTCGATCAGTACCTGAGCCTGCGTTCGGCAATGACCTGTCTCGGTCTCGGCGCGCGCGGCAGAGGCGGCAAGCAGGTGCCGTCGCAAATCTATTTCGAACTGTCGACCTGGCACCAGATCAATTTTCTGTACACGCGCAAGTCGCTGGCCAGTGCTGCGACCCTGGACATCTTCTACGACCAGGCCGTGCACCATCAGCGCTTGATGAAGGTGCTGCGCGAGCGCGAGGGACATCGCATCGCCGGCCTCGTCGAGGACGCCAAGGTGCAGGTCGCCGAGGGCGGCAGCACGCGCCTCGATCTCGATTTCATCGAAGCAGGGCTTGGCATCGACGTCGACGGCGAGCTGCTGGCGCGCGCGATCGAAGGGGCGATCGACAAGATCGTGCAGACTGCTGTCGCCACGGTCGCCGAGGCGGGCCTGGCGCCCGAGGCGATCGACGCGATCTATTTCACCGGCGGCTCCACCGGCATCCGCGCGTTGCGCGCGGCGCTGTCCGCCGCATTCGCCAAGGCCGATTCGGTCAACGGCGATCCGTTCGCCAGCGTGGCGCGCGGGCTCGGTGTCTACGCAGCGCGCTTGTTCAGTGCTGGCTGAGTTTTACTACAGCCGGCGCACCAGCCGGTCGCTCATCTCCCAGGTGCCGGCGGCGGTGTAAGTCCACGAGGCGCTCATCTCGTAACCAAGCTGACGTGAACTGAGCGTCAGTCGGCTGATGCCCGGGACCAGGGCGATCCCGCTGTCGGTGACTTTGCTGCTGACCGCTGCGCTGCCGGTGGCGCGTGGCAGTTGCACCTGCCAGGCACCGATTTCGGCATCGATGCCGATCCAGTCGATATTGCCGTCGGCAGGACCCCGGGCGATGAAGTTGCCGCGCGGAATCGCCAGGCGACGGATCCAGTCCATCAGCTCGGTACGGCCTTCGCCGGCAGTCACGAGCGTGCTGCCGGAACTGGCGGAGACGGCGGTTGCTGCGGTCGGTGGCGCAGCAGCTATCGGGGCAGGCGCTGCCGCAGCGGCTGCCTGCACTACCGCAGTGTCGAACTTCACCGCGGTGCCGCGCGCTACGTAGCTGTCCCAGCAGCGGCTGGCCCAGCGATTCTTTTCGTCCTTGGCGTGGCTCTCTTCGATGATGCCGTTGGCGCCCTTTTCCAGTGCCGCGAACTGCAGGCGTTTGATCGCGTCCTCGGGGCTGGCCGGATCGGCGAACTCCCAGAACTGGCAGGAATGCGCTTCCACCGGGCCGACCACCACCGCCGAGGCCGGCGGCGCAGTGCCGCCGGCGGTGAACACCGGAATACGGGCTGCGGCATCGAGTTCGGCCTGCGGCTTGCGATCGAGCCCGCGCTGCGGCACCAGCGGTGCGCAGGCAGTGATGAGGCTGGTACCAACCAGGACTGCAACTAGGCGAGTGCTGCAATAAGACATTCCTTCCTCCGACGAACAAGCTGCTGCCAGCCGAGCGATTCTGGGCTGCTGCACCAGATATGCACGCGATATGCCAAATGCTGGTGCAGCGGCGTTCGCAGCCGTCGATTGCGGTTGCCGAACTCCCCTATGATCGTGCCGCGATGAGCGGCGACAGACCGTCTGCAAACCGACAGAGAGGAGCCAGCTGTGCCGGGTGATGTGATGGATCAGGCCGAGCCGGAAATCTGCGTCTACGGCGCCGGCAGCGTCGGCTGCTATCTCGGTGGCCGCCTGCTGGCCACCGGTGCCCGGTTGCAGCTCGTCGGCCGCGCGCGCATGCGCGACGAGCTTGCGCAGCACGGTTTGCTGAGTACCGATCTGCATGGGGCCGAGCATCGGGTCGCCCCCGGAATCGCTCGCTTCGGTGTTGATCCTGATGCCGTTCGCACAGCCGATGTCGTGCTGGTCACGGTGAAGTCGGCGGCGACTGCCCAGGCCGCGCAGGAATTGGCGCTGCGGCTGAAGCCTGGTTCGCTGGTGATCAGTTTCCAGAACGGCATCGGCAACGCGGAAGTGCTTCGAGCGCATTTGTCTGCAGTGACGGTGCTCGCCGGCATGGTGCCGTTCAACGTGCTGGCGCGCGGGCAGGGACGTTTCCATCACGGCTCCGATGGCGCGCTGGCGGTACAGGCGCACGCCGCGCTGGCGCCGCTGCTGCCAGCGTTCGAGCGCTGCGGTCTGCCCTTGGTGCAGCACGCCGACATGCGCGCGGTGCAGTGGTCGAAACTGCTGCTGAACCTGAACAATGCGATCAATGCGCTGAGCGGTTTGCCGCTGAAGGCAGAATTGTCGCAACGCGGATTCAGGTTGTGCCTGGCCGCGGCGCAGCGCGAGACCCTGGCGGTGCTGAAGGCGGCGGACATTCCGCTGACCCGGTTGACCAAGGTCAATCCGCGATGGCTGCCGATGCTGCTGTCGGTGCCGGATTTCCTGTTCAGCAGGCTGGCAAGGCAGATGGTCGCAATCGATCCACTGGCGCGCTCATCAACCTGGGAAGACCTCGAAGCCGGACGGAGCACCGAAGTCGACTGGATCAACGGCGAAGTGGTGAAGCTCGCGGCAGCGCTGGGACGGCAAGCGCCAGTCAATGTGGCCCTGGTAGCGCTGGTGAAAGCGGCTGAGCGCGGCGGCCGGCGAGACTGGACGGCAGACGAGTTGTACCGGGCAATCAGGCCGCGCTAATTAGCGGCAGAAGGCTCAAGCCTTCTTCATGTACATCGCCTTCAGCATGTACGGCGTGCCGTCGACCTTGCAGTCGATATCGTGATCGCCGCCGACCAGACGAATGCTCTTGATCTTCGTACCTGCCTTCAGGGTGATCGACGTGCCCTTGACCTTCAGGTCCTTGATCAGCACGCAACTGTCGCCATCGGCCAGCAGATTGCCATTGGCATCCTTGACCACCAGCGTCTCGTCATCGTCCGCTGCTTCCACTGCAGTGGTGATCGGCCATTCGTGCGCGCAATCGGCGCAGAGGTAGTTCGCGCCGTCCGGGTAGGTGTTTTCCATCGCGCAGACGGGGCAGGGCGGAATCGTCGAAGTCATCGTGAGCGTATGGAAGCGGCCGAAGCGGGCCGCGCATTCTACGGATCGCTGGACGAAGCCGCAGACATCACGAAGCCCGGCACTGGCTTTCAGTGCCGGGCTTCGTGATGAGGAGAAGTTCTGCTGCTTGCCGGTGTGGGCTTAACGCGACGAGCCCTGACGGGACGGCGCATTGGCGGCCGGCTGCTGGCCGGAAATCGACGGTGTCTTGAGGCGCGGGTGCTGGCCGGTCTGCTGCTCGCGCTGGCGTTCGGCGGCGGCGCGCAGGGCGCGGGATGCGGCGATCGAAATCATCATGGCTTCACTCCTTGGCGGCCCGGCGCGGGATGGCCGGTGTGAGCGAAAGACTGCGCCTGTCCACCACCGCTGGAAGCTCGATGACGACGAACGTGCGGCTGCAGCGAACCAGCGGCGCTGACCGGAAATGGCCGGTAGCGCTCGCCGGATCGATGGTCCTTCCGAGCCGATTACTGCGTTGGCTGCAGGTGCTCGACGAACCAGTCGCGCGTGCCAGGGCCGGCGGTCGCGAAGTTGTCGATGTAAGCCGCGAAGTGGCCGCCGGGCATGGTGATCAGCTTTTTCGGCTGACGCGCTTCCTCGTAGGCGGCCAGTGCGAGATCGGCGATGGTCAGATGATCTTCGCGCTGCACCAGCATCAGCAGCGGCGTCGGGCTGATCAGGGAGATGTAGGCGCCTGGGTCGTACTCCATGAACATCTCGACCGAGCGCAGCGTCACTTCGTTGATCCAGGTGTCGGTGGCGCGGCCGGCGACGTTGACCATGAACTCGTAGCTGTCGGCCGTCGGCAGGGCGCAGGGGCTGCCGTCGTTGGAAACCACCGGCAGGCGCACTGGCGGCTTGCCGAAAAAGCGATCGCGACGATCGGCATCAAACATCGCCCGCATGCCGGACATCAGATGGGCCGGGATCACCCGCTGCGCGTTGCGCGGGCCATCGACCAGCGGCACCTGCGACACCACGCACTTCACGCGACGATCGATCGCACCGACCACCAGCACGTGGCCGCCGCTGTAGCTGGAGCCGAATACGCCGATCCGCGAGGCATCGGTTTCCGGCAGGGTTTCGGCGAAAGTGATGGCATCGCGATAGCCGTTGATCTGCGCCCAGGGATCGATTTCCTGGCGCGGCTCACCGTCGCTGGCGCCGAGGTTGCGATGGTCGTAGACCAGCGAGGCGATGCCGGATTTCGCCAACAGCTCGGCGTACTTGTCGAGGAAGATTTCCTTGGTCGCCGAGAAGCCATGCGCCATGACCACGGTGGGCACCGGGCCGCTGACGCCATCCGGAAGGAAATGCCAGCCGCGCAAGGTGACGCCGTCGGTGGTCTTGAATTCGATGTTCTTGCGCATGCTGCTTCTCCTCGCCGTTTTGTTGTCCGGCGAGACTCGCGGGCCGCTCCCGGTTGCGCCATACCCGATCGGGTGGCGAAACCGGGGCGAGGCTGGCCGATCAGACGCCGAGCAGTTCGACTTCGAACAGCAAGGTGGCATTCGGCGGAATCACGCCGCCGGCACCGCTGGCGCCGTAGCCCAGCTCGGACGGAATCACCAGACGACGGGTGCCGCCCACCTTCATGCCCTGCACGCCTTCGTCCCAGCCGCGGATCACGCGGCCGCCGCCGAGCGGAAACGCGAACGGCTGGCCGCGATCCTTGCTCGAATCGAATTTCTTGCCGGCAACGCCGTCCTTGTACAGCCAGCCGGTGTAATGAACGCTGACCTTGTGGCCGGCCACGGCTGCGGCGCCGGTACCTTCGATGGTGTCTTCGTACTGCAAGCCGGAGGGCGTGGTGATCATCGTGTCGTGTCCTGTCCTGGGGAATGACCTTGCGGTCGGGCGGCGAAGAATAGCGGGCTGCGCAGTGCTTCGAGCATGTCCGGTCACCGGCTGTGGCGAGCAGATCGTTCACAATGGGAGATGAAAATTCCTCGCGGCCTCGAACCGCTGATCGAAGACGGCATCATCGATGCGGTGATCCGCCCACTGAAGAGCGGCAAGGAAGCCTCGGTTTATGTCGTCGCCTGTGGCGCGATCATCCGCTGCGCCAAGGTTTACAAGGAGGCCGAGAAGCGCGGCTTCCACAAGCTCGCCGAGTATCAGGAAGGCCGCCGCGCCCGCGGCAGCCGTGACCAGCGGGCGATGGGCAAGCGCTCCAAGCATGGCCGCAAGCAGCAGGAAGAAGCCTGGAAGAACGCTGAAGTCGATGCGCTGTATCGGCTCGAAGCGGCGGGCGTGCGGGTACCGAAGCCGCATGGCTATTTCGATGGCGTGCTGGTCATGGAACTGGTCGATGACGGCAACGGCGCGCCGGCGCCGCGCCTCAACGATGTGACGCCGACGCCGGATGAAGCACGCGCCTGGCACGCCTTCCTGATGAACCAGATCGTGCGCATGCTCTGCGCCGGCCTGATCCATGGCGATCTGTCGGAGTTCAACGTGCTGCTCGGGCCGGATGGCCCGGTGATCATCGATCTGCCGCAGGCGATCGATGCCTCGGGCAACAACAACGCCTTCCGGATGCTGGCGCGCGATGTCGAGAACATCACTGCTTACTGCGGCCGGCAGGCACCGGAACTGCGCAAAACTTGGTTCGCCCACGAAATATGGGCACTGTTCGAGGCTGCCGAATTGCGCCCCGACAGCGTGCTCACTGGCGAATTCATCTTCCCCGAAGGAGCAGCGGACGTTGACGGCGTGCTCGAACAGATCGAGGAAGCGCGCTGGGAAGCCGAAGCTCGCCAACGCGGCCGCGAGCAGGCTGAAGAAGAGGATTGATCGCGGCGGGCAGCTCTCGGCTTGCCTGAAAGGCCGAGAGCTGCTGGCCTGGCCGCTCAGAACTGATAAGCGATCCGCATGCCTACTTCGTCGGCGAAATCCAGCGTGCCGACGATATTCTCGTTCTTGTTGCCGAGCTGTCCGTTCAGATAGTTGTAGAACGCATCGATGGTGATCGCGCCGTTCGGCTTCCACTTCAGCGTCGGCTGGATGAACACGCCGCCCTGCAGGTCGTAGAGCAGGGCAAGGTCGGCCCGCCAGATCAGGTTCGGAAATGGCTGCTGTAACGCCAACGCGATCGCCTTGTAGCCGCCGCCGATCCCGGGTGACTCCTTGCTGGCGTCGCCGCCCATGCCGCCGAGATAGCGGCCGAACAGATCGCTATGCGATTTGTAGATGCCCTGGGCGACCAAGTAAGTGGCGGGAAACTCGGTGCTGAAGCGCTGATACTTTTCGACCACCAGCGCCGCCGTGACTTCTCCCTTCTCGACAAACGCCTGTCGGAGAGATGGATCGGTGAAGGTACGGTTGGGAACGTAAAGCGCTTCGAAGTTGACGATCAGCTGTTCGAGGAACGAGCCCGGCGAGCCGTCGAAGATATGGCTGGCGCCAAAGCCGATATCGTCTTCGCGGCGGTAATCGCGGGCGATGTGGCCGCGCAGACCGGCATTGTTGGTGCCCACCAGCGCACCGCCGGCGAGTTGGAAGAATGAGTCGAGCGTCTGATGGGCACCGGCATAGTCGGTGACCGGCATCGCACCCAGCGCACCGGTGAACGGCTGGAACTCGTTGACGATGGCATTCAGCGCGGAGACGCCGTTCAGCCTCGCCAGGCCGGCGTAGTGAAACCATTCGTCTCCAGACCAGACGCCAGTGGAATCGACTTCCAGCGGCGTGCCTTGCATGGCGGCGCCCGAGCCCACCAGGCCAGGAAGGTCTCTGTTCACACCCGAAGCGGTCCAGCGAAAGACGCCTTCCGGGTTGTAACGGTGGGCATAGATCGCCTGCACGCCCACGCCGCCGAAATCGCCCTTGACGCGAAAGCCGGCGTCCACCTTGTCATCGAACTTGGCGTACTGATCATGCACGGTGAATTGGGAAGCAATGACGTTGTACGGCGTGTTCGGATTCGAATACACAGAAGGCTGGAACTTCTGCACGTAGGCATCGCCCATCCAGTGATCGTCGAAGGAGTAGGTCACCCGCACTGCGGGCGCCGAAACACGCTTGTCGGAAAACTCTTCGGAGGCGAGATCGAGCACCGAATGACGGCGGAAATCGAGACCATCCGGCACGTCGAGCACCCGGAAGAAGATCGCTTGGCCCCAGGCAATCTGCTGGACACCGGCACGAATGCTGAGCGCGTCATTGCTGTATTCAAGGACAAGCGCCGGCAGGTCGATCAGATACTGACGGCCCGACCATTCCAGCGGCTGTCCGCGCGCCGACCCTTCGACGTCGTACTGGAAGTAGTCAGGCCGACCGTTGAGCCGGCCGGCTGCCTGGCTGTTGACTCCATTTGAATCATATTCGGCGTAGAAGGCCGGATCGAACACGGCGCGAACACGGGCGACTGCGCTGAACGAACTGGAGAGCCGCAGCTTGGTTTCCAGTTCACCCCGAAACAGCTGAAGGTTGACGACCTGCGTCTGGTTGACGCCGCTGCGCGTCGTTGTATCGGCGAACGCTCCGTTGCGCGGCGTTGCGACACCGTTGTACGGATCGCCGTTCTGATTGAACGGATTGAGCTTGCCGTTTGATGTCGTGAAGGCGGTTTCCGAGCGAATGAAGCCGCCGATGGTCAGATTGAGGCCGCCGAGATTCGACAGCCAATCGCTCTTGCTGCTTGGCAATTCATCCTCTGCCGAGGCTGATGAAGATGCAGCAGAGATCATTCCGATCAGGAGCGCGCCTGCCAGATGCTTTGTTCTCATTGATTGTCCTCCAGAGTTCGAAACGGCTCCCGCGCACCTGCTGTGAACCGTTTCTTCGCGTGACGGAAGAAGTCCGGAACCGATGCTTGTGCCGTCTTTCGACGGCATGCGGAAGTTCAGCCCTTTGTATTGCGGCTCGCGTCGGCCTTACTTGAGGGCTTGTCGGCTGGAAGGCGAAATAAAACTGGGCGTTCGGTGGACCGGCACGCGATTCGGCGGCGGCGATCGTGTCGATGCGCCACAGCTCGTGATGTCAGACACAGGAAAATCCAGGCCGTTACGATCAGGGATCGAGGTCTGAGAATCGAGCCAGCACTGCGCTGAAGAAGCGCCGGCTGAAGCGGAAGGCGTTCGATCGCCTTCCGCCGCTATCAACTACAGATCGAGCTTTTCGAGCTGCTTGTAGGCCTTGTTGAGCCAGATCTTGACCCGCTGACGTTCGAGCATGCCGAGACCGGTCAGCTCCTTGTCGGCATTGTTCGCTGCAGCCCAGAAGCTGGTACTGCGAGCGTCGATTCGGGTCATCGCCGTTTCGTGCAGGCGCGGCATGCTGATGATGTCGGCCGCCAGGCCGTGTGCGCGTTCACGTTCGCCGGACTGGTCGAAGATTCCGAAGTCGTCGCCGCGCAGCTGGTTCAGCACCAGCACGTAGTCGAGATGATCGTCGAAACGGTCGATCAGCTTGCGCAGCAGATCGACCGAGTCCTTGCCCGAGTCCATCACATGCCAGTAGCGGACGCGGATGCCGAGCTCGGTGGCCAGTTCCAGCGCGCCGGAGTCATCCATCCAGGTCACCAGCGGCAGATGAGTCTGCGCCGCGAGATCGACGACGATCTGGCTGTCCGGATGATCGGCGGCTGCTTCCATGACCTTGTCCAGACTTTCGAAATCGTCGACGACGATCGGTGACGCGAAGCCAGCGTAGAAGCGCAGCAGGGCGCCATGCGAACGGTCGGAGTCGAAGCCGATGAAGGGCTTGCCGTTGTCGATCAGGTACTGCGCCAGCACACGCGCAACCAGCGATTTGCCGACCCCGCCTTTCTCGCCGCCGATGAAATGAATGGTTGCCATGCCTGTAGCTCCGTAGGGGACGCCGTGTTCGGCTGTCGGTTGTAAAAGGTGCTGCGGCTGCAAGCACGGCCTATGCCGTCTGCCGCGAGCAGTCGCTATTGTCGCCCGCTGCGAGCCGACAGCGGGCGGCGACGATGCTCAGTCGAAATGGAAGCTTGCGAACTCGTCGACACTTGCCCGATCCGATCGCAGCCGATTGACCGGGGCTTCTGGATCGGTGTAGCCGAGCGACATGCCGCAGTAGATCATTTCCTGATCGCCGATCTGGAAATGTTGCTTCAAGGTTGTACGCATCGTGCCCCAGATTTCCTGGAAGCAGGACGCCACACCGCGCTCGGTTGCCGCCAGTGCCACCGACTGCATGAACATGCCCAGATGCGCCCACTGCCCGTGCCCCATGCGTTCGTCGATGACGAAAAACAGGGCGGCCGGCGCGCCGAAGAAATCGAAGTTGCGTGCGAACTGGCGAAGTCGAGCGGATTTGTTGTCCCGGCTAATGCCGAGCAAGGCATACATGTCTTCGCCGATCTTGTAGCGGCGGCTGCGATACGGTTCCCACAGATTGGCCGGGTACATCGGCCGTTCGCCGTCTTCGGCCGGCAACATACCGGGATAGTTCAGAGCCAGTCCCTTGACTGCCTGTTGTGCCACACCGGCAACCGCGATCACTTTCCACGGCTGCATGTTGCCGCCCGAGGGTGACCAGCGGGCAACGTCGAGGATGTCGCGGATCGTGGCTTCAGAAACGGGACGGGGAAGGAAGGCGCGTGTCGAGATTCTGGTTTGCAGCGCTTCGGTGACGGTCATTAGGTGATGGTTCTTCAATCTGGCGGGATGCTCGTTGTGAAGTATCGGCATCCATATGGAAGTTGTCTCGTTGGCGGCTGATTTCGGTGGTCAGCAGATATTTTCAGGAAAAGTTCGATTTCTTCGTTGACAGGCCATCGAACGGCCCTATAATTCGCCCCCTCGCAGCGGCTACCGCTGAGAGGGATTGGGAAGGTGGAGTTGGCTTCACGGGCTGGTCGAGACGAGGAGTTGACAGGGGATG
>NZ_JAHFRY010000164.1 GCF_023266035.1 Nevskia sp.
ACGGGCCGCTGAAGAAGCTGCTCACCCCGCGCGACAAGACGCCTGCCGCCGGTGCGCCGTCTGCGATCAACAAGTACACGAACCAGCCGATTGCCAACGGTTCGGTGCTGTTGGTCTGGACCGGAGACGGCTGTTCGACGCCGGTCTGCAACCCGCAGACCAGTCAGGACTTCATGGCTGTGCTCGACGCCGAGCCGAACTCGACGACCTACGGCAACGTGATCTGGACCGCCGAGCTGCCGAAGGTGATCCTGTCGAACATCCTGCCGGGCGGCCCATTGGGCGGCGCCTCGTCGGATTCGCACAATGATCCGCATCACATGCTCAGCTACACGTCCTACATCTCGGGCGGTGGCGACGGTCTCACCAAGGGTCGCAAGTATCAGTTCGGCGGCGGCGTGATCTCGAAGAACGTGTTCCGCTTCGACGTGACCTCGGTCCGCTCGATCGGCAAGGCCGATGTCGCGGTCTGTGGCACCCAGGTGCGGCGTTCCTCGCTGACCGATGATTTCGTGGTCATGCCGTCGACGACGGGCAATCACAAGATCCTCTACACCTACATGTCGAACTACGTGTACGGGCCAGGCGGCACGGTCACGGAAATCGAACCGGATCGCGTGGCACCCACCCTGCTCGGAACCTGTCTGGCCACCGCGCCGGCCGTGCTGCCGCTGCTGGAAACGGTGCAGGTCGGCGGTCTGATCGGCAACATTCCCGGCCTGATCACCGACGACACCAACCTGCTCGGCCACACCGGCATCACCGAGTACGGTGCTGCCGTGCGTGCCAACCAGCCGCGCAACCCGACCAACTACACGAGCTACCCGGATCTTCGTCCGCAGCGCCGCTACAACCAGGGCGTGTTCTATCTCGGCAATGACGATGTCGGCATCGAAGCGCTGCCGCACGGCATGGCGCTGACCTATGACGGCAAGTATCTGGTGTCGTCCGATTACGCCGTTGCGGCGTCGATTGGCGCCTCGGCCATCAACGGTGCGCTGATCGGCATCTGCAACCAGGGTGGCGGTTCCAATGGCGATCGCGCGGCCGGTCCGCTCGGCGTCTGCGGTTCGACCTTCGGCAGCTCGGTACGCGTCTTTGAAACCAGCGGCACCTACAAGCGTGGCAAGACGCGTGACTCGCTGAAGGAAGCGAAAGTCTATGACTCGAACCCGTACATCCGTTCGGTTTCGGCCGTGCCGGATGGCCCGCGCGAAGAGTTCGTGCTGTTCCATGAAGAGAACGAAGGCCTGATGCCGTTCGGTCTGCCGCACCAGTCGCATCACTGCAAGAACCAGAAAGGCTGGGTCGACAACGGTGATCCGAGCTATGACCGTGCGATCACGCCGGCGGGCCTGGTGGCCAATGCCAACTCGGCGGTCGATATCGAAGACTGCGCGCCGACCAGTCCCGAGTACGTGCCGCATGACGGTGCCTTCTCCGGTGCCATGTGCGGTGGTGTCCTGTACTACAGCCCGGATGTCCGCATCTCCGGCAAGGACAGCAACGTGTTCGGCGGCAAGGGTCCTTACTGGCGTGCGGTCTATGACGTCGGTCCGTGCCCGGGCGTTTCGTACTTCAATCTTTCGGACGACGATCGCTTCCTGATCCAGCCGATCGCGGGTATCGAAAGCCCGGCGTCGATCGATCCGGCCGGTGCGGCGGAATTCGATCGTGACTATCCGCGTGAACACAGCCGTCGCGTGCTGACCGTGGACATTCGTCCGCTGCTCGCGAAGGGGCGTGCCAACACGCCGGCCACGGCGATCAAGTGCGACTTCCCGCCGCCTGACCGCGCTCGTCTGTCGAAGAGCTCGCTGGGTGCTGTTGCTACGCGTGCTGACCTGTCGGGTGGCATCTCCGGCAAGTTCAACATTCTCAAGCACAACAACGAAGCCGATGACTGCCCGCGTGTCCGTGGCGTAGTGGGCCAGTTCGAAACCGGCCCGACCGGCGTTGGTCTGCCGACGACCTTGTCGTCGAACAGCACCCAGCGCGGCGTCGGCTATGTGCGTGAAGCGCAGCTGATCCAGGAAGTGCTCGCTGTGAATCTGGGCGGCATCCTGCTGGACGGCACCAAGACCGGCGGCGAACCGTCCGGTGTCAGTGGCGGCGGCCCAGGCAGCGGCAACCTCAACAGCCTGCAGAACATGCACACGCATGGTGGTCCGCATTTCACGGTCATCGACCGCGTCGGCTACCAGAAGACGCCAAGCAACGAAGGCGGCTACATGGATCTGACCCCGAAGAGCAATGGTTCGGGTCTGGCCGTGCCGCGTGACGCCGTGGTTGGCGGCGCACCGGCGCAGGGCGTGCAGCGTTACGCGTTCATCCAGTACTTCGTCGAACTGAACCATGTCCCGGGTCCGGGCACTGGTTCGGATGGCGATCGCACCATCTGTCTGGCCAAGTACGACCGCCGCACCGGCGCCACCGTGCTTGACACCAGCTTCACCGATGAACTGCTCGGCACGCCCTGCATCGACTTCGACTCCGCTGCCCGTGACGACTGGTCCTGGCCAGGTGCCCGCGGCAAGAAGGGTACGGCGAAGCCGCATGCCGCGGTGTTCGAGCGTGACGGTGCTGCGCTGTTCGGCCCGGGCTACTACCCGGCCGCGCCGCTCGATGACGATGGAGCGAAGTAAGTAGCGCAGGCATCAAGGCCTTTCTTCGAAGGCGGAGAAGGGTTGCTTGTCTCTTTCCCCTGTGCTTTTCGGGGGAAGGTCGGGATGGAGGCGCTTGGCTGCAGCGCACAGGTCAGTCGCCCCACCCAAACCCTCCCCCGCACGCGGGGGAGGGCTTCTTTTCATTGACCGTTACTGGAGCACCACAACGATGTCGCAGTTGCCAAGTTCCCGATACAAGCGTGCGCTCGTCGCCGCCAGCTTCTTTGCCGTTACCGCTGCTGTTGTCCCGGTCTCCGCCGACCAGAAATCTGCCCAGAATTCTGCCGCGGCTCTCGATGGCGGTCTCGCCGTCGATGTCACCGTCAACGGCCGTCCCATTACCCGGAATCACATCGCGCTGATGGGTTCCAATTTCACCGAAGACAAGAAAGCGCCAGGGCCGGAAGCCCAGGCGGCTGCACGTCTCGAACTGATCACCCAGGAAGTGCTCGCCCAGGCCGCTCTCAAGGAAGGCCTCGACAAGCAGGGCATCGTCGCCGACCAGATCGCGTTCCAGGAACGCTCGATCCTGTCGCGTGCCTATCTCGAGGATTACTTCGCGAAAAACCCGGTCACCGATGAATCGCTGAAGGCCGCCTACGACGCCAACGTCGCCAGCGGCAAGATCACCGAATTCAAGGTGCGCCACATCCTGGTCAGCGATCTGCCGCAGGCCCAGGCGATCATCGCCCGCCTGGCCAAGGGCGAAGACTTCGTTGCCATTGCCAAGGTCGAAACGCTCGATCCGGGTGGCCAGAACAACGGCGGCGATCTCGGCTGGTTCCGGCCAGACATCTTCGTCGACAGCAATTTCGCCAATGCCGTCGTCGCACTGAAGAAGGGCGGCACCAGCAAGGATCCAGTGCGCAGCCGCTTCGGCTGGCATGTGATCAAGGTCGAGGATGGCCCGCGTCCGGTCGCCAATCCGGGCAAGTTCGACACGCTCGACGATCCGATCAAGCAGTCGCTGCGTCAGCGTGCGGTGCAGGCCAAGCTTGAAGCGGTGACCGCTGCGCTGACGTCGAAAGCGAAGATTGCCGGGCCTGGGCTTGCGGCGACAACGCCGGCAGGCAGCAAGGCCAAGAGCGCGCCCTGAGCGCGCCCAGACTGCGACGAAACCACCATAAAAGTTCGAGGAAGACCACCGATGATTCTCAACAAGACCGCATTCCCCTTCGCGCTGGCCGCCTCGCTGCTGCTGTCGGCCTGCGCCCAGCAAGCTGCGAAGCCTGAGGCTGCTGCTGTCGCCGCCGTTGATCCGGCCACGCCGCCGACGCTCGATACGCTGGAGATCGGCAAGCTGTCCGCCGAAGACCGCATCGGCCTGACCGTGCACTTCGCGCGCATCGGCGATCTCGCTGGCCTGAAGCGGATGCTCGATGCCGGCGCTGACGTCAACGGCCGCGACACGCTCGACCAGACGCCGCTGATCGCCGCCGTCAGCCAGGATTCGCTGCCGGCTGTCGAAGCGCTGCTGAAGCGTGGCGCCTCGGTAGCTATCGTCGACAAGGCCGGCTGGTCGCCGCTGCACTTCGCGACCTTCTTCTCCGCCGACACCACGGTGATGAAGGCGCTGCTCGATGCCGGCGCCGACGTCAACGCCCAGAACGACCGCGGCATCACCGCGCTGTACTTCGCCGCAGCCACCGGCCACGAAGTTCAGGTGAAGTTCCTGCTCGACCGCGGCGCTGATCGCTCGATCGCCTCGAAGTCCGGCTGGACGCCGCTGCGCATCACCAAGGTCAAGGGCATCGAAAGCGTTGCCAAGCTGCTCGATCCCCAGGGTCAGGAACGGGGCAAGGGCGAAGCCGTGCCGGCCACCAAAGGTTGACCTGTCAGCATCCGTCATCGGCGGTTCCTGAGGTTTCGATGCAGCGGCTTCTTGGTCGTGTCGCGGTTGTGCTGGCGCTGATTGCTGTGGCGCCGGCCACGTTGCTGGCGCATGAAGGCCATGAGCACGAGGAGCCGCAAGCGCCGCAAGCTGCAGTCGCGCCTGTGCCGGCGGCATCCACTGCTGCGCTGAGCCTGCCGGCGCGAGTGATCGCCGACCCGCGGCGCACCCTGGTCGTGGCGGCGCCACAGGCCGGCGCGGTGATGGCGCCGGCCGGTGGCTTTCCGCTTGCCGGCCGCGTGCTGAAAGCCGGCGAGGTGATCGCGCTGCTGCAGCCCACCATTGCCCAGCCGGTGCGCCGCGATCTGGAACGGCAACTGGCGGATGCCCATCGCGATACCGGCATCGGCGCGCTGCAGATCGATCGCTACGGCATCGAAGTGCACAACTTCGATGTCGCCCTGCCGACCCAGACCTTGCAGATCATCACCGACTACCACGCCGCCCAGGCGCGTCAGACGCAGCTGGAGCAGAGCCTGTCCAACAGCATCGACATCGCCGCACCACGTGGCGGGCGTCTGCTCAGGGGCGAAGCGGCGAGCGGCCGTCAGTACGCGCCGGGCGAGACTCTGTTCGTGGTCCAGGCCGATGACGGCCTGGCGATCGAAGCCCGCTTCGTCGATACCGATCTGGTCGCACCCGAGCAGGCGGTGGCGCTGCTCGACGATGGCCGGCAACTGCCGCTGCGCCGCCTGAGCAGCGGCTACGACAGCGCGCAGCGGGCGCAGGTGGTCCGTTATGCGCCGCTGGTCCACGACCCCTTGTTGCAGGTCAATCAACGCCTGCGCCTGCAGCTCGTGCAGAGGCTTGCCAGCACGGCCGTTGGAGCTACGCATTGAACGGCAAGCGCATTGCCTTGATCTCCGGCGTCCTGCTGCTCAGCACCGTGGCGCTCGCCCATGACGGCGAAGTGCATCGCGATCCGGCCGATGCGGCAACGGCCGCGCCGGCGGCGCCAGTCGATAGACCTCAGCGTCTCGCCGATGGCAGCCTGCAGGTGTCCAAGCCGATGCAGCGCCTGCTGAAACTGCGCACCGAACGCTGGTCGTCGGCAACCCTGGCTGCGGTGCAGACGCTGGTCGCCGAAGCACGGCCGCAGCCTGAATTCGCGCTCGATCTGGTGGCACCGGAGCGCGGCCGGCTTGAAGCCCCGGACGGCGGCTGGCCGTTGCCGGGGCAGGCGGTCAAGGCCGGTGCCGTGCTCGCCTGGCTGCACCCGCAGCTGAGCCAGCAGGAGATCGCCGAGCGCCGCGCCAAGATCGCCACGCTCGAACAGCAACTGGTGATCATCGACGTCAATGTCGAGCGTCAGCAGATGCAGAGCGACGCGGCCGTCGCTGCCGGTGGTTCGGCAGGCGGCAACATCTGGATCGAGAAGTATCTGGCCGATCGCGATGCGATGCGCGCCAACCGCGACCTGCTGGCGCAAAGCCTGTCCGATCGCCTGCCGCTGCGCGCCGCGGTCAGCGGCCGGGTGCTGTCGGTGCCAGTGTCGCCCGGCGCGATCGTCGAAGCTGGTCAACCGCTGTTGCGGCTGGCCGATCCGAACGCCGTGCAGTTCGTCGCCATCCATCAACAGCCCGGCCTTGCCGGACGCATCGCTGCAGCGCATCTCGCCGACGGCCAGACGCTGCGCCTGCGCGGCGAAGAACCGCTGGCCGACGGCAGCGGCTGGCGCCTGCGTTTCGATGCGCCGGCGAGTGCCCATGTTGGGGCAGGGCAACTTGCTTCAGGTCAGATCGCCAGCCTGCGCGTCAGCCTGAAGCCGCTGCCGGGAACCGTTGCGGTGCCGCCGGGCGCCTGCGTGCGCAGCGATGACGGCGGCGGCATCGTCTGGGTCCATCGCGAAGCCGAACGCTACGAAGCGCGCAAGCTCGCATCCTGCAGCGGCGATGGCGTTCTGGCGACTTCACTCGCCTTGGTCGATGGTGATCGCATCGTCACAGAAGGGGCGGCGCTGCTCAGTCAGTACCGCTGAGGGCGAGCCGCCAATTTTCTGCGCTGTGATCATTGGCGCGACCGCTCTCGACGCTTTCCTGACGGCTGCGCATTCAGTGCCAGCGCTTGATGCGGCCATAAAATTCAGGCTCAGAACGCCGTTATCCGAGCAGCGTCTTTACGGTCGCGCACAAGCCCTTGACCATGACCAGATCGAGATGCTCTGGTGTGCGGCTGGTTGATCAAGTCGCGCTGCGGAAGCCCATTGCTCCGAACGTGTTCGTCGCGACGACCACCCGGGTCCGCGCATCGGGCCCCCGACGTTTGCTCGATCATCATCCTGGATCGGCCCACTAACACAGCCTGCTGAGCTGGCTCCGGATTTACCGTTGCAACCGCGCTCGTGTAGCGGACGTCGGTCCGCAAGACCTGACTTTGGTAAGGCGCGATGAAGGTCATCGGCTGCTCAAATGCTGACACGCCGCAGCAACCTTCAAAAGGACAAGTCATGACATCTGCTCTCGCGACTCAGGTTCCCACCTTGGGATACGATTCATCGCCGCTGGTGCTCCGCGCCCAGCAGGGTAAGCTGCCCCGTCAGTGGGCTGCCAGTTTCCCGTCGTCGACGGGACGCGCCGAACGCGTCACCGTCCGCGAAATGCGCTTCCTGTCGGCAGTGGGGATGCAGTCATGAAAGCGAACGTTATCTCTAGCTACCCGCCCGGCATGCCGCACAGCATTGCTACGCCGCGGCATCGCAGTCTGGGAGAGCTGATCGTCGAGAGCTGCCGCACCTACGCCGAGCGGGTCGCACTGGTGCAGGAAGGCGATGCACTTAGCTACAGCCAGCTTGATATCTTGAGCGAACGTCTCGCAGCCTTTCTCTCAGTGGACCTCAGTCTCGCGATCGGCGAGCGCGTGGCGCTGATGATGCCGAACGTGCTGGCCTATCCCGTTGCGATCTGCGGCGCGCTGCGCGCGGGCTGTGCGGTGGTCAACGTCAATCCGATGTACACACCGCGCGAACTCAAGCATCAGCTCCGCGATTCTGGTGCGCGCGCCATCATCGTCGCCGAGCCTTTTCTCGCCACTGTCAACGCGGTGCTCGCGGAAACCTCTGTTGACACCGTGATCGTGGTATCGATGGCGGGCATGCCGCAGGCTGCCTCAGAACCGTATGACCATTCCGGAACGGCATCCCTGAACACGGCACTGGCCACGCAAAGCCTGTTGCCGGCCATCGAACAACGGCCTAGCGACACCGCGCTGCTGCAGTACACCGGTGGCACCACTGGACCCTCGAAGGGCGCAGAGCTGAGCCACGCCAATCTGCTGGCCAACCTCGAACAGTTCGGTACCTGGCTGGGCAACGCGGTGCAGCCGGAGCGCGAGGTGGTTCTCACCGCGCTGCCGATTTATCACATCTTTGCGCTGACGGTGAATCTGCTCACCTTCCTGCGCCTCGGTGCGAAGAACGTGCTGATTTCCAATCCCCGCAATCTGCCAGATGTGGTGGTGACGATGCGGCGCGAGGGCTGCACGATCATCACCGGCGTCAACACCCTGTTCAACGGACTGCTCAACACGCCGGGTTTCGAGGCACTGGATTTCTCCGGCATGAATCTCTCGATGGGCGGTGGCTCCGCGGTACAGGCCGCGGTGGCGCGGCGCTGGCAGGAGGTCACGGGCAAGGTACTGGTGGAAGGCTATGGCCTGTCCGAGACCTCGCCGGTGCTGACGGCGAACCGCATCGACACCGGTGTTTTCCGCAGCGGCATCGGCCTGCCGCTGCCGTCGACGGAAATCTCCATCCGCGATGACGAGGGCAGGGAAGTCGCGCCCGGCGAGGCGGGCGAGCTGTGCGCACGCGGTCCGCAGGTGATGCGCGGCTACTGGAACAAGCCGGAGGAGAACGCCAAGGCTTTCACCGAAGACGGCTATTTCCGGACCGGTGACATGGCGATGCAGGACGCCGACGGCTACTTCCACATCGTCGATCGCA
>NZ_JAHFRY010000065.1 GCF_023266035.1 Nevskia sp.
AGAGCATCAGCTTCAACGGCGCTACCGGCAGCACTTATCGCTGGGGCGTGCGTGCCACGTCGGCAGCCGGTGCCTACACGATGTGCGGGCGTCCGCAGTAACAACACGCCCGTTTCGTGACCAAGCCCCGCAGAGGCCTGCGGGGCTTCTTTTTGCTCGCGATCAGCGCGAGTTCACCGTCCATGCCGCCGAGAAGCTGCCGACGGTCAAGGTCGCGGTCACCGAGCCACCAGCGGCCAATGAAGCTGCCACCAGCATCTGCACACGATCGCCATTGACCACCGTCGACGGCCCGGTGAATGGCTGGTTGTTGATGCTGTAGCTACGGGCATTGCCGTCGATGCTGATCGGCGCCGGGCTGTTGAGGCCGCTGATGGTGATCTCCTTCGAAGCGACGAAGGCGCCGCGCTGGGCGTTGCTGCGCGGCGGGAACTTGAAGCTGTCCGGCGTCTGGTCGAGGCCGGTGGTCACCGTCCATTCATCGCTGACGCCGCCGACAGTGATCGTCGCCGACAGCACATCGCCGGCATTCGGACCCGAAACCGTCTGCAGCAGGATGCTGTTGTTGCGCGAGATCAGGCCCGGCTCGCGAGTCAGCGGCCCGTTGTTGATCCGGTACATGACGTTCGGATTGCCGCTGATGCTGATCGCCGCCGGCGCCGCGATGCCGGTGATCTTCACCCGCTCGCTGCGCACGGTGGCCGACGAGGCCTGATCGACGAGATCGACGAAGCGGAAGGCATCCGGCGTGGTGTCGACCGTCGAAGCCGCGGTGGTGACCTTGAAGTCGGCACTTACGGAATCGATGCTCAGGGTCGTCGTGGTCGTGGTCGCCGGCAGGTTCGAGGCCGTCTGGCGCAGGCGCACGGTGTCGCCATCGTTGACCACGGCGCCGACCAGGCTGCTGAACACGCCGTTGTTGATCGAGTACTCACCGCCGCTGACCGTGATCGCCGCCGGCGCATTGATGCCGAGCACGACGATCGAAGCCGAAATCGCCACGGCGCCGAGCGCGACATCGGTCTTCGCCGCGAAGCTGAACGGCAGCGGCGTGGTATCGACCGGCGGCCGCACCGTGACGCTGGTGCTGGCCGTGTCGGACGCGCCTTCGTCGTCGCTTACCTGCAGCGCGAAGCTGAGCAAGCTCGTGCTGCTGACCGAAGGTGCAGTGAAGCTGGCGGTGGCGGTTGTGGCCCCGCTCAGGCTCACCGTCGGGCCACCGGTCTGCGTCCAGGCGTAGTTGGCCATGCGGCCGTCGCTATCGGTCGAGGCACTGCCATCGAGACTCACCAGGTTGCCGCCCGTGGTCGTCGCCGGCAGCGCCGTGGCAACGGCAGTCGGCGCGGCATTGGCCGGCAGCAGGAACGAGGACAGCAGCGCGTCGTGATCGCTGGCCTGGTCGGCGTACTCGGCGTTGATGTGCAGTGCTTCGTACTGCGCGCCGGCGTTCAGCAGGCGCGGCGTCGACAGGATGTGGTCCAGCTCCTGCGAATTGCCTTCGAACACGTAGCTGTAGCGCTCGGCCGGATTGGCGACCAACTCGGTGCCGAGGTTGCGCAAGCTGTCGCGCGTGCCCGCAGTGCCGGTGCGCAGGATGCGCAGCGGCGTGCTGAAGTCGAAATCATTGAGATCGCCGAGCACCATCACCCGGGCTTGTGGATCGAGGCTCTGCAGGCTGTCGACGAAGCTGTTGACCAGCGTCGCCTGCTGGCGGCGCTGCACTTCGCTGCTCAGCACCGCCGGTTGGTTGACGCCGAACAAGGGCTGATCGCCGCCCTTCGAGTTGAAGTGCACGTTGACGATGACCACGCGGCGGCCGTTGAAGTCGTAAGTCACCGCCAGCGGCTTGCGGCTGGCGTTCCAGGCGCTGTCGGTGGGCGCCACGCGGCCCGGCGACAGGGTCAGTGCCAGCTTGCCGCCGGCCAGGGTCGGCGCGGTGGCATCGAGCGAACCGCCAGAGCCGGCCGTGCCCGGCACGAACGTCACCCGCAGCGGGTTGTAGAACTGCACGACGCGAATATTGCCGCCGGGCTCGCCGCCATCCTGGTTGTTGACCGGATTGATCTGCACCGCTTCATAGCTCGGACCACCGGCTGCGACGATGGCATCGTGCAGCAGCGCGACGGTCTGATCGGCGCTGACCGTGCCGTTGTTGGTCGCACCGTTGTTGTCCTGCAGTTCGCTGAGCGCCAGCACGTCCGGCGAGCCGATCGCATTGACGATCTGGCCGGCGAGGCGCGCGAACGAGGTGTCGTTCGGGTCGAGATTCTCGACGTTGTAGGCGCCGACGCTGAGACGATCGCCGCCGACCTCGATGCTGCGCACGCTGGGCGGCAGCGGGTTTACCGTGACCGTCGGCAACTGGGTCAGCAGCAGCTCGTAGTTGTCGAACGAGTAGCTGAGCACGCCGGTCACCGTGCCGAGGCTGTCGCCGGTGTTGATGCCGGCCGGCATGCTGATGCCGTTGAGGCCGTCGTCGAGCTGGATGCGCTCCGGGTTGTAGTCGATGCCAGTCGCGCGTTCGACCAGCGCCACGCCGCCGCGCGCGGTGACACCAGTCGCATTGCTGCCGTTGTCGCCGAGTACCCAGACCTCGCCGAAGCTGTTGCGCGGGCCGGTGGCGCGGGCGTTGTTGACCTGCACCAGCATGCCTTCCAGCGATTCGTCGAAATCGAGGCCGTCCTGCGCCGGATCGAACAGCGTGGTGCCGCTGGTTTCGACGTTGCCGAGGCTGTCGTTGTCGATGATGTCGGTCGGTGGGACGAGGCCACCGCTGCCGAGAATCGTCGGCGCGATCACGGTGTTGGTGAACAGCGCGTTGCCGACATAAGGCGTCACCGTCGGCGAGCCGATCTGGGTGATCGTCAGGTTCTCGGCGTCATTGCCCGGGCGGAACTCCGCCACCGTGCCGGAGACCAGCACCTGGGCGCCGACCGCCGCTGCCGCCGGCGCTGCCGTCGAGGTGAACACGAAGATGCCGTCCGAGGTGGCGACATCACCGTCGCCATCGCCGTCCTGCATGTAGAAGCCGTTGGCGGCGCGGGCGGTGACGATGCCCGGCACATTGCTGACCGCCATGTTGACCATCGGCGAGCGGTGCTGCGCGCCCTGGATCTGATAGATGCGCGTGCCGACCGTTGGCGGCGGCGCCTGATCGTTCTCGGCGATGGTCGCGGTGACGCTGTTCGGCGTGCCGGCGCTGGCATTGCTCAAGCTGCCGAGCGTGGCGGTGATGGTTTCGTCGCCCTCGAAGACTGTGTCATCGATCGCGCTCAGGGTCAGCGTCGCTGACAGCTCGCCGGCCGGAATGCTCAGCGACGCAGAGCTCGCCGAGTAGTCCGTGCCATTGCTGGCCGCGCCACCGAACAGCAGGTTGACGGTGACCGGCGTGGTGGAGGCCGCCGACAGCGTGGCGGTGATGACGGCCGAGCCGCCGAGTTCGCTGAACGCGGCCGGCTCCACAGCCAGGCTGACGGTCGGCAGGTTGCCGCCACCGCCGCCGATGATGGTCGTGCTGTTGCGCGGCGTGCCCGCTGCCGCAGGGCCGGGGAAATCGCTGGCGTTGTCGTTGCCGTCCTGCACCACACCTGCCACGAGGCTGCGCAGGAATGAGTAACTGGTGCCACCGGTAGTCGCCGGCGTGACGAGGCCGGTGCCTTCACGGCAGGGACTGCTCGGCGAGCCGACGGCATCGACGAAGGGTGCAGTGGCAATAACCGAATTGCTGGTGACCAGACGGATGCCCGAGAAGCCGGCCGCCGAAAAATCGGTGAAGCCGGTCGCATAGGTCAGGTCCGGTGTCACACCAAGTGAGTAGCCAGCCGCCGCGGTGTTGGCGAACAGGTAGAACTGGCCGGCGGCCAAGCTGGTACCGCCCGGCACCGTCGCGCGCACCGACGGATTGCCCGGCGTGCCGTTGGCACAGCCCTGCAGGGTCCAGCCGCCGATGGCGACCGGGGAGGAACCGGCGTTGAAGATTTCGACAAACTCGTCGTTGCCACCTGCCGGCCCGCGCACCGCGAATTGCGAGATCACCACGCCGCTGGCCGTCTGCGCGAACGCCGTGGTGGCTGATGCCAGCGCGGCGAGCGCGATCAGTCCCTTCACCCGATTGCCGTCCATAACGTCCCCAAGTCTGTTCTTTGAATGTCGGATCACTAATGACTGGAGCCTGCCGTCGGGACGTGACGAGCAGGCGACAGGGATTTGACAGTTCTCGGGCCGGTACACTCGGGACCATGCGCGCTAGCTCATCGACCGACGACGCGATCCTGGCTTCGATCTCCACCGAGGCCGAAGCGCTGCGCGACACGCTGCTGCGGCTGTCGAGCCAGAACTCCGGCAGCTTCAATCCGGACGGTGTCGATGCGGTCGGCGCCAGCCTGCTGAGCTTGTTCGCGCCACTCGGCGCCACCGCCGAAACCATCGCGCTGCCGGAGTACGTCGCCACCGGCGATCGCGGCGAGCGCAGCGGCCGGCCGATCGGTCACGCGCGCCGCTTGCGGCTGCGGCCGGAAGCGCCGCTGCAGGTATTTCTCTGTGGCCATCTCGATACCGTGTTCGGCAGCACCCATCCGTTCCAGCAGGCGCGCTGGCTCGATGCCGACACGCTCAACGGCCCCGGCGTCGCCGATCTGAAAGGCGGGCTGCTGACCCTGCTGCTGGCGCTCACGGCACTGGAGCGCAGCCCGCAGCGCGAACGCATCGGCTGGGAAGTGCTGCTCAATCCGGACGAGGAAATCGGCAGCCAGGGCTCGGCACCGCTGCTGCTCGAAGCCGCGGCCCGCCATCACTTCGGCCTGATCTACGAGCCGGCTTATGCCGACGGCGGCCTGGCATCCGAGCGCAAGGGCAGCGGCAACTTCGATCTGGTCATCGAAGGCCGTGCCGCGCATGCCGGGCGCAATCCCGAAGACGGCCGCAACGCCATTGCACTCGCCGCCGAACTGGCGCTGCAACTGCATCGCCTGAACGGCCAGCGCGACGGCCTGACCCTGAACCTCGGCTACACGCACGGCGGCGGCGCGCTGAACATCGTGCCGGACCGCGCGGTGCTGAAGTTCAATGTGCGAACTTCGCAGCCGTCGGATGAATGCTGGCTCGATGACCAGCTCGATCTGCTGCTGACGCGCGCCAACGATCGCAACGGCTTCAAGGTCGAACGCCACGGCGGCTTCACTCGGCCACCGAAAGTGATCTCCGCCGGCACCGCGCGCCTGCAGGCGCTGCTCGGCGACTGCGGCCGCGATCTGGGCCTGAACCTGCAATTCCGCCCGACGGGTGGCTGCTGCGACGGCAACAACCTCGCCGCCGCCGGGCTGGCCAATGTCGACAACCTCGGTGTCGTCGGTGGCGACATCCACTCGGATCGCGAATGGATGCGCTGGTCCAGCCTCGCCGAACGCGCGCGGCTCAGCGCCAGCCTGCTGCTGAAGCTCGCCGGTGGCGAGCTTCAGTGGCCGATGTCGTGACCACCGCCATGATCGACCAGACCCCGGCTGCGCCAACCGACATCGACACCTTCTTCGCCTGCGATCTGCGGGTTGCCACGGTGCTGGCTTGCGAGCCGAACGCCAAGGCGCGCAAGCCGGCCTACAAGCTGACCTTGGATTGCGGCGCGCTCGGCATCAAGACCAGCAGCGCCCAGATCACCGAGCGCTACACGCCTGCCGAGCTGATCGGCAAGCAGGTGATCGCGGTCATCAATTTCCCGGCGCGCAAGGTTGCCGCCGTCCTCAGCAAATGCCTGGTGCTGGCCGTCGACTCGCCGACCGGGCTGGTGACGCTGAGCGTCGATCAACCGGTCGAAAACGGCCTGCGTATTTACTAAGCGACCACTCATGAAAATCATCCGCCCGATCCGCGCTGCCGATCTGTCCGCCTTGGTCGAGATGGCCGAAACCGCCGGCGCCGGCTTCACTTCGCTGCCGCCGGTGCCGGAGTACCTGGCCGCGAAGATCGCGTTGTCCGAGGCATCGTTCGCGGCCGATGTCCATGAACCCGGCCAGCAGCGCTACCTGTTCGTGATGGAAGAATCCGACAGCGGCGAGATCGGCGCCTGCTGCGCGATCGAAGCCTCCTGCGGGCTCGACGAAGCGTTCTACAGCTACCGGGTGGGCACCACCATCCACGCCTCGCGCGAACTCGGCATCTACAATCGGGTGCCAACCTTGTATCTGTCCAACGATCTGGTCGGCACCAGCGTGCTCTGCTCGCTGTACCTGAAGCCCGGCTTCCGCGGCGAAGGTGCCGGCAAGCTGCTGTCGAAATGCCGCTTCCTGTTCATGGCCAATTTTCCGAACCGCTTCGCCAAGAAGGTGATCGCCGAGATGCGCGGCGTCTCCGACGAACACGGCCATTCGCCGTTCTGGGAAGGCCTGGGCCGGCACTTCTTCACCGTCGACTACGACCGCGCCGAGCACATCGTCGGCACCGGCAACAAGGCCTTCATCGCCGAGCTGATGCCGCCGCATCCGATCTACGCCGTGCTGCTGCCGAAAGCCGCGCAGGCGGTGATGGGCAAGGTGCACGCGCAGACCGAGCCGGCGCTGCATCTGCTCGAACAGGAAGGTTTCCGCTACCAGGGTTACATCGACATCTTCGATGGCGGCCCGAGTGTCGAAGCGCCGCTCGACGAGATCCGCACCATCCGCCGCGCCCAGGTGGTGACGGTGTTCATCGGCAAGCCGCTGCAGGGCGCACCCTGCCTGATCGCCAACACCCAACTCGATGCCTTCCGCTGCGCCTACGCCGAGATCGCGATCAAGAACGGCCACATCACCCTGCCGCCGGAGCTGGCCAAGGCGCTCGATGTCGATAGCGGTGACGAGGTGCGGTTCAGCTCGCTGGCTTGACGCGGGCTACGTGTTTTCCTGATCGGCGAGCGCTGCCCAGGCGCGGCTGCAGCGCGTGCGGCTGCGTTCGCCATCGCGCAGCACGTAACGCACTGCCAGTCCCAACTGATCCGCCAGCGGCAGCCCGGCATCGGGGCCGAGCACGCTCAAGGCCGTCGACCAGCCATCGGCTTCGCGGCACAGCGGGTGGATGACGGTGACTGCGGCCGGCGCATCGGCGAGTGGCTTGCCGCTGCGTGGATCGAGCGTATGCGCGTAACGCTGGCCGGCATGCTCGTAGTGTCGGTAGGCATCGCCTGAGGTGGCGACGCTGAGGCCGTCCAGCGCGATGCGGGCGAGTGCTTCGTTCGCTGCCCGGCCATCGATGTCGACCCACCACGGCGCGCCATCGGGCTTGACGCCCTGGCCTCTGAGTTCGCCGCCGATCTCGACCAGATGATGCGGCAGCCCGGCGCTGTGCAGCCACAGCGCGACGCAATCCACCGCGTGGCCTTTGGCGATCGCCGAGAAATCCAGTGCGATGCCGCCCGGCTGCTGCAGGCGATCACGATCACGGCGCAAACGCTGCCAGCCCACGCGACTGCGGGCAGCTTCGATTTCGGCGTTCGACGGCGGCTGCGCACGCGGCCCCGGCGGGCCGAAGCCCCAGAGATCGACGAGCGGGCCGGCGCTGGGATCGAGGGCGCCATCCGTGGCTTTGGCGATGCGCAGCGCAGCGTCGAGCACGTCGGCGAAATCGCCCGGCAATGGCTGCCAGGTCCCGGCTGCTGCCGCGTTGTAGCGACACAGCGCCGACGACGGTTCCCAGTGACTGAGCTGGGCAACGAGAGCGGCCAGCACCGCTTCAATGCCAACGCCAACGGCGTCCTGACGATCCGCCGCGCGCATCGCGCAACGGATCGACCAGGTGGTGCCCATCGTCGTCCCCGACAGCGCCACCACCTGCGCCGTGCGATCCGGCCCGGCGTGGGTGGCGGCGCTGAACTGCGCCGGGATCAGCAGTTCGATCGGACGATCAGCGAACAGCGCGCCGTCGTCCATCAGAGCGCCGATCCCTGGCTCATTAGGGCGACAGCACTTCCACGATCGCGGTGTAGCTGGCGCGACGTTCCTTGGCCTGCGGCACGCTGGTCCTGGCGTCCTGCACGCTGGCGCCGATGTAGTGCAGGCCGGCGTCGGTCCAGCTCAGTTTCACCAGGCCGTCGGCATCGGTCTTGAAGGTCTTCTCGCCGATGGCATTGCGATAGCGGGTGCCGTCGCGGATCACTTCCACTTCGAGGTTGGCCGCCGGCTTGCCATCGAGCAGAAAGCGGAACGTCGCTTCCTCGCCGACGAACAGATCGGCGATGCCGCTGACCGGCACCAGTTCCAGCCCCTTGCCGGTCGGCTTCAAGGCGGTGTCGTTCGGCTTGCCGGCAGTGGCGAAGGTTTCCAGACGGCCCTGCGATTCGCTGACCTTCAGACCTTCCGCCTTGGCCGGCACTTCGGCCGCGAACTTGTCGGCGGTGCCGCGCCAGCGCTTCGGCTTGCCCTCTTCGGTCCAGCTCGCGTTCATGCCTTCGTTGACGATGGCGATGCGGTAGGTACCGGCCTGCTTCAACTGCAGATCGAAGGTCGAACGCAGCTTGCCGCTGGCGGTGTTCTCGGCCGGCACCGTGCTGCCATCCGGCGCGGTGATCACCAGGTTGTCGAGCCGCATCGCGTTGTGATCACGGACGAAGGGTTCGGTGGAGACGCCGGCATCGACGGTGATCCACTGATCGACGTTGAGCACGGTCTTCGACGGTGCCAGCCAGCCCTTGTGGGCGGACGCGGCGAACGGCAGCGCGGCTGCGAGCAGCAGAAGCGCGAGCTTGGGCAGGGGCTTGGTCATTGGAGACGTCCGGTTCATGGTTTGACGGCGACGCGAATGGCGCCGAGTTCTGATTTGCCCTGGGCATCGACGGTGGTCGCGGCCTTGGCCGGCCAGTCGAAGGCAAGGTCGACGAGTTCGCGGCCGCCGTCCTCGCGTGCCGCTTCGACGATCAGCTTGTAGCGGCCCGGCGGCAATGCGGCGAGCGGGCTCTTGTCGCCGAAGCTCTGCTCGTAAGTGCCGACCGGCTTGGTGGCGCTGCTCAGGCCGTCGCTCGGCATGCTCAGATCACGGCCGCCGCGGCGCCACCACTGGCGCAGATCGGGCAGCCACTTGGTGCCGGATTCGCTGCTCGCCGGCGGCTTCGCGGCACCCGGTGCCTGCGGCGGACCACCGCGCTTGACCTGGTACCAGACGCTCAGATTGGCAGCGACGCTGCGATCTTCACGCTCGACCCAGACGGCGACATACGGCCGGTGATATTCGGCGACATCGAGCTGCGGAATCTGCACGCTGACATCGAGCTGGGCGGCACTGGCCGGCAGCGCACCGAGCGCGGCGAGCAGCGGCAGGAGGTGGTTCTTGTTCATGCGAATCTCTGGGGGGAGGGAATGGGTCTGGTAACAAACCCTAGTGAATGAAGATCAGTGCAACGACGACCGGCACCAGCATTCCAAAGCCGACCAGCGGCCAGGTCAGCTTGCGGCCCTTGGAATGCAGATGCAGCAGCCACAGACCGGTCAGCGAAAACAGCAGGCAGGCCACGGCAAACGCATCGAGAAACACGCTCCACGCGAAGCCGGTGTGACGGCCCTTGTGGAGATCGTTGAGATAGCTGATGACGCCGCGATCGGTGGTTTCGCGCTCGACTTCGCCAGTGCCCAGATCGACGTTGACCCAGGCATCGCCACCCGGCCTCGGCAGCGACACGTAGACCTCTTCGGCCGACCATTCGACGGCGTGGCCGGCGACGTGGATATCGAGCGTTTTCACCAGCCAGTCGGCGGCGGCTTCCGGCATCGCCGGTGTGGCGCCGTCATCGGCCGCCCGCTTGGCAACCACCCGCAACTCATCGAGCAAGGGTTCCGGCAGCACCGCCTGGGTGCGCGCCACGACCGGCTTGGTCGGAATGTCCGCCGCGTGATTGAGCGTGATGCCGGTGACCGAAAACAGCAGCATGCCGATCAGGCTGACCGCCGCGCTGATCCAGTGCCAGGTATGCAGCTGCTTCAGCCACCAGGAGCGGCGCTTCTGCCTGGCGCGCGGATCAATGGCCGGCGTCGATCGGGTGCTGGCAGCGTTCACGGAGTGGCTGGCTTCGCAGTCGATGTCGAAACGGGGGTCACGCTGGCCAGCGGCGCGCCGCTGGGATCGGTGACGAAGCCGACCTTGGTGACGCCGGCCTTCGCCGCTTCGCTCATCACCGTGGCGATGATCTCGTAGCGGGCATTGCGGTCGACCCGCAGATGCAGTTCCGGCGACGGCGTCTGGCTGCCAGCCGCCTGCAGGTGTGCGATGGTCTGTGCCTCATCCACCTTCTCGCCGTTCCACCAGCGCTGGCTGTCGGCGTCGATCGCGAACTGGATGTTGTCGGCCTGCTGCACGTTGGTGCTGCTGTCGGCCTTCGGCAGATCGATCTTCACCGCGTGGGTCAGCAAGGGTGCGGTGATGATGAAGATCACCAGCAGCACCAGCATGATGTCGACCAGCGGGATGACATTGATCTCGGCCATCGGCGCGCTGTTGCGGGCGCCGCCGCCAAAGCTTCCGAAGGCCATGTCAGCGCGCTCCGCTGACCTTGAGCGGCGTGACGTTGCCGCCGGCCGCATCGATCTTGGCGCCGGTGCCGAGGAAGGCGAACAGATCGTGCGCAAAGGCATCGAGCTGGGCCAGGGTCAGGCGATTGGCGCGGACGATCAGGTTGTAGCCGAGCACCGCCGGAATCGCGACCGCCAGACCGATGGCGGTCATGATCAGCGCTTCACCGACTGGCCCCGCCACCTTGTCCAGCGTGCCGGCACCGGACACGCCGATCGCGACCAGCGCGTGATAGATGCCCCAGACCGTGCCGAGCAAGCCCACGAACGGCGCGGTGGAACCGACCGAGGCGAGCACCGTGAGGCCTGATTCGAGGCTCGCGGTTTCTTCATCGATGGTCTTGCGCAAGGTGCGGGTGACGAAATCGCTGCTGCTGCCGGCTTCGTTCAGGCGATTGATGCCGTGGCGCTCGTGATGCCGGCTGGCAACGATGGCGTGATAGACCAGATGCGAGAACGGCTCGTCCGGATGCTTCTGCTCGATCTGCGCGGCGACCACGTCCAGCGACGGCGCGTTCCAGAAGAAATCGAGAAACGCCGAGCTGCGCCGCTTGGCACGCGCATAACTGACCAGCTTGGTGACGATCAGATACCAGCTCGCCGCCGAAGCCACGGCCATCAGCACCAGAATGAATTTCGCCACGCCATCGGCCTGGGCGAGAAAGTGGCCGAAGCCGATACCGGGTGTTGCTGCGTCCATTTCAGTTCCTGATCTTTCAATTCAAAACAGCTCTAGCCCCGCTCACTTCGGGAGAGGGAGAACAGCATTTCTCTCGACCGCTTTACATCTTCAACTCGAACACGATCGGCACGATCACCCAGGCTTCCACCGTCTGCTCGCCGCGCTTGGCCGGCACGAAACGCCAGCGCTTGAAGACGATGTCGCGCGCGGCGTTGTCGAGGCTCGACGAACCGCTGGATTTCTCGATCGTCACGCTGCCGGCAACACCTTCCGTGGTCACCAGCACCCTCAGCAACACCGTGCCGGACTCGCGCCGCGACTTGGCCGCATACGGATAGACCGGCGCCGGATTGTTCAGGTACGCGGCAACGAAGTTCGGCGGCACGATCGCCGGCTCCGCGGGTGGCGATGAGGCGGGCGCCGCCGGTGGCGCTGGCGGCGTCGGTTCTTCGGCCACCGCTTCGGTCACCGGCTCGTCATCCGGTGGCGGCGTGACGATCGCCGACGGCGTCGGCTTGGCCGTCGCCATCAGACGCGGCTGGGGCTTCGGCTTCACCGGCTCGGGTGGCGGTGGCGGCGGTTCGATCATCACCACCGGCGCCTCCGCGATCATCGTCACCTGCATCACCACCGGCTCCGGCGGCGGCAAGGCTTCGCTGCGGGCGATCAGCAAGGTCGCGAAACCGCCGAGGTGCAGACCGACAACGACCATGGCAGCAACCATGCGACCCCGCGCCGACATCCGCTGGCCGCAGCGATACCCGTGTTCCTGGATGGCGATGGTGCTCACAGATCCGACCATTTGCGCAGCAGGTTGTGATACGTCCCGGTCAGCCGGATCAGCGCCGGATGGCCTTCAGGATGCAGTTCGCGCAGCGTCATCAGAGCCCGGTCCATGTCGTACAGCAGACGCCGGTTGTCATCGTCGCGAACCATGCTCTGCACCCAGAAAAATGAAGCCAGACGCGCACCGCGCGTCACCGGCCGCACCTCGTGCAGATGCGTCGCCGGATACAGCAGCAGATCACCGGCCGCGAGCTTGATCGCCTGTACACCGCCGATCTCTTCACTATCGCCAATGACCAGTTCGCCGCCGTCATAGCTATCCGGATCGGCGAGAAAAAGGGTTGCCGACAAATCCGTACGCACCCGGTGCGGCGGCTGCCGACTGAGGCGTACGGCGGTGTCGATATGCGCGCCGAAATGCCCACCGCCGGTGTAGCGGTTGAACATCGGCGGGAACACCTTCAGCGGCAGCGCCGCCGAGGTGAACAAGGCACTGCGGGACAGCGCCATCAGCACCACCTCACCGAGTTCCTTCGCGACCGGATGGTCTTCGGTGAGCTGGTCGTTGTGCTTGACCTTCGCCGCCTGCGGCCCGGCCGTGATGCGCCCGTCTTCCCAGTCCACTGCCGCCAGCCGTTCGCGAATGTGCGCGAGCGGACGGGGTTCGAGGAGACCGGGAATGCGGACAATCATGGTCGGGCAGCAGCGGGAAGCGTCAGTACTTGAAGTTCAGCGACAGCAGGTACGAACGCGGCGTGCCCGGCTGATAACGCTGGCCGGAGTTGTTGACAGAGCCGACATAGCGTTCGTCCAGGATGTTGTAGATGTTCGCCTGCACCCCGATGTTCGAGGTCACGTCGTAGCTGGCGATCGCGTCGACAACAACGTAATCCTCGACCTTGACGACGCCCGTGGTCACTGCACCTAGGTTGTTGTTGACCGTGCGAGCCTGACTATCCATGTAGCGCAGGCCGCCGCCCAAGGTAAGCGGGCCAGTCAGCGGACCGATCGCCAGTGGCAGCTTGTAGCTGGTCCAGGTGGTCACGCTGTGCTTCGGCGAGAAGTTGATCGCTGCGCCACTCTGCGTCGAAGTGCCATCGGTCGCGATCGTGCCTTCGGCCACTTTCGCATCCTGGAAGGTGTAGCCGGCCGAGACCTGCCAGGCATCGGTGAGGTTGCCGACGACACCGAGTTCGACTCCTTGAATGCGGCGCTTGCCGTACTGGACGATTTCGTTGCCGGACTGCCGGGCGATGTCGTTCTTGGACTCGGTACGGAACAGCGCGCCGGTCACCGCAAGCTTGTTGTCGAGCAGATCCCACTTGCTGCCGACTTCGACGCTGTCGGCCTTCGACGGCGCAAGTGCGGTCGAGTTGATGTTGGTCGCCGTCGCGCTGAGCGCGAAGTTGTCGCCGCTCGGTGGGCGCTTGCTGGTGCCGTAGGAGGCGTAGACCGAGCCATTCGGCAGCGGCTTCCACAGACCACCGGCCTTGTAGGTGACCAGCGTGCCGCTCTTGTTCAGCCGCGAACCGAGCAGCGTGCCGACTGGCAGGGTCGGATTGGCAGTGGCGGTCGACAGCGAGACGCTGTTTGTCTCGGTCCGGTAGCGCTCGATGCGGGTGCTGCCACTGAGCTGGAACTGGTCACGATCGCCGAACTTCAAGGTGTCGTTGAAGTAGACCGCGCCAGTCGTGGTGCGACCATCGCTGGACGCGCCGTTCGGCGAAAGCGTGACGCCCGGATCGGACGAGTTCGGGTTGTAGAGATTCGCCGGCTGCTGGACCTGCGCCGGGGTGGTCACCGTGGTGGCGAGGGTCGGCGTGACCTGCGATTCCTGGATGAACTCGAAGCCGGACGCGAAATCGTGGTCGATCGCACCGGTCTTGAACGAGCCGCGGATATTGCTCTGGTTGGTCAGCAGTTCGTTGTCGCGATCAATGCCTTGGCGCGAGCGGCCCTGGGTCCAGTTCGCCGGATCGCGAATCACCAGAGTCTCACCGGTGCCGTCGGACACCACGGGTGCCTGAATCGGCGCGGTCAGCAGGCGATTCTGCGAAACGCGGCTATAACGCGAGGTGTTTGTGAAGGTGTAGCCCGGCGCGATGTCGTGCTCGACCTTGCCCGTGAAAGTGTTGACGTCGATCTTCTCGTAGTCGCTGTCGAGGCCATAGAAGTTCGAGATCGGTGCCCGTTCGGCGACGATGCCGGCATCGTCGAGTGTGGGGTTGCGCCAGCCTGAAACGCCGACTGCGGAGACGCCGCCATCCGGCGTGTTGTCCTGGAACAGGTGCTGAGTGAACAGGGTGATGCGGGTCGGCGTGCCGAGGCCGAAGGCGATCGACGGGGCCACGCCCCACTTCTGGTTCTTGACCTCGTCGCGACCGGCGACGCCGCCGTCCTGTCCGACCACGTTCAGGCGCACGGCGATCGAATCGGTGATCTTGCGATTGACATCGGCGGTGGCGCGGCGGCGGTCACGCGTGCCATAGGCCAGCGAGCCGCCGATCGCGTCATCGGCGAACGGCGTCTTCGAAACCACGTTGATGTAGCCGGAGGCGACGCCGCGGCCATTGTCGGCACCGGCCGGACCCTTGACGATCTCCACCTGCTCCAGGTTGAACAGGTCGCGCGTTGCCGGCGAGATGTCGCGGATGTTGTCGACGAAGATGCTGCCCTGGGTATCGAAACCACGCAGGAACACGGCGTCGCCGCTGGTGGTATTGCCGTTTTCGCCCTGCTGGAAGGTGATGCCCGGCGTCAGGCGCAGCGCGTCAGTGAGGGTCAGCGCGCCCTGCTGCTGCATCAGCTCCTTCTTCACCACATTGACGGTCTGCGGCGTGTCGAGCAGCGGTTGGGTGAATTTCGGCGAGCTGATCTTGTCGGCCTTGATGCTGGCGGCGGCGGAGTCCTCAACCTTGACCGTCGGCAGCGTCGTCGCCGGCTCGGCAGGGGCCGTCTGCGCTGCGGCAGGACCAGCATGAAAAGCGAGGACGGCAGCGGCGATCGGGCTCAGGCGAAACAGGGGCGACGACATTGACGAGTTACTCCGAAAGGGGTCAATAAAGCCCCGCGCCGCCGTATTGACGAGGCTGCGGGACAGTGGATCTTTTTCGGTATGTACCGAAGCGATGTCGCTGCCCGGTTGTGCCTGATGAGATGCAGGCATGATAAATGATAGGCGTTCTCATTTGCAAAGACTTCCAGGCATTGGCTGCGAAATACCCGCGAACATGCCGACATCTCTACGCAAAATTCACAAATCGCCCCCGTCGGCGACCAAATCGTCCGCCAAATGCTTCGAAACCAGCGGCCCCGGCCGATGGTCGCTCCGACATAATCGCCACGGATCTCCATCGGAAGACACGCGATGCTCTACATCGCAGGCCACTGGCAAGCCGGACACGGCCCCGAGTTCGCGCGGCGCAATCCCTCGACCGATGCCGAAATCTGGCGCGACCAGGCGGCTGACGCTTTCGATGTCAACGCGGCTTTCGCCGCTGCACGCACAGCGTTCGAAGCCTGGTCGGACACCAGCTTCGAGCACCGCGCCGCCCTCGCCCACCGTTATGCAGAACTGCTGCGCGAACGCAGCGAGGCGATTGCGCTGACCATTGCCCGCGAAGTCGGCAAGCCGCTGTGGGAAGCGCGTACCGAAGTGGCGACGATGGCCGGCAAGATCGAGCTGTCGATCCAGGCTTGGAACGAACGCACTGGCCTCAAGGAACAAGCCACCGCGTTCGGTCGTCATCGCCTGCAGCACCGGCCACATGGCGTGGTCGCGGTGTTCGGCCCGTACAACTTTCCGGGCCATTTGCCGAACGGCCACATCGTGCCGGCGCTGCTGGCCGGCAATGCGGTGATCTTCAAGCCCAGCGAACTGACGCCGATGACGGCAGCGGCGATGGTCCAGGCCTGGATCGACGCTGGCTTGCCACCCGGTGTGCTGAACCTGCTGCAAGGCGAACGGGCGACTGGCGAAGCGATTGCCCGCCATCCCGAGCTGGACGGCCTGTACTTCACCGGCAGCTCGCACACCGGCGCCCTGCTGAACCAGCAGTTCGCGGCCCATCCCGGCGCGATCCTGGCGCTGGAGATGGGCGGCAACAATCCGCTGGTGGTCGGCAGCCGCTATGACATCGCTGCCGCCGTCCATGAAATTGTTCAAAGTGCCTGGATCACCAGCGGCCAGCGCTGCACCTGCGCACGCCGGCTGTTCATCGCCAACGATGCTCAGGGCGATGCCCTGGTCGCTGCGCTCATCGAGGCGGCGCGTCTGCTCACCGTCGGGCCGGCCGAAAGTCTGCCGCAGCCGTTCATGGGGCCGGTGGTGTCCGGCCGGGTCGCCGAAGCGCTGCTCGCGGTGCAGGCCGATCTCATCGCTCGCGGCGCGACTGCCTTGCTGCCGATGACTCAACTCGCGCTCGGCGCGGCCTACGTGACGCCGGCGCTGATCGACGTCACCGTGATCGCCGACAGCCTGCCGGACGAAGAACACTTCGGCCCACTGCTGAAGCTGATCCGCTATACAAGCTTCGACGAAGCCCTGCGCGGTGCCCGCGCCACCCGTTACGGCCTGTCCGCCGGCCTGCTCAGCGATGACGACGCGGAGTGGACCGCCTTCCAGCGGGCCAGCCGCGCCGGCATCGTCAATCGCAATCGCCCGACCACCGGCGCCAGCGGTGCCTATCCCTTCGGTGGCGTCGGCGCCAGCGGCAACCATCGCGCCAGTGCCTTCTACGCAGCCGATTACTGCAGCTATCCGGTGGCGACGACCGAAGCCGATCGCCTGCTGCCGCCTCCGAAAGCCTGAGTTGCCTGACGCCTATCTGGCGCTGCCCAGCACCTGCAGGAAGGCCGCCGTGGTCTCGCCGATCAGCTTGTCGAACGTCGCCTTGTAGGCATCTTCGCTTTCAGGCTTCGAGACGAAGCTCTTGGTTTTCTGGGTGCCGCTGCCGAACAGGATGCCGAGCGCGTTGGTGATGTTGTCGCCCTTCTTCTCGGCAGCCGTGGTCGATTCGCTCATCGTGAAGATGTCGGTCTCGGCGATCTCCGGATCATCGAGATAGATCGCGCCGCCAAAGCGGGCGCGATGGCTGGTGGTGAAGGTGCGCGCGCCGGCCGGGCCGTTGATCTGCCATTCGGTTTCTTCCGGCAGCAGCACCGGCGCCGACTGGATGCTGGCGCGGCTCTTGGTGCCGAGGATCAGGCCCCAGCCGCGTTTCGGCTTGGAGGTCAGGCCGAAGCTCGCCAGGTAGTGGATATGCAGCAGGCTGGCATCGAGCGCCTTGGCGATCTCGCCGGCCTTGGCACCGCGGCCCTGATTTTGGGAGTCGACCCGCTGACCGAGGCTGCCGCGGCCTTTGCTCGACGAAAAGAACGCTTTCATGCCGGCTGGCGCAAAGATCTTGCTGATCTGCGGATTCTTTTCGCCGAAGCTGGAATCCGAGAACGTGTAGGGCGATTCCAGCCCGTACTTGGCGAGCTGCCCCTGCCAGATCTCGTTGGCCGCCAAGGTCGCCGGATCGACGACCTCGTAGCCCGCCGCCTGCAGCGCCGCCACGGTATCGGCGTAGGCCTTGTCGGTGATCGCCTGCAGGGTGGCATCGCTGACGCCGTCGAGCGTGGCGGTGACCATCGCCGTAGAGCCACCACCACTGTTGGCGCGATCCTGGGCGTAGATCTGGGTGTAGAACTCGACGCCGAATTCGGCGATCGCCACCCGCTTGGCACCCTGCACCGCTCCGACGTTGTCAGTGCCGACGTCCGGCGCTGCCGATGCCGTCATCGCCAGCAGGCCCAGCATCAGTCCCGCTCCCTGTTTCCAGATCTTGTTGAAGCCCATCATGGTCATCCCCGGTGTTGCCGAACGGGCCGTTTGCCCGCTGCGGAAACTCTAGGGATCGCCGGTTCCTGCCGAACCCCCTAGCTGGGGGGTGTGGCTTGACGCCGACAAGAGCGGATCGCCAGTCTCGCTGCATCGGAATCCCGGAATCGCAGACGTGACGCAGCCATGAAGACCGCATTGATCGTCGAAGACCAGACGCCGCTGGCGCAGTGGCTGGAGCAGACGCTGCGCGAGGCCTTCGAGGGCATCGAAGTCAGCCGGGTCGACAGCCTGCTGTCCGGCCGGCGCTGGCTGCGCGGCCTCACCGCCGAGACCGGGCCGGAACTGGCGCTGATCGACCTTGGCCTGCCCGATGGCTCCGGCGTCGAACTGATCCGCGAACTGAGTGCGGCGCATCCGCGCTGCCAGTGCATCGTCTCGACCATCTACGCCGACGATGCCCACGTGTTCCCGGCGCTGCGAGCTGGCGCACGCGGCTATCTGCTCAAGGACCAGCCGCGCGACAAGATGGTCGCCGCGCTGCGCGGCATCGCCGCCGGCGAACCGCCGCTGTCGGCGACCATCGCCCGCCGCCTGCTGCGGGTGTTCGGCGATGAACCGGGGCGCGCCTCCGGCACCGAGCAGCCGCTGTCGCCGCGCGAACGGGAAACCCTGGTGCTGATCGCCAAGGGCTGCCGGCTTCCGGAAGTCGCGCTGCACCTCGGCGTGACCCGCAACACCGCCGCCGGCTTCATCAAGAACGTCTACCGCAAGCTCGAAGTCAGCAGCCGCGCGGAAGCGACGATCGAGGCGACGCGGCTCGGCCTGGTCAATCCGCAGCTCTGAAGCGGCCTTGCGGGCCCGGTTCGCGCAGCGCTGACGCGGTCCGCTACGATCGCCGCCCGAACTCCTTGAGCGACTCCCGATGGTCGAAGCCGACAACGACGCGATGCCGGCGCGGATTGGCCCGTACCGAATCCTGCGCCTGCTCGGTGAGGGCAGCCACGGTCGCGTCTATCTCGCCGAGGAGAGCGATCCGCCGCGCCGTATCGCGCTGAAGGTGTTGCGCGCCGCCAGCGCTGGCGAGGATTTGCGCCGCCGCTTCCGGCGCGAGATCGAGCTGCTGGCCGGGCTCGAACATCCGGGCATCGCCCGGCTCTACGCCGCCGGTGTTGCCGACAGCGACGCCGGCCCGCTGCCCTGGCTGGCGATGGAATACATCGAAGGCCAGGATCTGCTGGCCTATGCCGATAACGCCAAGCTCGATCTGCGCGAGCGACTGGCGCTGCTTGCCGAGATCAGTCGCATCGTCCATTTCGCGCATACCCGCGGCGTCGTCCATCGCGATCTGAAGCCGGCCAATCTGCTGGTCGATGCCGCGCGCAAGCCGCGGGTGCTGGACTTCGGCATCGCCCATCTGGTGCTCGACGAGGCCGCGCCGATGACCCATGTCGGCCAGGTGCTCGGCACCGTGCCGTACATGAGCGCCGAGCAACTCGCCGGCATCGATGGCGCCGATCCGCGCAACGATGTCTATTCGCTCGGCGTCATCGCCTACGAGCTGCTCAGCGGCCACCTGCCCTATCCCGGCCTGTCGAAATCGACCGTGCTCGAAGCGCTGGCGATGATCCGCGCTGGCCGCATCGAGCGGCTGTCGCAGCATCTGCCAGCCGCGCGCGGCGATACCGAAACCGTGGTGATGAAGGCGATGGCGCAGGAGTCCGCGCATCGCTACGGCTCGGCCGCCGAACTGGCCGGCGATCTCGATCGCCTGCTGCTGAGCCAGCCGATCGAGGCACGACCGCCGACCGCCGGCTATCTCGCCGGCCTGTTCGTGCGCCGGCACAAGGCGATCACCGCAGCCGCAGCTGTCGCGGTGCTGGCGCTGGTCGGCGGTGCCGCGGTCGCGATCCGCTACGGCCTCGCCGAAGCCGAAGCGCGGCAGCAGGCCGATGCCCGCAGTGCCGAGGCCGAAGCGGTCAATGCATTCCTCGAAAAGATGCTGACCGCCGCCACGCCGGACGAAGAACTGGGCCGCGATCTGCGGGTGCGCGAAGTGCTGGATTCGGCCAGAGCTTCGCTCGGCGCCGAACGCAACGAGGCCTTGTCATCGACCTTGTACCGCACGCTCGGCGCCAGCTATCTGGCGCTGGCCGACAGCGACACCGCGCTGCTGCTGCTTGATGAAGCCCGCAAGCGCGCCATCGCGTCCTACGGCGCCGACAGCACCCAGGCTCGCGCCGCGAAGCTGCTGCACGCCGAGGCTCTAGTGCAGAAGAACCAGCTTGCTGAAGCCGGCAGCGAAATTGCCGCCATCGCCACGGCTGCGCAGCCCGAGCTTGAAACCCGCAAGCAATCACTACGCGCGCGCCGTCTGCAGGGCACGATCCAGCGCGAACAGGGCCAGTTCGCTGAAGCTGAAAAGATCTGGGCGGCCGTCCATGCCGATGCGTTGAAACTGCTCGGGCCGGACGATGATTTCACCCTGACCGTGGCCGGCGATCACGCCGTGGCCTTGCAGGACAACGGTGATCTCAAGGGCGCGCGCGCCGAGCAGGAACAGTTGCTGGCGCAGCAGACGCAGCGGCTCGGCCCTGACCATCCGGACACGCTGACCGCGCGCTCCAGCCTCGCTGCGACCATCGCCTATCTCGGCGATCTGCCAGCGGCGGTGACGATGATGCGCGAGGTCGTTGCCGGCATGCGCAAGACCTTCGGCGACACTCATCCGGAAACGCTGACCGCGATGGGCAATCTCGGCGCCATGCTCAACGACACCGGCGCCGAAGCCGAGGGCTTGAAGCTCAGCGAGGAAGTGCTCGATGCACGCCTGCGCCACCTCGGCCCAGCCAGCCGCAACAGCATCAATGCCTATACGACGGTCGGCGTTGCCCAGGCCGCGCTGAACCAGAGCGAAGCGGCCGAAAAGACCTTCCGCACGGCGCTGGCCGCTGCCGATACCCAGCCCGCAGCGCTGGCCGAATCGGCACTGCTGGTACGCGCCAACCTGTCCTCGCTGCTGATGAAGCTGAACCGGCTGGCCGAAGCGCGACACGAACTGGAGCTGACGGTCGCCAGCAGCATCGCGATCAAGGGCAAGGACAACTGGCAGACCGCCGCCTCGCAAAGCCTGTACGGCGAATGCCTGTTCCGGCTGCACGATCTGCCGGCCGCCGAAGCAGCGCAGCAAGCTGCATTGACCGCCTTCACGGCGACGCTCGGGCCGGAGCACGACCGCAGCCAGCTGGCGCGAGAACGCTTGCAGAAGGTCTTGATCGCCGAAGGCAAGACCGACCAGGCCGCCGCACTCGCGCCACCGAAAGCGCCGGCCGCGACGCCATGAGCATCGCGGCGGTGATCGTCGTCCTGCTGGTGGTGGCCTGCGTGTGGCTGCTGCGCCAGCGCGCGCAGCTCAGGCGCGAACTCGCCGTGCTGGAACTGCGGCAGACCGGCGAAGCCGACAGCCGTCGCCAGGCGATCGCCAGCGAACGCAGCCGCCTGCTGGGCGATCTGCATGACGACATCGGCGCCAAGCTGCTGACCCTGATCCATAGCCTCGATCGCCCCGAGCAGGCCGACCTCGCCCGCGCCGTGATGCAGGACCTGCGCGACATCGTCAGCCGCAGCCAGCTCGAACCGCTGAGCCTGCTCGAAGCGCTGGCACAGATGCGTGAGGAAACCGAAGAGCGTCTGGCGGTGATCGGCAGCAGTCTGGAATGGCAGCAGGACGGCGAACTGCCGGACCCGCCGCTCGACGAGGCGCAGGCCCTGCATCTGTTCCGCATCGGCCGCGAAGCCGTGACCAATGCCCTGCGCCACGGCCACGCCACCCATCTGCGCATCCGCATCCGTGCCGCTAGCGGCATGCTGCTGTTCGATCTCACCGACGACGGCCCCGGCCTGCTCGCCGATGGCCCGTCCGGCCGCGGCACCACCGGCATGCGTCGCCGTGCCGAAGAACTGCAGGGCTCGATCGCCTGGACCGCCGGCACGCGCGGCGGCACCAAGGTGGTGCTGCAGTTCCCGCTGCCGGAATCGAACGCCAGCCTCGGGCCACGCTGAACGCTCGCGGCACCTAGAATCCAGCTCAAGCCCGGCACCTCCCATCCCATGTCGCCAACCCTGATCGACCTGCGCAGCGATACCGTCACTCGCCCGACCACCGCGATGCGTGCGGTGATGGCCGCCGCCGAAGTGGGCGATGACGTCTATGGCGACGACCCCAGCGTCAACCGCCTGCAAGCGGTCGCCGCCGAGCGCTTCGGCTTCGAAGCGGCGCTGTGGTTTGCCACCGGCACGCAGTCCAACCTCGCGGCGCTGATGGCCCATTGCGGGCGCGGCGACGAGTACCTGGTGGGCCAGGACGCGCACACCTACAAGTACGAGCAAGGCGGTGCCGCCGTGCTCGGCTCGATCCAGCCGCAGCCGATCAGCAACCAGCCGGATGGCTCGATCGCGCTGGCCGACATCGCCGCCGCGATCAAGCCGGACGATCTGCATTTCGCGCGCACGCGCCTGCTCGCGCTGGAAAACACCATCGGCGGGAAAGTGTTGCCGCAGGCGTATGTCGCCGACGCCACGGCCTTCGCGAAGTCGCGGGGCCTGGCGACGCATCTGGATGGCGCGCGGCTGTGCAATGCGATGGTCGCCGCGGGATTGAGCGAGCACGCAGCGGTGGCCGGCTTCGACTCGGTATCGCTATGTCTGAGCAAAGGTCTGGGCGCGCCGGCCGGTTCGCTGCTGTTCGGCAGCACGGCTTTCATCGCCGCCGCAAAGCGCTGGCGCAAGGCGCTCGGCGGCGGCCTGCGTCAGGCCGGAATCTATGCAGCAGCCGGTCTGCATGCGCTGGAACATCACGTCGAACGACTTGCCGAAGACCACGCCAACGCCGCACATCTTGCAGCCGGGCTGGCGGCGCTCGGGCTTAGCGTGGCACCGGTGCAGACCAATATCGTGTTCGTCGACATCGCCAGCGAAGACCTGCCGGCGCTCAAGCTCTACCTGCCCGAGCAGGGCGTGATCGCCACGCTCGGTACGCGCACCCGGCTGGTCACCCATCTCGATGTGCCGCGCGCGAAGATCGATGCTGCGCTGGCCGCGTTCGAGCGCTATTACGCGGTCAAGAAGCAGGCTTCGACCTTGTTTTCAGCACCGAAACCAGGCGGCGCCCTGCCGCCCGGCATGGCCGAGTTGTACGGGAGCATGAGGTGAGCACCGTGGATAGCAGCGACGAGAAAAAGCCGCTCAGCATCGAGGCGAACTTCGATGGCCTGGTCGGCCCGACGCACAACTACGCCGGGCTGGCGCAGGGCAACAAGGCTGCCGAGAAGAACGCCGAACTGCCGTCGAACCCGCATGCCGCGGCATTGCAGGGCCTGGCCAAGATGCGCGCGCTGGCGGCGATGGGCTTTGCCCAAGGTGTGCTGCCGCCACAGGAACGGCCGCACATCCCGACCCTGAAGCTGCTCGGCTTCGAAGGCCGCGATGCCGAAGTGCTGATGCGCGTGCGCCGCGATGCGCCGGAACTGCTGGCGGCGATGTCCTCGGCGTCGTCGATGTGGACCGCCAACGCAGCCACCGTGTCGCCGGGCGCCGATACCCGCGATGGCCGCGTGCATTTCACGCCGGCCAATCTCGCCACTCATCTGCATCGCTCGATCGAGCCGGTGGTCACCGGCCGTGCGCTGGCGACGATCTTTCGCAGCGAAAAACACTTCGTGCATCACGCACCGCTGCCGGCAACACCGCAGATGGGCGATGAAGGCGCGGCCAATCACACCCGGCTCTGTGCCGAGCACGATGGCCACGGGCTGGAACTGTTCGTCTACGGTGAAGCGGGCGATAAGGACCCGAAACCTGCGGTGCATCCGGCGCGCCAGAACCGCGCCGCTGGCGAAGCGATTGCCCGTCTGCATCACCTCGATCCGGACTACGTTCATCACGCCCAGCAGAAGCCGGACGCGATCGACGCCGGCGTCTTCCACAACGATGTCATCGCCGTCGGCCATCGCCATCTGCTGCTGCATCACGAGCAGGCTTTCGTCGATGGCAAGGCGATCCGCAACTGGGTCAAGCGGCGCCTGAAGGGCCGCGATCCGGTGTTCATCGAAATCAAGGATCGCGAGCTGAGCGTCGAAGACGCGGTCAACTCCTACCTGTTCAACAGCCAGATCCTCAGCCTGCCCGACGGCTCGATGCGGCTGATCTGCGCCCATGAATGCCAGGAGAACGACAAGGTCTGGGCGGCGATCCGGCGCATCGTCGACGACCCGCTGAACCCGATCACCGATGTGCAGTCATTTGATTTGCGCCAGAGCATGCGCAACGGCGGCGGCCCGGCCTGCCTGAGGCTGCGCGTGGTCCTCGATCCGGCCCAGCGCACGGCGGTGAACCCGAAGGTCTGGATCGACGATGCCCTTGCCGTCCGGCTCGAAGCCTGGATCGGCAAGTACTATCGCGACCGCCTGGTCCTGGCCGATCTCGCCGATCCGCAGCTGCTCGACGCCTCCCGCAGCGCGCTCGACGAGCTGACCCAGATTTTGGGTCTGGGCAGCTTGTACGACTTTCAGCGCTAGGGCTTTTCGATAGTCCTGGAGGAATTCGCTACAGGCTTGCTGGCTTGCAGGGGGTCGATCGCGGCACCGGCCTTCCCTACACCGCGATCCGCGCCGAGTCGCGATACTGCTCCGCGACCCAGTCGATGAAGACCCGCACCCTCGGCGACAGCTGGCGCTTGTGCGAATACAGGGCATGTACCGGCAGGGGTGTCGGCGGCGTGTTCGCCAGCACTTCCACCAGCACGCCGGACGCCAGTTCGGAAACGACGCGATAACGCGGGACCTGGATCAGGCCCAGCCCCAGGCAGGCCGCGGCCACGTTGGTCTCCGGGCCGGTCACCGTGATCATCGCCGGCAGGGTAAGCCGCCGGATGCTGCCTTCGACCTGGAACGTCAACGGGATGACCTCCGAGGTGTCCGACGCCAGCAGGCCGATCATCTCGTGGCGATCGAGGTCGTCGGGCGAGCTCGGCGTGCCGAACCGCTGCAGGTAGTCCGGGCTGGCGAAGGTGCCTCGGTCCAGCATTGCCAGCCGTCGCGCGATCAGATTGCTGTCGGTCAGCTCGCCGGTTCTCAGGAGGCAGTCGAAGCCTTCGCGGATCAGGTCCACGGGCTGATGCGCCTCGCCGAAGTGCAGCCGGATATCGGGATACATCGCGCGAAAGCGCGGCAGGCCGGGAAGGAGAAAATGCCGCGCCTGCGTGCCGTGCACGTCCACCCGAACCAGGCCGAAGGGCTTCGCGCCGATGAAGACCCCCTCCGCGTCTTCCAGGTCGGCGATCAGGCTGACACAGCGCTGGTAATAGGCTTCGCCGTCCAAGGTCGGGCTGACCTGGCGGGTGGTCCGCTGCAGCAGCCGGACGCCGAGCCGCGCCTCCAGGCCCTTGACGGCATCGGTCACCGAAGACCGCGGCACGCCGAGGTCATCCGCCGCGCGGCTGAAGCTGCGCCGCTCGACGATGCGGATGAAGACGCGCATGGCGTCGAACCGATCCATTATCCGAATTTTCGGAAAGTCATTCCGAATTTTGCCTGATTATCTATGGCTGCGGAAGATGCATTCTGTCGCTCTCGGCAGCCGACCCGGCGCCAACAACCAAAGAGAGCAAGACCGTCATGGCTATCCAGAAACAGAAGGTCGCAATCGTCACCGGCGCATCCGGCGGCATCGGCGCGGCGGTCGCGGAACGTCTCGCGAAAGAAGGTTTCACGGTGGTGGTGAACTACGCCGGCAACGCCGCCTCTGCCGACGCGGTGGTCGCCCGCATCGAAGCGGCCGGCGGTCGCGCCGTCACGGCTCAGGCCGATATCGCCGACCCGCAGGCGGTGCGC
>NZ_JAHFRY010000066.1:0-4195 GCF_023266035.1 Nevskia sp.
GCCGAATGCCCGAAGTACTGCAGGCGCTGCACACCGTCTAGGCGCTCGCCGGCCATGACGCTGATCTGCACGGTCTGCAGCTTCGCGCCGTCGTCGACGCGGGCGATCAGCGCACGGCTGGCCAGCGCGCGCAGGCGGCGCATCAGCGGGCGCTGGGCTTGCTGGATGGCGGCGAGGAGGTTCACGGCCGGACCAGCTCGACGACGAGGCCGTCCTGGACGATATCGTTGTTGGCGGTGGCGCTGCCGGTGGCTTTGATCAGCGCCACCGCCGTGGTGTTGAAGTTCGGGGCGCTGTTGGCCAGCGCCTGCACGCCGTTCTGCGACACCAGCGCCGAGCTGCGCAGGAAATAGCTGACGACCGTCGCGACCTGGTCCGTGATGGCTCCGCTCACCCCGCAGTCGTAGGAAATCGCATAGCAGTTCGCCGTGCCGGTAACGGTCGCTTCGGCGCTGTCTGCGCCTGAGTTGGCGAACGTCAGGAAATAGCTGTTCGCGTTGCCGGACTGGTCGGTCGCGGTTTCGTCGAGGCCCGACTGCAGGCAGGTGATCGAGCCGGCGGCAACGCTCGCGGCAATGAAACTGCCGTTGAAGGTCGCCGGCCCCAGATTGGTCATCACCACCGGATCGCCGACCAGGAACGGATGCGTGCCCCCGGTGAATCCGAAGGTCAAGACCCCGCCACTGCGCGACGCAGCGTTGACGTTGGCTGACTTCGTGCCGATGCCCGCGACCACCGGCGCGCCGTTGTAGCTTGCGTCCGACAAAGCGACAGTCAGCGGGTCATCCACTGCGAATGCCTGAAGAGAAGTCAGGCGGATGGTCGCGACGTTTGCGGTGCGGCTGGCGCGGACCACGCTGGCGGAAAGGTTCACCGCCCGAGTGATCGGGAAAGTCCCGTTCACCCCTGCGTCATCACTGCTGGTCACGGTCGCCGCGTCCGCTACGGCGTAGCGGTGATTGGCAATGAAACCCATCGTAACGACGGTTCCGGTGCGCCCGATGTAGTTCGTGGTCAGGGTCAGCGGCGGTGCACGGCAGACGATCAGGGCATCGATCCGCCATTGGCCAGCCACGGAGGTCGCCAGTGAGGCACTGAGCAAGGTCGCGGTGCCGGCGTCCAGGGTCAGCGTCTTGGCGTTGGCATTGTTGGCGATCGATCCCCAGGCCGCGATGCGAACGCCGGTCTGTGCATTGATCAGCGAGCGTGCCGGCAGGCTGTACGACTGCAAGGTGTCGACGCCGGTGCCGATGTTGCCCACCGGGACTGCCGAGACGATGAAGCGCGGATCGTCATAGGTCAGTGTGACGGTGCCGGCGGTGTTGTCGAGGCCGGACACCAGTTCGCGGCGCTGATCGCGCTGGGTGACCTGGGCTGCAACGCGGATGCGGATATCGGTGACCACACCGCTCAAGGTGCTGGCGGCGATGATCGCGTTGTAGTTGACGCCGTCGACGATGATCGGCCCGACGATGTCGACATCGACCTGTCCCTGCACCCGGAACAATCCGGTGATCGCACCGCCATAGCCGGAGGTCTTGATGCGGAGATCGCCCAGGGTCAGCTTGCTGCGTCGGTTGGCGAAAGCCGGTGCGGCGAACTGGATCAGGAAGCCGCCGGTGCGGACATCGGCTTCCAGATCCATGTCCTGGATCATGACGTGGTAGGCGCCGCCCAGATCGAACACTCGCGAGGCTGGGCCTCGAATTTCGCCGCCCCGGAACACTACGGTCTGCCGGCCGCTGTGATCGATATCACCGCTGACCGAAATCACCCGCTGGTTGTAGCCAGGAATGGGCGTGGTCGGGAAGCGACTGCCCCCCATCTTGAGGTTGCGGAACTCAACCAGGTTGTCGAGGGCGCGCACCTCGCCGTAAGCGCCGCTGTTGCCCATGTCGACGGCGATGCCGTCCATGTAGTTCAGACACTCGATGTTCTCGTAGAGCGTTGAACCGCAGCGATGCTGGATGTGTTTGGGCACGATCGTGCCGTTGATCCAGGTCGAACAACCGATCAGCTTCAGATCCGAAAACGTGCCGAAAACGCCGTTCTTGTGCGTGTCGATGCCGTTGCCCATCGGGTTGGTGATGAGCCCCCCGGCGACGCGCCAGTACTTCGGCTCGCCGTGGCGCATGACGGCGGACAGCGACGACTGATAGCTCGATTCGCTGCTCGGATGCGATGTGGTGTGGATGTGCCGGGCACCCTCGGTATTGATGCCGGTGATCAGCGTGTATTTGTTCCAGCCGTCGTGATTCAGCAAGTACTGCTCGCTGCCGATCTCGGCGCTGTTGCGGGCGTAGGGGCAGCGCGGGTTGCGGAACGACGTGCGCAGGCAGCCGCGGATCGTATGGCCGAAGTTCCAGATGTCGCCGATGCCGCAGCCGTCCAGCACCAGGTTGTGAATGCCGGTGTAAGTGATGCAGCTCTTTGAGCCGTTGCGGGCGTCCACTTCGACGTTGCCGAAGCCGACCGGCACGATGTTCCGCACCACGCACTTGTATTTCGCGAACTTGCGCGCCCGCTTGATGCTGCCGGCGCTGATCGCCGCCGTGCGATCGAGCTTGGCGGTGAGGAACACGTAGCCCAGATAGCGGCCGTAAACCGTGTCGCCATCGATCTCGTAGTTACGCTGGTTCTTCGACGGCGAGCTGCAATCCAGCTCCACGTTCGATTCGATGTGCATCGCATCGCCGTAGGCGAAGTTGGCGGCGTCGCTCTGCGACAGCTCGATGCGGGTCACGCAATCGCAGTTGTTCAGCACCGCGCCCACACCGACGCCGGTGGTGACCTGCAGAACGCCGGCCACTTTCTTGACGAACAGGCCGGTTTCCGTCGTGAGGTCTGCCACCACGCCGGTGCCGGCGGCGGCGCCGTTCACCGAGACGCTCAATCCATCGATGCCAGCGATGCGCACCACCGCAGTGCTGCTGCTGGTGCCGCTGTTCTTGAAGTTGTAGACCGAGAAATCGAAACCATCGGCCAGGGTGCTGCTGAAGCTGACGGTAAAGATGGCGGCAGCGCTGCTGCGCGCGCGCTCCACGCGGAGGCCGCCGTGGTCGTACTGGGCCTCGTTGGCGCTGTTGATGGTCAGCGAGGCGGTGACGGAATCCGTCCATTCGCTGGCGGTGACATCCACCATTTCGAGGATGCTGTAAGGCCCCAGCATGTCGAGGCTGAAATCGATGTTCAGCGAGGTGCCCGTTACCGCGCTGGCGTCGATCGGGCTGAGAATCTTCGAGCCCCAGGGATCGCCTTCGATCCAGACATCCTGGCCGCTGAGGACGCTGGACGTGCCACCGGCCAGCAGCAGGCCGGCAGGCGCATCGGGGATATAGACCATGCCGCCGCCTGCGGTGGTCGCTGCGGCTTGGGCAGCCAGCACAGCTGGCACGCCGTTGGTCACGCCATCGAACACGGCGCCGAAGTCCGTGACGTTGAAGGTCGGAATTCCGCCCGAACCACCCGATCCTGATGGCCCGCGTACGTTGACAGCATTGGCGAGCACCGTGGTGAAGCCGGCGGTTCCCAGGTAGCTGCCGGTGGCAGGCTTGGTGCCGCTGCCGCCGGCCCAATCGGTGACCTGCAGAACGCGGCGCTCGCCATCGCTGATGGTGGCCAGAACGGGCGACCAGCCGTTGGTGCCAGCTGCACCCGTGCCTCCCGTTGCACCAGCCGGACCGGTGCCACCCGTCGGACCTGTCGGGCCGGCGTTGCCGGTGTCGCCTTTGACGCCCTGCAGACCTGCAGGGCCAGTCGCGCCCGCAGGGCCGGTGGCTCCAGCCACGCCTGCAGAGCCGGTTGCTCCCGCCGGGCCAGCGTCGCCGGTATCGCCTTTGTCGCCCTTGAGACCCTGCGGGCCGGTCGGACCGACAGCGCCTGCCGCACCGCCAGGTCCGATGTCGCCGGCATCGCCTTTGACGCCCTGCGGGCCTGCAGGGCCGGTCGCGCCGGCTGGGCCAGTGGCGCCGGTGTTGCCGGTATCGCCTTTCACTCCCTGCGGGCCTTGCGGGCCAGCCGGACCGGTGACGCCTGTCGCACCTGCGGGGCCGACATCTCCGACATCGCCCTTAATGCCCTGCGGGCCTGCAGGGCCGGTGGCGCCTGCGGGGCCTGTGGCGCCGGCTGCACCGGTGTTGCCGGTGTCGCCCTTCAAACCCTGCGGGCCTTGCGGGCCGGCAGGACCCACCGGGCC
>NZ_JAHFRY010000066.1:4205-25637 GCF_023266035.1 Nevskia sp.
GTCTCACCAGCCGGGCCAGTGGCGCCGGTGTTGCCCGTATCGCCCTTGGGGCCTTGCGGACCTGCGGGGCCAGTCTGGCCAGGCGCGCCTGGCGCGCCTGCAGCGCCTGCAGCACCGGCTACGCCGGCAGCGCCGGGCGCGCCTCGCGCATCCAGCGCGTCAGCCAGGATGCTGGTGAGGCCGGTGGCGCTGAGGTACTGGCCCACCGGTGGCTTGGCCCCGTTGCCGCCCGTCCAGTCGACGACGCGGAACACTCGGCGCTCGCCGTCGTTCGCAGCACCCAGCAGCGGCGACCAGCCGTTGAGCCCGCCCTGCAGCGACGACAGCCACTCGGCTTCGGTGCCGACGAAGCCGTTGGCGAGCGCGAGTTCATAGGCGGAAAGGCCGGCATCGCCTTCGCGAATGACGATGGTTTTGGAACTAGACATATGCGCCGTCTCCGTAGACTTCGATCGCGAGTTCTTCGCGGAAAATTTGGGTGGTTGTCTTGCCGGGTTCGGTGAGCTGAACCTCGAAGCCGTGGATGCCGGCTTGCCAGTTGCGGGTCAGAACGGGTGCAACGCGAACCAGCACGATGTCGCGGCCGTTGATCGAGGCGGTGCCTTCTGCGCTTGACCACTGGTGAACGAGGCCGTCGACGGCGTCGCGGATCTGCGCTAGCACCGTGGAGCCAGGCGCGGGTGCGCGATCGAGCGTGATGGTCAGCTGCTCGAAGGTGTCGGCCGCCTTGAACGTCTTGAGGATTTCGGGCTCCAGGCTCATGCCGCTTCGATCTCGATCAGGGGTTCGGGCGTGTAGGAAGAGGGCGGTGTGACGCTGAGGCGCGTGATCTGGCCGCCCTGGTCATCAAGCGAAAACGCCACGCTGGCGATCAGGTATTCGCCGGCCAGGCCGAGCCAGGGATCGTCGATGCGGACCAGGGTGTTGGCGGCCCAGGGCGCTGCGCCGTCGCGCCAGCCACGCACGGTCAGCTCGGCGCGTTCGCCGCGTGCCTTGCGGTTGGCAGCGGTCCACAGCGCGATCTGGCTGGCAACGCCGCGATCGGTGGCATCCGGCACGTCGATGACAGTGACTCGGCTGCGGCGAATGGCAGGGTCCGTGGCGCTCGCCTTTACCTGTTGCGCGAGATCCTCGCTGCCTTCGTTCAGCGCTTCGTTGTCCTGGCCGATCACGTCATAGCGGGCGAACCGCTCGGCATGGCTGAACGTGGCATCGCCCGACAGGATGTCCACGCCCAGACGAAGGCTGCGGGTAGCGCGGCGGCTGCCAGTGCGGGTAATCAGCAGGCCGCCCTTGGCGTCTGACACCAGCAGATAGCCCCGCTGCCGGGCGGCCCTTGAAAGCACTTCAAACGCCGTTTCACCGGGGCTGACAGCCTGTTTGCGGAACACGGCGCCGACAGGGCCATCGAGCTTCACCGGGATGACGAAGGGTCTGCAGACATCGTTCGCGATCTGCAGAAGGTTTCGGCCTTCCCAGCTCTGGCCGTCCGTGCTCGCAGCGCAGTCGACGAGGTCGCCGGTGGCGTCGCGGCCGCGAATGTTCAAGCTGTGTTCGTTCGGGCCGTAGCTCGGGCTGGCCTCATCGATGAAGCCGGTGATCACCGGCACGCCGTACAGGCGCACGGTGCACGGCTTGCCCGGCAGGATCGGCCGGGGCTGGCCGTTGATCGCCCAGCGATCGGCGCAGACCAGGTCAAAGGTGCCTGCGAGCTGCTCGATGCCGGTGCCGATGCCGATCGCCTTCCAGCCGGTGTATTGCTGATCGCCGATCTGCAGGGTCACGTCGGTGTTCAGGACATCAGTCACTGAGCACCTCCAGCGCGACACCGCCGCGCACGAAGCCCGGATGCGCGACGGCGTTGCGCTTGACGATGTCCGCCTCGCGGCCAAGCAGTGCGTCGATGCCGTTGGCCACGCCGTACAGGCGTTGCGCGATCACCAGCGCCGGCACCGTCTCGGTCGGCGTGTAGCGCTCGATGCGCGACAGATCCACCGCGCGGCTGCGGATGTCTTCGATCAGGCGCGCACGAAGCTCCTGGAGCTGCTCGAACGTCTGATCGTCGGCGGCATAGCTGACGCGCTCGATCGCATCCGCCAGCTCTTCCTGGACGCCCAGGGCTTGCGTCTGGCTGTCGAAGGTCACGGCGGCGCTCAGCTCGGCCGCCGCGATCACCGCCTGCTGCTGCACCAGGGCCGACAGCGCGGCCGCGTTGGCCAGTGCGCCACGCGTGTTGCTGCCCGCCGGTGCGCGGTAGGCGAACAGGCGTCGCAGGCTGGCCAGGTCGCGGATGCGGCGCAGATCCACACGCAGGCGGTTTGCGATGCGATCTGGCAGGCCGACGATGCCGGCGATCTCGTCCTGGGCCACGGTGACCACGCCGATCACGGTCTCGACGGTACGCACGGCATCGAGCACGGTGGCCACCGCGCGATCGAACTCGGCCGCGAGCCGCAGCGGCCAGGCTTCGACGAACTGCGCCTGGCTGGCGGCGACGGTGGCTTCGGCCTGGCTGAGCACGCGGCGCGGCGTGTCGCTGCGAACGCTCGGGCCGGTGACGAACGCAGCTTCGATGAACTCCATGTCGAACCGAGCCATGCCGCCTTCGCGGGTGCTCTCGGTCATGCGGTAGCTGATCAGCTGCGCCTGAAAGGTGCCGCGATACGGATGCACCAGCTCGCCAGGGCCGGGCATGTCCAGCTTCAGCATCAGCTCGTCGCGCGCGCCGAAGTAGTCATTGCCCAGGACATAGCCATTGACCAGGATGCGCTTGGCGCGCGCGCCCAGGTCTTCGGTTTCCGCCTTTTCCTGCAGCGGGTATTCATGAACGACCACACGGCGGGCACCTTCGCCCGACGCTTGGTCGACGAAGAATGGCGTGCCCCGGAACGAGGCCGGCTGCAGCTCGTCGCGCCAGCTCACTGGCCCACTCCGAGGCCGATCGGGCCGGAGCTGAAGTCGAAGTCCACATTGCCGGTGGATTTGGCACCGGCCAGCTTCGCGGTCTTGCCGTCGAACTCGATCTTGATGGTGCCGCTGATATCCGACTCACGGTTGCGGGCATCGAGGGCGTCGCGCGCGGCCTGGCTGCCGAACGTGGCCAAGGCGGTCGCCACGGCGCGGCCGATCTGATCGCTCAGCTGGGTGCCGGCGATGTATTTGCGGCTGATGTAGCTGCCGGCCTCGAAGCCGCCAGCACCGGCTGCAAGCACGCCGGCTGTGCCGAGTGCGGCCGAGCCCACGCCAGCAGCGGTGGTAAGTCCCAGGCGTGCGAGCAGCCCGGTCTTGGCGATGGCAGCAACGCCGGCAGCAGCTGCAGCGGTTTCTGCCAGGCCGCCGCTTGCAGATGTTCCAGGGAAGTTGGTCACGAACACCGGCGTGACGCCGGCCAGCTGCTCCAGGGCCTTGCCCTGCGCTACACCGGCCGCCGTACTGATGCCGCCGCCGATGCCTGGCAGCTTGCCCGCCAGTGATTTGATCATCTGCCCGAGCGCACCGACGCCGACAATCAGCGCGCCGGTGGTGGCCACCGTAGCGCCGCTGCCCAGGCCGAGTCCGCCCTTGCGCGGATCGTCGATCTGCAGCTGGATCAAGTCTGACAAGGCGCGGTTCACTGGCCGGGCGAAGCTTTCGCCGGCTTCGCGCAAGCTGGTCTTCAGCCGGCTGCTTTGGTCTACGGCGTTGTCGATGGCATCCGGCAGATCGCGGGCGATGGTGCCGCTGGCGCCGCGAATCTTCACGGTCATATCGGCGATCTGCTTGAGCGCATCGCCGGCCAGCAAGGTGCGCAGACCCTTCTGGGTATCGAGGTCGGTTTCACCGAAGGCGTTGGCGATAAAGCGGTCGCGGCGCTTGTCCGTGGACTGGCCGCGATACTTGCCTGCGATGTCGCCCAGCACGTCCAGCGGCTCGCGGCTGGAGCCGTCCGGGTTGTAGAAGCCGACGCCGGTGGTCTTGCTTGCAGCCGCCTGATACTTGGCGTTGTTGAACAGCCGAAGCGTGGAATCCACCAAGGTGCTGAGGCGCTCCGGCTGGCGCTCGATCTTGCTCAGCCCTTCGACGAACGCCAGCGTGTCTGGAAAGGCCAGATTGGCAGCCTTGGCGTTGACACCGACCTTGGAGAAGATGCCCGCCAAGTCTTCCAGCTCCGCATTACCGAGCCGGCCGGCGACCACCATCTGATCGAGCAGATCAACTGCTACGCGTGGCTGGCTCAGATCGAAATCGAAGGCGCTGGCAGCAACGGACAAGCCGCCTGCGAGCACGTCTTCACCCGCACCGGTCACGGCGCTGGCGGGGTTGATGGCGCGTGTGGTGGCCAGCGCCGCACGCCAGTCCAGGCCGGCCGCGATCAGGTTGTTGAAGCCGCCGAGCAGCGTGTCGATCGGCCGGCCGGTATCGCGGGCCATGCGGAAGATGTCATCGCGCAGGCCGCGCATCTCCGCGCGGGTGGCGCCGGCCGTCTGGCGGACTTGGGTCAAGCTCTTGTCGAGCCGCGCAGAGTCTCGCAGCGCGCTGCCGGCGGCGAGGCCGATGCCGAGGCCCGCCAGGTTGCGGCGGGCGCTCTTGATCGTTGCATCGAGCTGGCTGATGGCCTTGCGACCATCCTCGCCGAAGCGCCGGATATCTCGGCTGCCGCCCTGCAGGCCGCGCGTGAGTTCGCGGGCCTGGAGCAACAGACGAAGGCTTACGGTGAGGTCAGTCATGGCTCTAGCCGGATAGCGTCAGGTAGTGGAGGTACTCGCTACGGGGCAAGGCGTTGATCGTCTCGATCGACCACCCGGTTTTGCAGGCGATGACGTACGCCGCCGTCATCGCTTCACGGCGGCGCGGCGTCAGGCTTCCCCCAGCTTTTCGGCCTCCCTCATGGCGTCAGTCAGCGTCTTCAGATCGAAGCGCGAGAGGCCGCGGATCATCGAGAAGGTGAACGGCCCGGTGTAATCGTCGATGCGCACCAGGATGCGAGCGACGACGGCGGTGTTGAACTTCAGCGGAGTCTCGATGCCGTGCTCGTCCTCAGCATCGAAAACGTCGGCGTTGCTGGGCTCGCGCAGCTCGAAGTTGAAGTGCAGCTTGTCGCCGATCTTCAGACCTTTCTTCAGCTTTCCCTTGATCGTTTGCATGGACGGTTAACCTGGTTTGAATGGGGTTTGCAGCGGGGTTTAAGCGCGGTCGCAGCTGGTGCCGCTGAACTGCGCCGTGATCTCGCCTTCCACTTCGGCGAGCTTCGGCGTGGTGGTGCTGAAGCCGCCGCTGATGACGTAATTGATGCCGTCGTCGCCCTCGAAGACGATCGTTGCGTCCTCGATCGAGCGGATCTCTTCCAGGCCGAACTCAGCGGTCTGGGTGATGCGGCAATCGAGCGTCGGCGGCATCAGCTCGGCGGTGAAGCCGTGCACGCTGCGGCTGCCGACGACGGCGGTGCGCTGTTCGCCGCCGGGGTCCAGCGTGCAGCCACGCTTGGTCTGCAAGGTGCGGCCATCGGCCTTGATCGTTGCGCGGCCGAGGAGTCGGTTGGCCATGTCGAGATGTCCTGTGAGGTGTGGGGCTTAGCGGCGGAACTGGATCTGGCCAGCGACGGTGCGCAGCTGGTTGATGAGGTCCGGTGGCAGCAGCAGGTTCAGGCGGTTCGGATCGTTGCTGTCGATCTCCGCGCGCAGCTGCTGCTTGAACTGCTCGAAAGCGACGCCGCCTTCCACCCAGCCCAGGTTCAGCCAGCTCAGGTACAGCGCGATGCACTCGGCGCGCGCGGTGCTCGGCGTCATCACGTTCGGGCCTTCGCTGCCATCCTTGCCGAGCTTGTGGCGCGGGTATTTGTTGGCGAACCGGGTGCGCAGCGTGTAGCGCAGGTTGGCGAGCAGATGCAGCGATTCGGTATCGAAGTAGCTGTTGTCCGGCAGGCCCTGCGCGTTGAGGCGGTAGGTGGTGGTGAGGCGCTCGATGCGCACCGTGCCGGAAGCGTCGATCGACAATGTGGACACGCCGGCCGCGAGCAGCTGGTTGCGTACCGCACGCGAACGGCGGCCGGTGGCCACGCGAGCCATCACGCCGGGCAAGGTCAGGGTCTGGCGCGGACGGCCGGGATCTGGCTCGCCGGCATCGAGCGCGGCCACCGAGGCCGCCACGGCCCAGGGAGGCGTCAGCACATCCGCGCAGTCGATCACCGACTCATGCGGCGCGTTGCGGGCAGCGGCCAGCGCCTGGAGGGTGGCCTGGTCAGCAGAGCGGGCGATGTGCGCGTAGCCCTCGATCTGGCGCAGCGGGCCGAAGCGATCCGCCAGGTCGGTTTCCAGCAGCGTGAGGTTGGCGGCGTCCGTGTAGCCCATCGCGATCGTCGGGTACCAGGACTCGCCGAGGCCAGCCAGGCCGGCGGCGATGCTCGGGTTCACGGTGCCTTCAACCAGGGCGGCGATGGTCAGGGTCACACCCAGCGGCAGGCGCTCGCCGTCGTAGCGGCTGTGCGTCACTTCCACGCGGCCGGCATCGATACCGCCGTGGCGCGCGGTGAGGTTCACGCGAGCTGGCGTGCCGCCGTCGACGGCGGCATCGACATAGCGATCCGGGTCAGCGGTGATCGCCGCTGCGATGGCGGTGGCGATCGACGCGGCCGTGGCGCTAGTGACGACGCCGAGGGCGTAGCGGGTGTCGCCGACGTACAGATCCAGCTCGCCGTTCGCGGTGGCGCTGCCGCCGACCGTGACCTGGCGCGCGGCCTTGGTGGCACCGCCGGCATCAGCCTGGGCGAGCACGTAGACCGGCGTGAAGCTGTTGGCCGCGAACAGCTTGCGGGCCATGTGGTGAAGCATCGAACCACGGCCGGCGAGCTGGGCCACTTCGTCCGCGCTGGAGACCAGCGTGGCCACGTTGGCAGCCCCGATGCCGGTGGCCAGCATCTGGCCGACCAGGAGAATGCGCTGCGGAATGGTCGGCGTGGTGCCGTCCGCCTGGCTGGCATCGAACTCGACGTACTGGCCGGGTACCAGGAAATTCACCGGGATTTGGTTGAACTGGATCATGGGGTCGGCTCAGAGGGGGACTCAGTGGGGCGAACGGGAATCAGGTTGGTGGCCTCGGGCACGCCATCGGCAGGCGCGAGGTCGAAGGTGGCGTGCACGCGCAGGAACTCGCCCAGCTCGTCATCCGAGATCTCGGTGAGCGACGTGGCCTGCGTCCAGGTGATGGCGGCCAGCCACACGCCCTCGTCACCGAAGCTGGTGCTGTAGAGGTTGTTGAAGCCCAGGCCGGTGGGGGCCTGGCAGTCCTCGGCCAGTGGGCCGCGACGCATGGCATGCAGCAGGCTGCTGGACAGCTTCAGGCCGGCTTCGTCCGCCTTGCCGCCACGCCCGTTCTTGGTCAGCACGTAGGCCGCAAACTTCAGCTTCGGCCGTAGATCGCGGTCATCGTCGATGCCGGTGGCAGACAGCACACCGACCATCACTGCCGGGCATTTCTGGGTGTAAGTCGCCAGCTCGCGCAGATCGAAGCGGCCCCGGATACCGGACACCGTGACGATCTTCGGCAGCCGCGCCTTCAGGCTTTCGACGATGGCCTCGCGAACGTCCAGGAGATCCATCAGAGATCCACCAGCGTGTCGCGGCTGAACAGGCGCGCCTTGGGCGATAGGAGAATCTCGCCGCCCTTCACCTCGCCTGAAACCGGGGTTTCAGGATCGAGCACCACGCCCAGGCCAACGGTGCCGGCTGCCATCTTGTTCAGCAGGCTGATCGCGTCGTCGTAGCGCTGGCGCAGTTCCTTGGTCAGGGCGTCAGCGCTAAGGCTCAGGAGGTAAAGCGTGATGTCCACACACAGCCGCTTGAGCACCGGTGGAAACACCGACAGCGGAAGCGGGTAGCGCAGGCTCAGGTAGGTGTCGATCGTGGCGCTCGCGTCCGCAAGCTTGGCGTCCACCGCCAGGACATCCGCCTGGCCGTCGCGGTCGCGATCGGCCGCCGCGAAGAGCGCGTCGGCGCCCTCGCGGCTGAGGATGTCCTGGCGGGTGGCGTAGATCACGATGCCTTACGCGCCCAGCTCGACGACGACCAGCATCGGGTCATTCTTCAGCGCCTCGACATCTTCAGGCGAGAAGCGGCCGGCCTTGTGATCGGTGGCGGTGGCGCTGTGGGCGATGCCGGCGCGGCGGAAGCCTTCGGCCTTGGCGGCGATGCGCAGGGCCGGGGTTTCGTGCTTGGGCGCCTTCGCGGCAGGTGGCTTCGGGTCAGGCATCGGAATGCTCCAGGAGTGATCGGGATCGAGGCGGCGCGGATGGCCGGCACCGCCGATGGCCGGGCGACTGGCATCGCTCGGCCCTTGCAAGTGGCCCTCCGGGCGCGCAGTGCCAGCCGCGCGCCCTTCAACAGCGGGCTCTCGGTCGTCGCAGGTATCAGGTAGTGGCGAGGTAGTCGCTCTGAATCTTGGTCAGGCGCTTGTAGTGGGTGTTGCTGTCGCCGCCGTCGACCTTTTCCTTGTCGATCACGGCTTCCACCTGCTGGCGCAAGCTGCTCGGGAACAGGATCACGTTCGGGCGCACGCCCAGCGGCCGGCCGCCGTCCGCCTTGAAGCCTTCCATCGCGGTGATGGCGGCATCGAGGTTGGCCGGGGTGAGCGCCGCGCGGCTGGCGTAGGCGAGCTGCCAGAGGCCGTAGCCGGCGTTCCAGCGGCCGTGCACGCCGTAGCGGAATTGCTTGCGGGTGAAAACGGACTCATCGTCCGGCTTGTCCATCGCGGTGAACTTCGCCGACTCACGCTCCTGCAGGATGAACGGCTTGATCGAGCGCGTCATGTCGAGCAGGTACCAGGTCGGGTTTGCACCGGCCACAAAGTTGCTGACGCTGACCGCTGTGCCGGTGCCGTCGGTGTTCGGATACACCGGGTGATCGGTGTCGAAGAAGAACTGGCCGTCGTAGCAGAGCGAGGAGACGGCGGCGTTGCACGCACCGAACACCAGCTCGTCGGGGAAGATCGCGCTGGCCGAACCCATCTCCTTGAAGATCGGCGAGTAGGTGCCGGTGAGATCGTCCTGGATCTCTTCACGCTCGACAGCCACCGTGGATTCGTAGGTCTTGTTGACCAGCGTGTAGGCGTGCGCCTTCAGGTCTTTCAGCACGCGGTCGCCAACCCATTCCCTGAACTTCGGGAACTGGCCGAGCCAGCCGTAGGTGTTGCTGCGGCCGGTGGACGGCACGCGCATGGCGACCTTGTCCCACATCGGCGCCGCGCCGCTGAAGCCTTCCTTGAAGGCGCTGGAAAAGCTGACCTGAAGGTTCAGGATGGACTGCGGGGTGATGATCATCGTGCGGCTCCGTAAGAGGTTCGGGCTGCGCCGTCAGGCGACGCGAGGGGTTGGTGGATCAGGCGGCGGCGGTCTGGCCGTTGAGCGCCTTCAGTTCGGCCAGGTACGTTTCTTCCTTCACGCCCATCTCGGCGCAGAGCGCCTTCTGTTCGGCGCTGAGGGTGGTCTGGCCACCGGCAGGCAGGCCGCCATTCACGATGGCGCCCGGCTTGACGATCACCGGCTGGCTGGCAACAAAGGCCTTGAACTTGTCCAGGCCGTCCTGGCTAGCGCAGGTGGCCACGTAGAACTCGCGGCTGGCCGGCGTGACCTTGCCGGCGGCGATGGCAGCGTCGATCTCGGCGTTGACGGCGGTCTGGTGATTGGTGGTCTTCACCGCGTTCAGTGCGGTTTCCGCGTTCACGGCGCGGCCGAGGGCGGCATCGTGGTCAGCACGCGGGACGAACTTGGCCAGGTCCGGCGTCTGCGCCGAATTGGTCGCGGTGACCAGGTTGGCGTTCAGCGCGTGGATGGCATTGACGGCCTCGGCTTCGGTCGCGCTTTCGGCGAGCTTCAGGGCAACGAGGATGGCTTTCAGGGACATGGGGGCAAGCTCCGGGCTGGGGTCGACAGAGCCAGCGCTGTTGAGCGCCAGCGGCAGGTTCGGGTTGTTGACAAGGGCGGCGCTGGTAAGCCGGACGATGTCCGTGCTGGCGCGGTCGTAGGTGAAGACGGGCGAGACGAAGCGGTAGTCCCGGCCCTTCAGCGCGTTGGCACCGGTCTCGGTCCAGGTGACGCGGCCCCACAGGGCGCCGTTGCGCGCCTGCAGCTCCTCGATCCAGCCGACCGCCGGGCTCGGTTCGCCCTTCGGTGCCTTGATCTCGGTGCTGTGGTTGATATCCACCGGCAGGCGGCGGCTGAAATTGGCGGCCACGGCGGCGGCATTGCCGAAGCGCCAGGCTCGGCTATCGGTGCCGCGCACCATGCCGTCAGCACCTGGCGCCGGGATCAATTCGATCCATTCGGGCACCAGGCCATCGTCGGCAAGGACGAAGCAAAGGGCGGCAGCGAGGGCGGCTGGTTTCGACATGCCGCCATGTTCGGCGCGCGCGCGCAGCCAAACAGCCGAGGAAATTCTTCGGCAGGTGGGGTGCTACGGGGTTACATCACGCTAGCAGATGCCGGCCCGGCAAACGAGGCCCTGGGAGCGCGCAGGACGCGCGCAGGCTGAGAGCCGCCCCGACGACCCGCGCCGAACGCCTGGGCGGCGCTGGGGCGGATTTGAATGGGGTTTAAATGGGGTCTTGGCCGTCGCCGCCAATCGTTGATCTACTTTTCTAGTAGCCGAGGTTACGATCAGCAAAACCGCAGCACTACGGGAGCGTGTAGCTTGTCATGATCGAATCAATCAACAACAACATCGAAATCTGGAAGCTGTGTTCGACGGTAGTGCTCGCGCTTTTAGCCGGCCTGATCGCGTGGCGTCAATCTCAGACAGCGCGAACAAAGCTTGCCTTTGATCTGTTTGAACGAACTGAGAAGCTTTATCTGATTAGCGACGCATTCATTGATTGGGCGTTACGGAATCCGCCATTTGACGACGACGAAATTGAGAAATTCAAAAACGAAATTCGTGCAGCTAAATGGCTTACAGACAAATCTACTTTCAATTACTTGCATCAGGTCGCGGACACGGCAAGCGGAATAATGTTCATGCAAGTTTTAACCGCGACCCCGCCAGACCCGGCACTCCCCGAACATGATCAAAATGAGTACAAGAGTCGTTGCGTCAGATTGACCGAACTTAAAAATTGGCTAGCCCCCCAGAAATACGTTCTTTCATTGCAATTCGAGCCGTTTCTTCGCATTAGAAGGCCGTGGTACTCCGTGTTCACGACTTATGTCGCCAAGGTCCGGCTTAACAGGAGGACAAAGCAACGGATGGTGCGTGTTGTGGATATGCAGGGCCGTCTGATTAAGCCGAATTAAGGCTTAGAACAACCCTGGCTGTTGCTGCCGCCAAACCGGCCGTGCCTCGCTCTGTACCACGTTGAGCACATGCCGCTCGGTGAGGTCATAGCGCAGCGCCAGCACCGCCATGCTGTCGCCGGCCGCGTGCTCGCTGCGGATCGCCGTGTCTCGCACCTGGGCCAGCATCTTGTCCGCCTTCGGCAGGCTGATGACCACGTCGTTTGCAAAGGCCTTGACGAGCTGCTCGGCGAGATCGCGGCCGAGGATGTCCGTGAGCACTTCGCTGCGGGCGCTTTGCTTCGGCACCCAGAGCCGCGTGCCGCCCCGGCTCTTGAGCAGCCGCACGGTCGCCGCCACGCCGATCGCGCCCACGATGCGCCGCGTCACCGGCGGAAGCAGGCGTTCGTCGATCGGGAACGTGGCAGGGGCGGCGTTCACTACCTGGCCTTGCTTGCCTTGGCGGGCCGCTGGCTGCGGCCGTGGCGCTGGGCGTCTTGCTCCAGGGCGGCGATGACGCCAGCCAGCTCGCGGCTATCCGCGAACTCGATGGTGCGCTTGCCGTGCAGCTGTTCGAGCACGCCGCGCGCATAGGCCCAGCGGCGCTGGGCAGCGTGCAGCTGAGCCGCGATCTTCCGCAGCTGCGGGCGGGCCTGGATGTTCTTCGGCTTGTCCGGGTCTGCCTGAATGCCGGCGGCGGCGTCGACATGCGCCTGCAGGTGCTCGATCACCCGCTTGCGGCCGTGGCCATCGAGCAGCGCCGAAGACTCCACTTGCCCGACCGTCCACAGCACGGCTTCGTACTGCTCGCGGTCTAGCCGGAGCTGGGCCTTGAGGATGTGGATACGCGCCAGGTCCGCCTTGCGCTGGTCTTCCGATGCGCTCACAGGGCTTATCTGGTTGAAGAAGGAAAAAGCGGCGGTTTGGGATTTCTTAAAAATCAATAAGTTACAAGTGTTTTTTTTATAATTATCTTTATTAACAATGACTTATGGTAGGTCTCAAAAAAGCCCTTCGAGCCGTCTTTAGCCGGCCAAATTGCAAAACCGAGGTTGAAAAAGCGGCGGTTTAGGGTTTTCGCACAGCTCGCTTCATGGTGAAACCGGCCCCTCTTGCGTGAATAACTCCGGCTGACTGCGGAGCGGTGGCTTCTGAGCCGCAGCCAGAGTCGATGCCAGCTCGGCGTGTTTTCGGGATAGTTCTTCCAGCTGCCCTTGAAACGCAGCCGCTCGACCTTCGTGTCGACCCGCCTCGCGGATGGCTTCGTTTCGATCGATAACCGCTTTGTCCAATTCGCTCCGCAGGCGAACACCCTCCGCGAGGGCTCGATCGCGTCCTTCTTCAGTGGCTCGCGAATCCTTCATAAGACCTTCACGGTCTCGATGCGCGGCAGCTTCGGCCGCTACCGCTGCCTCCCTCAGCCCAGCCGCCTCCCGCTGGGCTGCGGCGACCTCGGTGCGCAGCCCCGAAAGCTCCTTAGCCGCTTCAAATGCAGCGGATTCAAGCGTTGCGATACGCTTTGCTGAAGCGGCCAGCTCTTTCTCCCGCTCGGCCTTCAATCGCTTGAGCTGATCCTGAGCTTCTTCAATTCGCGATAGCAGATGGCGTTCATTCCCGGCAGCCTGCTCACGAACATGCAGCTGTTCCGAGTTATGCCGCTGCTCCGCGCGCTCACGCTCGTCGATTGCGGCTGATGCTCTGACTTCGGCAGCGCTGGCACGCACCGTCTGATCTGACAGCGCTTCTTCCAATGTCCGCTGTCGTTCTGCTGCCTGGCCTAGTTGCTCTTGGAGGCCTTTCACCTCTGACATAAACGACGTAACTTGTGATTTTAACGAGGCTTTTTCCGCTTCAAAGCCCTGCTTGTCGATCGCAAGCGCCTCCTGCTGCGACAAATGCTGGCGCTCAAGCTCAGTGCGCGCTTGGTTGACCTCCTCCATCGCGGTCGAACGAACCTTTTCATACAACTCGGCGGCAGCCGTGGCGATCGGTGCGGGAAGGTTCAGCCGTGCCGGCAAGGCTTGGTAATACTCCTTCAGCAAGGTATTGACGGTGCCGGGCGATCCGGTGCCCAGCACCTTGCGGACGCCCTCGACAGTAGGTCTCTCGCCCTCGGCCAGCAGCTGATCGGCAGCGCGCGTGATGTCGATCAAAGTGACGCCGGTTCGCATCCGAATATCCTCCGTATTAGTGCCGTGATTCTAAATTGCCTAGAAATCGCTTATACCTACGTTAAGGGTTCGTTATCGTAGGTACAAATTTATATCGTAATAAATAATACAGAATACGTTATATGAAATCATCATCTTTACCGGCCGGATCCGATGCTGTTACGGCGATTGCGCCCGTTCAAACGCCCGTTGACCTCGATGCCGTGCAGCGACAGGTCGAGCAATCGCTGCTCGCAATCCGGCTTGCAGCCACGCCAACGGCAACTTGGTCGGCGTATCAAAAGGCGCTCCGCTACATTGCGGCCTGGATGCAGATGCGACTGAATGAGCCGCTTGTGCTTCCTGTCCCGGTATCTCACGTCCAGCTATTCGTGGTGGACCATTTCGGACACCCCGAGCGCGTTACGACGGGTGATGGCCACTCGAAGCTGGTCCTGCACTTCCGGATGCCGAAGCCGGTCGACGACGCCTTGATCGAGGCGGGATACAAGAACGAGCCAGGCCGCCACCGCATGACCACCATTGATCAGCGGCTGGCAATCCTGTCGTGGGCCCACCAGGAAAAAGGCTTCGAAAGCCCATGCCGAGACGCCAGCATTCGCCGCCTGCTTTCCGACTGCCGCAAGCTGGCACGCGAAATTGGTGAGGGGCCGAAGTCGAAAACTGCCGCTACCGTCGAATCGCTCGACCTGATGTTGCAGACCTGTGACGAGACGCTCGAAGGCCGTCGGGACCGCGCAATCCTGCTCTTCGGGTGGGCCAGCGGCGGCCGCCGTCGATCCGAGATCGCCCGCGCCGAGGTTCGGGACCTTGAATGGATCGGAGTTGATCAAGCCATCTTCCGGATGCGCACCTCGAAGACCGATGACGCCGGCCCCAAGCCAATCAAAGGCGAAACAGCTGCCGCACTTCGCGATTGGCTGAAAGCGGCTGGCATTACCGAAGGACCATTGTTCCGGCGTCTGTGGGGCAAAACCGTCGGCGCCGCGCTCTCACCGCATGCAATCGCAGCGATCGTTCAGCGCCGGGCACGCCAAGCGGGCCTGCCGGGAGATTTTGCGGGTCACAGCTTGCGCCGCGGCTTCGTCACCGAGGCAGGACTGAACGACGTTCCCCTTGCACAGACCATGGCGATGACTGGTCACCGGCTGACCAAAAGCGTCGTTCGCTATTCGGATGTCGGGGACGTGTTGACCAGCAAGGCGTCGGATCTTGTCGAAGTTGGGCGGCGTCGACGCCAGGTTTGCAGCCCAGATTGCAGATCCCCTACCTGTTGAGCGGCGGGCCGATTCGCCCGGAAACTTTCGCTCGGCGCGACAATCGAAAGCAGCGGAAGTGCCAGCCCCAGAGCTTGATGTCTTCGTTCGATTTGGCAATTTTCGGATAAATTGTTCCAAAACAAAAAATGACGAAGAAAAAATACTGTATAAAAATCATAAGTTTGATCTTTTCAGAATTGTCAATCTAAAGAACTGGAACATTTTCTATAAAACATCTGCTAGTTTATGTTCCACAACATGCAGACAGCCTTCGAGGATTGCGACGCGGTGGAACAGAGAGCACAGGACGAGTTGATTCATTTGTTCCGCGATGCCGTCAAGGTTGGCGGTGCCGCGCTTGAAATGCGGGTGCGTCGCTTTGCAAGTCTGGTTCGGACTAGCGATGCAGGTCTCGCCCAAGCAATCACACCGCTTGTGACTGGGGACGGCCAGTCGGTGCGCCGGGCGCATGCGTCCGGTTCCTCGCCTGTCGACTCGGATACCAAGTTGCCGCTGGTACGGTTCGATGCGCCGGAAACGATTCGTCAGCAGCCTCTGCTCACCCCGTCAGTCCAGACCGCCGTCGATCAGGTGGTTCGGGAACGCCGGGCTGCGGAGAAATTACAAGCTGCGGGACTGATGCCGGCACGATCGGTTCTCATGAGTGGTCCGCCCGGGGTAGGCAAGACGATGACCGCCGGATGGCTGGCTTATGAACTGGGGCTGCCGTTACTGACGCTGGACCTCGCGAGCGTGATGAGCAGCTATCTCGGCAAGACCGGCGCCAACGTGCGCGCCGTTCTCACGCATGCGCAGGCGCAGCCCTGCGTCTTGCTGCTGGATGAATTCGATTCGATTGCTAAACGTCGTGACGACGATAGCGATGTCGGAGAACTCAAACGCCTTGTCACCGTCATCCTGCAGACGATCGATGATTGGTCGCCAGCGTCATTGCTCGTCGCGGCGACCAACCATGGCGAACTGCTCGACCCCGCAGTATGGCGTCGCTTCGACGTTACGTTGAGTTTTGTCATGCCCGAGGCGGCGCAGCGCTCCGCGCTTCTCCAGTCACGCGGAATCACGCCCCTGCTGGCCGATGCCCTTGCTGCTGCGACGGACGGCCAGACGTTCTCATCGCTTGCTCGGGCGATCGAATCGGCACGCAAACAGAATATTTTGGAAGGGATTGCAGTCGATGAATCACTCGCTGCGTGGGCCTTATCTCTTCATACCTCGTCGTCGCGTCGGTCAGAACGCGACCGTCGGAACTTGCAAATTCTCGTGCTGCATTGCCGGGAAAAGTCGGCGCGCGAAATCGCCGATGAACTTGGAACGTCGCATACGACAGTTCTTCGCGCCCTGAGACAGTTCACTGGAGAAGACAATGCCGGGACCTAATCTTCTGATCGGCAACGGCCAGGTGCTGACCCAATCGATCGCGCGAGACAAAGGTGGCGGTGGCAAAAAAGCGTTTCCTTACACCATCGAACAAGCACGAGAACGCCTTGAGCCCGGCCTGACGGCGATCGTCGCTTCTACCGAAGCGCTTCCCGACAATGCGAAGCCCTATGGACAGGCCACGACCTTGATCACGGTTCACCCGGCGTTCATGGCTAAAACGACGATGCCCATCGACATTTTCAACCGTGCAGGTCTCAGCACTGTCGGAAGCAAGCCCGCCATGGTGGTACCCGAGCATGACGCTCGCGCTCATGCACCGGAGGGCGAGCAGCCGACTGCCGAGATTTACATTTCCGGAACAGGAGCGGCGTATCGGAATCTGCTGGACATGCTGATGTCGCCTTCCACAGGCAAGGGACTTCAGCGGCAGTTCTGCAAGCTGGAAGCCGTCAGGTTCCTGACCGCCTCCGAACGATTGCTGCATCTGGACGGCCACGACCCGGATGTCCCGATCGAAATCGTCTTGCACGGCGAGGAATCCGATAGCGTTCTTCTCGATGCTTTCGACGCCTACGCCAGGCACTGTGGCGCAGTCGTATCGAGAGACAAATTGCTTGCGGTCCCAGGCCTCATCTTCATGCCCGGTCGCGTTCCCCGAGTGGCGCTGGAACGATTCGCAAAGTTCTCGGCGCTGCGTGCCGTCCGCCGATTGCCGACGTTGCGACTCAATCGCCCCGTAATCCGACAGCGAATTGTTAGCGAAGCTCCTCGTTTTCCGGACGAGGATGCCCTCGACAAATCGCTCGTCGTGGCGGTGTTCGATGGTGGCCTCGGCGTCAAAGATCTCAGCCGGTGGAGCACGGAGACTGTTGACGACGCGCTCATCGCGACGCACGCGGATTACCTGACCCATGGCACCGAGGTCACCTCTGCCTTGCTCTTCGGGGCGTTACAAGCGGGTGCCACTGAGTTACCCAGACCTTACTTCGAGGTCGCGCATCACCGAGTTATTGGCCATGCTGACGAGGTGGATCCGGATTTGTACGAGTGCATGAAGCGCATTGATCGCACGCTCCGAGCGGAAGATATCGACTTCGCCAATCTGTCGCTCGGGCCTCGCCTCGCGATCGACGACGGGCAGCCGCATGCCTGGACGGCGATGTTGGATGGGCATTTGGCTGATGGGCGCCTGCTGATGACCGTGGCCGCCGGCAACGACGGCGATATCGATGGCGATATGGGCCGCATCCAGCCACCTGCTGACGCCGTGAATGCGCTCTCCGTCGGCGCGGCGAACTCGCCTGACTTCCTCTGGGACCGGGCGGATTACAGCTGCCGCGGCCCCGGAAGATCGCCGGGCATCATCAAGCCGGATGGACTTGCTTTCGGCGGCACGGCCAACCATCCGCTGGTCTTGCTCAGTCCGCTATCCGGCGGGCTTGTCGGCGTGCAGGGGACCAGCTTCGCAGCGCCGCTGGCACTGCGGACTGCGGCAGCGGCGCGTGCAATCTCGGAAACAGCCCTCAGCGCCACGGCATTACGCGCGCTGATGATTCACAAGGCAGAAAAATCTGACGCCCATGATGCCTGCAATGTTGGCTGGGGCCGGTTCCCTGAATTGCCTGAGGACCTGCTGACCTGTGAGGACAATGAAGTCAGCGTCCTGTACCAAGGGGACCTGTCGGCTGGCGGCATTCTCCGGATCGGCCTGCCAGTGCCCTCTGTCTCGCTCGGCACGCGACTAAGGATCAAAGCAACCTTCTGCTTTGCTTCACCGGTAGATCCGGCCGATCCGGTCAATTACACGCGGCATGGGCTGACGATCGTGTTTCGGCCTCGCGGCGACGGATCTTCCGATTATTTCTTTTCTACCGCCAGCTACGGGAACGAACAAGAGCTTCGCCGCGACGCTTACAAGTGGGAAACTGTTCTGCATCGAACTCGCGTTTTCGGCGCGGATGAATTGCTCGATGCCTGCTTCGATGTCGACCATGGTGCGCGTCAGAAAGGGCTGCGAGTCGATAACAGCACAGTCAAGGCGCTGCCCTACGTGCTGATTGCCACTATTGCCACCGAGAAGGGTGAGCCGATCTATCAGTCGGTCATGCAGAAATTCCGCGCACTGACGCCGATCCAACTCCGCCAGCGTGTGCAACTGAGAAAATCCTGACTTCTTTGGGGTGGCGTTTATCGTTCGAGCGATCGGCGTGGCGTGCTGCGGCTTTGCGTCGATCCGGCCAAGGCCAGCAGGGGCGCATCACGCTTGACCCAGATCAATACGAAGTAGCAGCCGACGATCTCTGCCGGTGCGGTCACGACGAATAGGCCGAGGGTGGCAATCCAATTTATTTCCAATCACTCTTGTCCCCTTCGCCCGTGAACCCCTGCTCGATTGACGCCATCTCGCGGCGCAGGCGATGACGCCAATCCTTGCAGAATGCCGCAGTCCTTTGAAGTGCTCGGCGACTCGCAACGCGCGCGCAGATCCTTGAGTTGAACTTGAAGGTCATTCAGCACTCGGATGCGTTCAGCGACGTGGCCTATGTGCGCATCAAGCACCGTATTGACCTCGGCGCAGCCTTGCTCCGGCTCGTCCCTCAGTCTTAGCAGGTGGCGGATTTCCTCCAGCGTCATGTCCAGTGCACGGCAATGCAGGATGAATTCCAACCGCTCGCGCTCGGCGATGCCGTAGAGGCGGTAGTTGCCCTCAGTGCGCGCGGGCTTGGGCAGCAGGCCCTCGTGCTCGTAATAGCGGATCGTCTGGGTCGGCACTGCCAGCCGGGTTGCCAGATCGCCGATTCGGTAGCTGTTGACCATGCGTAGCTCCAGAGAGGCTTGACTCTAAAGCTACTATAAGGTGCTTACTACTCACCATCGAGTCACTTGAGCAAAGCCATGGCTGCGCACTGCTGCGAATCAAGTATTCCCACCAACGCGCCGATTCCGCCGCGCTATCGGCGTGTGCTCTGGATCGCGCTGGTCGTCAATCTGGCGATGTTCTTCGTGGAAGTGGGATCGGGTTGGAGCGCGGGCTCGGTGTCCCTACTGGCCGATGCGGTGGATTTCTTCGGCGACGCCGGCAACTACGCGCTGTCCCTGTTCGTGCTGTCGATGGGCTTAGCAGCCCGCGCCCGCACCGCGATGTTCAAAGGTCTGACGATGGCGGTCTACGGCTGCTATGTCCTCGGCCAAGCTGTCTGGAACGGCTTCTACGGGCTGGTTCCTGAAGCCTCGACGATGGGGCTGATCGGCAGTCTGGCCCTCATCGCCAACCTGTCAGTGGCGGCATTGCTGTACGCCTACCGCGAAGGCGACGCCAACATGCGTTCGGTCTGGCTGTGCTCGCGCAACGACGCAATCGGCAATCTCGCGATCCTGCTGGCCGCAGTCGGCGTGTTCGGCACTGGAACAGCCTGGCCCGATCTGGCGGTCGCTGCCGTCATGGGCGTTCTGGGTCTGACGGCAGCCACGCAGGTCATGCGGCAGGCACGACAGGAGTTGAGTGGCGTGCGCCCGCAAGCCGGTCGAGCTTGCGCATGAGGCGGCCGATCAGCAGCGTCGAGGATGTCGCTTCAGGGTTGCCGAAGCAGCACGAGGACGGCTGCATATCGTCCCGTGCACGTCATTTTCGCGTGATACCCTGATTAAATGAGATCTGCTCTCAAGAACTGGAAAGCTCTGCTGCTGGCGATGCTGATCGCCTGGAGCGGGGTTTCGTATGCGTATCACATCGAGCGATCGCCACCCGATCACGACAGTTCGTTCGAGCTGGCGAAGGAAATCGCTGATCAGTCCGGCCAACTCGAAAAGCAATGCGACCACTGCTGTCATGGCGGCTCGCATTCGCAGGCTCTCTGCAGCGAGCCACTGGTGTTCAACGATCACGAGAATGATCGTTACGACATCGAAGTCGTGGCGCTGCCGTACACGCGTGCCACCCCGCCGCTGACGCCGCCGCCGCAAGCCTGACCTCCCGCTGACGCTTCTTCCTGCGGACGCCTCACGCGTTCGCTGCGTTCATCTGTGGAGATCACCCATGCTTTTGTTACTCACGCGCCTCGGCCGTTTTACGGCCGGAGCGCTGTTGATGGCTGCCTTACCGAGTTTTGGCGGGGAAGCCGTCTCGACCGACCTTCGGTCATACCTCGCGGACGTGCTGCAGGCCCACCCAGACCTCAAGGCCGCCGACGCCCGGGTGGTGGCCGCCCAGGCACAGGCCGACAATCTGTCGAGGCCTGTTTACAACCCCGATTTCGGCGTGGGCAGCGAGCACGGCCAGAGCCAGTCGCTTGAAGCCAGGCTCAGTCAGACCTTCGATCTGTCCGGTAAACGCGAGGCCCGCCGAGCCAGCGGTCAAGCCGAACTGGCCATCGCGGTTGCCGAGCGCACCGAGCAACGTCAGCGTATTGCGACCGATGTGCTGAAGGCGCTGGCCGATTTCTATGGCCAGATTGCAGCCTCATCGCTCGCGGAGCAACGGCTGGAATTGCTGGAACGATTCGCCGATGTTGCCGACCGCCAGTATCAAGCCGGCGATATCGGCGTGCTGGATCGCGATCTTGCCGCACTGGCGCGTGCAGAAGCGATTGCGGTGACCGGCCGCGCCGAGCTGAATCTGCTGAAAGCGCAGCAGGCGCTCGACGCAGCGACCCGCCATCCCGGTTACCCACCGCCGTCGCTGCCGGATCAGTTGCCAGAGTCTGGCCTATTGAACGCGGATTACAACACCCTGGCCGCCGCGCTTCCCGGCGTTCGCGCCGCACTCGCCAAGACGGAAGCCGCACGCGCCGAGATCGACATTGCGCGCAGCGAAACCCGTAGCGATCCCACGGTTGGCGTTCGTGGCGGTTTTCAGGAAAACCGTGGAGGCGGAAGCGGTGGTTCGCTGGTCGGCCTGGAGCTGACGATCCCGCTGTTCCTTCGCAACAACTTCAAGGCGCAAGTTGCCGCGGCGGACGCACGCGCTTCGGCTGCTGGCATCGAATCCGATGCCAGCTATCGGCTTGCCGTCGCCCGCATGAAGGCTGCTGCGACTCAATACAGCCGTACTCACACGGCGTGGATGCGCTGGAACGGACTGTCTTCGGCACGCATCGATGCCAGCGTCGATCTGCTCGACAAGGTCTGGCGGGTGCGTGAGATCAGCACCGCCGAGTACCTCGTGCAGTTCCGGCAACTGCTTGATGGTCGTGCCGCCGGTGCCGAGCTGCGCGCACAAACCTGGGCGTCCTGGGCCGAATGGCTCGACGCCTCCGGACTCTGGCAGGCCTGGCTCGATGCCGCCGCCACATCCGACTCCCTCAATCCCACCGCGTCGTCGGGGAAATGAACATGCGTTTCAATCAGAAGCTGATCCTGCTGTCTG
>NZ_JAHFRY010000165.1 GCF_023266035.1 Nevskia sp.
TCGGGATCACGCCCCAGACATCGAGCGTGGCACGGCGGATGAACGAGGCGCGATCGGTGTCCTGCGAAGGCTTCAGGCCCTTGTCCTCCAGCTTGGCGAGCACGAAGGCGTCGATCGGCGTGCGCACCCAGCGGGCGGCCTTGACCTTCGGCGCCGGCGCCGCCGCCACCGGCTGGTAGGACCAGAGCGCGTTGGATTTGGCGGCGGGCGCTGGGCCACGCGCGGCCGCTGCAGCATCCGGCTGCTCGGCGGCGGTAGCGCTGATGGCTGCGCCTGAAAGCCCTACTAAAAGCCCGACTACGAAAGCTTGCGTTGACTGTTTCCTGTTCATTCACCTGTTTCCTGGATTCTGCTTGCTGGCCAGCGACCACCGCGAAGTGGAGTTGTGCGGAACTGCGATCTGGAGTTGCGTCAATGCCTTCCTGATGTTTGCAGTCAGTAGTGGATTGCAACGGCCGGGCCAAGCTCGGAGCGCTTGCAGAAGAAGCTGATCAGTCCTGATAGAAGACCGTCTATTTAGTTGTTTTTATTTAATAAATATCTATCCGTCCAAGCTTCCTTCAAGTTGTTTTGAAGGGTGCTCCGTCGCAACCTCAAGAGCGGTTTGCTGGCTTCCCAGCATCATCGGCAGCAGCCTGCTGTCGATTGCGCAGCAGGCTTTTGACGGTCAATCGGGAGAGGAGCGATGCGGCGAAAATGGACATCCATTGGCGACGGCCGCCGGATGCGGCCGTCGCCAAGGAATTTCAGGGAATCACTCGAAGGACGAGGGTCCGTCTACCGGCGCGTGCGTCACCAGCCAGGCGAGGGCGGCAACCACGATCACCAGCAGCAGCAGCGCCAGCACCAGCCGCGACGAACCGATGACCTCGTCGCCGTTGACCGCATGGGCCGGCTTGCGGCCGGTCCACATCGCACGGACCAGGTTCTCCTGGGTCAGTAGACGATGCACGAGGATCGCCAGCACATGGATCAGGATCGCCGCGGCGATCCAGTTGAACAGCAGCTTGTGCAGCGATGTCAGTTGCAGACTGAAGTCCTCGCTGACCCAGGCATACAGCGGGCCGGTGTTGAAGATTTCATCGTTGCTGAACAGGCCGGTGCTGGCCTGTACGAACATCGTTGCCAGCAGGGCCAGCACCATCAGCGCGCCAAGCGGGTTGTGCCCCGCGTGGCGCGCCGGCCGGCCACGCAGGAAGCCGACGGCGTAGCGCGCGATCGCTCGCGGTCCGCGAACGAAGCTGGCGAAGCGGGCGTGGCGAGTGCCGAACAGCCCCCAGAGCAGGCGGAACGCCACCAGCACGGTCACCAGATAGCCCGAGGCCAGATGCAGGCTGAAGTACTCCGGGCCGAGACGGCTGGTGACGTAGCTGGCCAGGACGCCGGCGACCAGGCTCCAGTGGAATATGCGGACCGGCAGATCCCAGACCTGACGCTCGTCGCGTGGCGCCGCCGCCGATTCGACGGCCGCCGCGTTATCGGTAGCGGACCTGATCGACGACATCGCAGGCCTACTTCGACTTGTAGTCGTCGTGGCAGCCCTTGCAGTCCTTGCCGACTGCGGCCGCCGCGGCCTTGAAGGCATCGGCGTTGCCGGCGTCCTTCTCGACCACCTGGGCCAAGGCCAGCGCATGGGTCTGGAAATCCTTCAGCTTGCCGTCGAAATCGGCACGCTTGCTCCAGATCTCCGGCTTTGCCTTGGTCTCGCCGGTGGCCGAGAAATCCGGGAACACTTCGCTCAACTGCGGTGCGAGAAAAGCAACGCGGGCGACGCGTTTCTGGATGTCCGCAGCGTCGTACGGAATCTTGCCCTGCAAGGTGTCGCCTACCGGTCGGAAGTTGCTGCCGATCAAGGTGAACAGCGCGCGGCGGACGTCGATCACTTGCTTGGCAGTCGGTGCTGCAGTTGCGGGGGCAGGATCAGCTGCCGATAGATTGAAGATCGAGGCTCCGAAGACGAGCGCGCAGGCGCCCAGAGTGGCTCGTCGCAGGAGGACGTGGCTGGAATGGCGAAGTTTGATCACGGTTTTCGGATGGGTCGGGGTGGGTGATTGGTCGCTGTCGAAGACTGGTTTGAAAGCCGCAGGGTCTCGACGAACAACGACGCTGGAAGCCCTGAGAGCGCAACGACCGCGCCAGTTGATCAAGCCCAAGATGGCGCTAGTGAATGCCGCGATTCCGGCAATGCAAAGCCTTGATATGAATGTCTTTATCGAAGCTCAAATTGGACAGCGACAAAGCCGGATGAATCGCCGGACGATCTCGCAAGCACGCGTCTTGTTGATTGCCAAGCAACGGCGCCAGCAGCCTGCTGCGATGCCAGCAGCGGACCATCTGGCGACATCGGCCGTGCGGCTTGCGAGCCGGGTCGGTCCAGGCTCGATCCCGTGGTCCGGAACGACGGCTGGCTGGATTCCGCATTAGAATCCGCCGCGCAGGTGCCTGAAGGCTGCTCGGATAGAGCCGTAGGGTGAAACGGGAAGCTCGTTCAATTCGAGCACTGCCCCCGCAACGGTAAGCAGGAAGCTTCGGCATATCGCCACTGGATCGCCACGATCCGGGAAGGCGCCGAAAGCAAGGCCTGCGAGTCCGGAGACCGGCCTGCAAACAACTATCTCCGTGGTCGCGGCGGGCGACTGTACGGGTGTGGCCTAGCCACGCCGACCACGGGCGTTCTCTGTTCTACCGAGATGATCCGTGGCGGCGAGTCGGCAGCTGTGCAAACGAGTGGGCCGGACGTCGATCGCGCTATTGGCTGGCTGGAGCGCGTGCTCGGCAGCCGAAGATCCTGCCGATGCAGCGACCGAGTTGCCGACCGTCACCGTGGTCGGTCAACGCACCGAACTGCTCGATAGCGGCGTGGTCATCCGCGTGCCCATCGATCCTCTGGTGGCCAGCGATCTCCCCAGCGTGCTGTCGACCTTGCCCGGCGTGCAGGTGCGTTCTTCCGGTGGTCTCGGCAGCTACAGCGAAGCCAGCTTGCGCGGCAGCAGCGGCCGGCAGGTGCGCGTCCTGCTCGATGGTTTGCCGCTGGATACCGGCGGCGGCGATGCCAGTTCGCTATCGCTGATCAGCCCGCTGCTGCTGGAACAAGTCGATGTCTACAAGGGCCGCGTGCCGGCCCAGCTTGGCAGCGGTCTGGCCGGCACCATCAACCTGCGCAGTCGCCGGGAACTGGCGGCGCCGGTGGTCGGTACCGCGGTGCTCGGCAGCTTCGGCCAGAAGCAGGTCGATGTGGCCGCACAGCTCGGCAGCGCGTTCCAGCTTGCGGCCGGCGCGCAAGGCGCCGACAACGATTTCGACTACGTCAACAAGTTCAAGGCCTTCGATCCGACTGATCCCGATCGCACCCGCAAGGAGCCGCGGCAGAACGCCGGCAGCGAACAGTATTACGGGCAGCTGCGTTATTTCGGGCCGGTGGAAGTCACCCTGAATGCGCTGAACGACTCGCAGCAGTTGCCGACCCGGCTCAACGCCGCAGACACGCAAACCGAGCTCGACACCCAGTCCTACGCGCTGTCGCTGACCAGCCCGCAGGGATCGACCTGGCAGACCGCGCTGTCGCATCGCTACACGCGGGAAATCTATAGCGACCCCGGCAGCCAGCTGGGGCTCGGCGCCCAGGACACACGGTCGGATACCCAACGCAGCCTGGCCAGCATCGGCCGGCGCTTCGGCGATGTCTTTCAGGACACGCTGACGGTCGAGTACGCGGACTATCAGTCGGAAGACAAGTTCGGCGGCGTGCCCACGAGCTCGGCGCAGCGCTTCAACATGGGCAACGGCTTCGATGCACAGCTGGTCGATGGCAATCGCCACTACAACGCCAGCCTGAATCTCGCCTGGTCACGCGACGTAGCCGATGGCGAACGCGAGGAGCACACGCGGATCGAGCCAGCCGTCGGTGCCACTCAGCGCATCGATACCTGCCTGCTCGCCGCCAATCTCGGCCGTCGTGAACGCCTGCCGACTTTCTTCGAGCGCTACGGCGATCGCGGCCTGTTCCGGGGCAATCCGTCGCTGAAACCGGAAAGCGCGAACTACGGCGATGTCGGCGTGCGCTGCCAGCCCGGCCCGCGCCTTCAGCGCCTGGAGCTGACCGTCTTCGGCCAGGATCTGCACGACGCCATCAGTCCCACCTACAACGCCCAGGGCATCGGTCGCTCGATCAACACCGATCAGGCGCTGATCTACGGCGTTGAAGCCGATAGCGCCGCGACCTTGGCCGGCTTCGGCCTGCAGCTCGGCGGCACCTGGCAGCACACCGAGGATCGCAGCCAGGTTCGCGCCACTCGCGGCAATCCCTTGCCGGGCCGCTTCGAAACTCAGCTCAACGCGCGCATCGAGCGGCACTGGCTGACATTGACCTTCTACTACGCCTACCGGCTCGAAGCCGGGCAGTACTACGACAGTACCGGCCTGCTCAAGGCACCGACCGCGCAGCGTCATGACGTCGGTGTACGCGGTGCGATCCGCAAGGTCGGCTGGGCCCTGCAGGCGCTCGATCTCAGCAATCAGCAGGCCGAGCAGTTCAACGGCTATCCGACACCCGGCCGGCGTCTGTTGCTGTCTCTGACTTATCCGCGCAACGAGCCGACCAGCGCTCAAGGCCCCGCTCAAACCAACCCTGCTTCACCTGCCGAACCACTGTCTGATCCATCTACCCAGGGAGTAACCCAATGACAATGAAAACCCTCAGAACCTGTCTGCTGCTGTTGCCAGCTTTGCTGCTGGCGGCTTGCGATGGCGGCAAGAACGCTGACGATGCACCTCTATTCACCGATTCCGCGGTGATCGCGACGCGCGCCCCGCTTTTCACCAGCGGCGCGGTCTCGCTGGTCGCGGCCACTGCGCCGTTCGCTGCACGGAATAATGTGGTGGCCAGCGCCACCTCGGACCTCTTCGTGCGCAGCGGCGGCGATCATTACTTCGTGATCAAGCGCTTCGACACCAACCAGATCCAGCGCTACGCGGCGAGCAACCCGGCGGCGCCGGTCTACACCTACTCGACGCAGGACGCGACCGACGGCACGGCTCAGAGCAACCCCAGCGATCTGCTGATCGTCAGCGATACCAAGGCCTATCTGCTGCGCTACGGCTCCGGCAAGCTGTGGATCGTCAATCCGTCTGCCACCACCGAAGCGGCGTTCAAGATCGGCGAGATCGATCTGTCCGCTTACGACACTTTCGACGGCGTGCCGGAAATGACCGCGGGCATCGTCAGAAATGGCCGCCTGTATGTCGCCATGCAGCGACTGGAAAGCTTTGCTTCGGTCAAGACCAGCTACATCGCCGTGATCGACATCGCGACCAACACCGAGATCGATACCGCGCCGACTATCGATGGCCTCAAGGGCATCGAGCTGCCGGTGCGCGATCCGGTCAGCCTGGTCGGCATTCCCGGCAGCAACAACATCCTCGTACTGGCCGACGGTGGCTATGGCGGCTTTGACGACGGGTATGCGCAGTTGTACGAGGGCGGCATCGTTCGTATCGACACGGCGGCGAACTCCGCCACCTTGGTATTCGACGATGGCGATGCCACAACACATCCCTTCGACTTCTTCGCCGATATCGCCACCGTGACTTCGGACCGCGGCTACTTCATCGGCAGCACCGGTTTCGGCGCCACCCAGACCCTGTACCGCTTCAACCCGAACACCACGGCAGCGCCGATTGCCGTGCCGGGATTCCAGGCTGTGGCGATGGGCTCTCTGGCGGTTGATCCCAACGGCAAGCTCTGGGTCACCCGCACCAGCGACACGCAGCCGGGTGTCAGCATCCTGGGCTTCACCAGCGGTGCTGAAACCGTGGATGCGTCCTTGATCGACACCGTGCTGACGCCGATCAACATCGACTTCATCACCGTGCCGGTGCTCTGAAGCCAGGTATCCAATACGAGCGTTCTCGCCGAGCCGGGATTTCCCGGCTCGGCGCGTTTCGTAACTCAGTTACGGGCCAGCTTGGGCCGGCGGCCGCTTCTCGCCGGCCAGCAGCGCTTCCTGAATCGGCGCGCCGGTGATCTTCAGCGAAACCGCATGCGCGGTCCGCTCGGCTACCACTTCAAGCAGGTTGGCATTGATCGCCGAGATCACATGGCCGCCGTCGATCTCGACGGCGTAGCCGTTCGGATAGTGCAGGGTCGGCACATAGATCGTGGTCACCGTTCCGGCAGGCGCTGGCTCGCCGGACGCGAGCGTCGTCGAGTAGCGAAACGCGAAGCGCTTGCTGCTCGCCTCGAAGGCGTAGGCCAGCGGCACGCCGGCAATCGCCTGCGGATAGGGGCGTTCCAGCGCGGCGAGCTTGTCGAGCTTGGCGGTGTTCAGATCGCGGTCGTCGTCGAACATGCTCTGGGCACCGGTGCCCTGGGCCTGGGTGGTTGGGTCGCCCCAGTTCTTGTACGACCAGTACATCCAGCCAACGAGGTTTTCATCGGCCTGAGTGGCGACACGGGCGGTGGCCGTGGCGTCATTGCTGGCACCGAACTCGCTGAGCATCGACGCCGCACCCAAGCGCGTGGCGACGACATTGGCATTGCGATAAACCCGCTGTTCCAGCTTCGCGCAGGTCTTTGAATCCTTCGCACCGTAGGTCTGCATCAAGGTCTGAGCGATACAGTAGTTGTGCCAGGACAGGCCCAGCTGGGCATCGTCGATCGGCTCCGTGCCAAGGTGCGAATGAGCGCCGAAGTCGAACAGCACCTGCGGTTCAAGCCAGACGATGTTGTCGGCATCGACACCGCGAATGCCGCTGAGCACGTGCTCGTACATCGTCTGCAGCTTGTCCAGCTCGAAGTCCGCGCAACCGCCGGGTAGCGCGCAGACCGGCCAGGCACTGCCACTCCAGGGTTCGTTGATCAGGTCGTAGCCCATCAGATGATCGGCGTCGCGCCAGCGGGCGGCGACGGCGATCCAGGCATCCCGATAGGCGGACTGCAGGTTGTTGGTGTTGTTCCACAGGCCATCGAACGCTTGGTTCACGCGCGGCGTGACATAGCCGATCGGAAAACCGGCGCGGATCAGGCCGCCGGTTTCGGCGGGATGAGCCCATTCCGGAAAGCCTTCGCCGGCATAGGCCTCGCCGAATAGATCCTGATGGAAATCGATCATCACGTAGATGCCGCGAGCGGCCAGCAGCTTGACCACGCGATCGATGCGATCGAGATAGCTGTGATCGATGACGCCCTGCTGCGGCATGACGCCGGCAAACAGCACGCCCAGACGCATGGCATTGAAGCCGTGTGCCGCCAGCCAGTCGGCATCGGCGGCGGTGAAGCCTTCGAGCGAGTCCGGCGGGGTATACGGCGCGTGCTTCCAGACGGCATTGACGCCGTGCAGGATCACCACGCGGCCCTGGCGATCGACCAGCCAGCCGCCCTGATGACGCAACTGGTCCAGGCTCGGCAGCTTGATCTGGGAAATGGGGCGCGCTGCGCCCGTATAGGCCAGGGTTTCTGGCCTCGGAGTACGCAGGGAAGTGCTCGACGCAGCGCCAGCAACAAGGCTCATGGCCAACAGGGCCCAGATGAATTTCACGGCAGATTCTCGAAGTGCGGCGCTTATCAGCTCAGCGTTGCACTTTAGTGACAATGTTCCGAACTTCGCTACCGCGTTTTCGGCACCAGCGTTGAAAGCAGGTGCTCAGGTGATGAACGGCGGCAGGCGTTCCAGGTTCGCCGACCAGGACGACGGACAGCAGAGCGGTGCCGAGAAGACGAGAATGCGGCCAGGCTTTCATTCAAGACCCGCCAATGACCGATACAACTGTCTACACCCCGCCGAAGATCTGGACCTGGGAAAGCGAAAACGGCGGCACCTTCGCCAGCATCAATCGCCCGATCGCCGGACCGACCCACGAGAAGGAACTGCCAGTCGGCACGCATCCCCTGCAGCTGTATTCGCTGGCGACGCCGAATGGCGTGAAGGTCACGCTGATGCTCGAAGAGCTGCTGGCTGCGGGCCATGCCGGCGCCGAGTACGACGCCTGGCTGATCCGCATCCTGGAAGGCGACCAGTTCTCCAGCGGCTACGTCCTGGCCAATCCGAACTCGAAGATTCCGGTGCTGGTGGATCACGGCACGCCGTCACCGATAAGAGTGTTCGAGTCCGGTTCGATCCTGCTCTACCTCGCCGAGAAGTTCGGCGCCTTCCTGCCGACCACCGCCTACGAGCGGACGCAGGCCCTGAACTGGCTGTTCTGGCAAATGGGCAGCGCGCCATATCTGGGCGGCGGCTTCGGCCATTTCTACGCCTATGCGCCGTCGAAGATGGAATACCCGATCAATCGCTTCACGATGGAAGTGAAGCGCCAGCTCGATGTCCTGAACCGTCAGCTATCCGAACATCGTTACCTGGCCGGCGCCGAGTATTCGATCGCCGACATGGCCGTGTGGCCCTGGTATGGCGGCCTGGTCCTGGGGCGGCTGTACGGTGCCGCCGAGTTCCTGCAGGTGGAGAGCTACGAGCACGTGCA
>NZ_JAHFRY010000067.1 GCF_023266035.1 Nevskia sp.
CGCCCCGCCACGCCCGCCTGATCGCCGACGCCACGATGTTGTCCGTGCACGACAAGCTGCCGACCCGCGTCACCACGGCGACCACGCTGACCAGCTGGGCGCGGGCGATCCGCAAGGCGCTCGATGCCGCCGGTGTCGACAGCGCAGCCCTGTTCGCCGAAGCCGGCCTCGACATCACCGCGCTCGCCTTGCCCCAAGCGCGCTATCCGGTCGCCCGCACCAACCGGCTCTGGCAGCTTGCCGTCGATGCCACCGGCGATCCGGCGTTCGCGCTGACCGTCGCCCGTCAGTCCGGCATGCTGAGCTTTCACGCGCTCGGCTATTCGCTGTCGGCCTCGGCGACCCTGCGCGAAGCCTTCGAGCGGCTGCTGCGCTATTTCCGCGTGGTCAGCGATGGTGCCGAGCTGCGCTTTCACTGCGAAGGCGCGCAATGCATCTACGAAATCGCGCCGACCGCCGATGGCCATGCGCCGATTCCGGAAGCCGTCGATGCCTTCGCGTTCGTCGTCGTGCGCCTGTGCCGTGGTCTGTATGCCCGCGATCACGCGCCGCTCGAAGTGCGACTGTGCCGCCCGCAGCCAGCCGATCCAGGACCCTGGTTGCGTGCGTTCAAAGCGCCAGTCGTATTTGATGCTGATCGCAACGAATTGCTCTTCGACGCGGCCGCCTTCGACGTGCCGCTGGAAACCGCGAACCCGGAACTGGCTCGGCAGAACGACGAAGTGGCGGCGCGCTATCTGGCCCGCTTCGGCAAATCGCTGATCCGCGAGCGCTTGCGCGCAGTGCTGATCGAACAACTGCCGCGTGGCGAGCCCAGCCAGGATCGCGCCGCTGAAGCACTGCACCTGTCCAGCCGCAGCCTGCAACGGCGGCTCGCCGACGAAGGGACCCGCTACAAGACCGTGCTCGACGACGCGCGCCGAGAACTGGCGCTGTCCTATCTGCGCGAGGCCCGCCATTCGATCAGCGAGATCACTTACCTGCTCGGCTACTCGGATACCTCCAGCTTCACCCATGCGTTCCAGCGCTGGACGGGTGTTGCGCCGAGCCGCTGGAAGCCAGGCTAGGTCGGCTACTTCTTCTTGCCGCGCTTGCCCAGATTGCGCAGCAGACCGAGCCCAGGCACCAGTTCACTGACCACCTTCGGCTTGCTGATGCCGGCGCGAACCAAGGTCATCGCGAACGCGCGGATGATGCGATCGCGGTTCTTGAACACGCTGTCGACCATCGGGATTGTGCGGTCGTTCATCATCGTCACGGTGTCGTCCGGCTCATCGCCGAAGCGGTAGCGCAGGGTCAACTTCACTTCCAGCGGCTCGTTGCGGCGACGGCGGCGCGGCTTGGCGTCTACGCTATCGGGGTCTTCTTTCTTGCCCACGTCCCGTCTCCATGACTGCTGTCCAAACGCTGCCCGCCCCATTGCCGACTCACCTTCTGGTCTTCGCCCACGGCAAGGAAAGCGGTCCCTGGGGCATCAAGATCAGCCAGCTGGCAAAAGTCGCCGAGGCCTGCGGTTATACGGTGATCTCGCCGGATTATAGACAGACGATGGACCCGGACCGGCGCATCGAGCAGTTGCTCGAACTGGCGCCAAAAGCCCGCGGCGCGTTGGTGCTGGCTGGCTCCAGCATGGGCGGCTACGTGTCGGCGATGGCAGCCGGCGGCCTGGAGCCGGACGGCCTGTTCCTGATCGCCCCGGCGCTGTACTTCCCTGGCTACGACCGCGAACCGCCACCACCACCGGCGCTGACCCGGGTGGTTCACGGCTGGGACGACGATGTGGTGTCGCCGGAAGCGGCGTTGCGCTATGCCCATACGCACAAGGCGCAGTTGACCATGCTGAACGGCGATCACAGCTTGAACGCGCGCATCCCCGAGCTTTCAGCCGTGCTGCGCGAGCTGCTGGAAGTTGCCAAGCTGCACGCCGCATATCGCCTGGCCCGCTACGTGGTCAGCACGCCGGCTGGCCCGGTCGAAGTGCGCGTCGGCGCGGTCGATGCGGCCACCGAGCGGCTGCTGGCCAGCCGCTGCGACATCGAGTCCAACTGGGCGATCGTCACCGCCTGCAACCCGCTCGACGAAGTATCGATGCGGCCGGCGTCCGCTGGTTGCCCAGCGTGGCGCTGGACCCGGCCTGCGTCTGGCCGGCCGAAGTCGGCGTGCTGCTCTGCGATCCGCAACCCGGTTTTGCCGAAGCGCTGGGCCGCGAGTTCCGCCAGAACGCGATCGTCGGCGCCGTGCTCGGTGCGCCGCCGGAACTGCGCTGGCTGCGCTGATCAGCCCAATTGTCAGGCTGGCGTGCTGCCGTCGCCGACGGGCTTGTAGACCGCAAGAAACTCCGGCGGCTGACGACGCGGCCGGCCGCGCTTCATGTCGACGCAGACCCACAGGGTGCGGGCGCGCATCACCGTCTTGCCGTCGGATGGCCGGATGATCTGATAGCCGCGCCACATGGTGATGCGCTGATCGTTGTCGATGATCCAGGTGCCGAGCAGCAGTTCGTCACCGGCGAAGGTTGGCGCCAGATAGTCGAGCTCGTTACGGCGGGCGACGCAGCCGGCATCGAGCGCGCGGTAGCGCTCCATGTTCATGCCCAGCGCATGCGAATGGCTCCAGGCCACCCGCTCCAGCCAGCCGAGATAGACGACATTGTTGGTGTGGCCCATCTCGTCGGTGTCGGCCGGCTGCACGGTGACCGGCAGCGGGTGCACGTGCTCGGCGGCTACATCCCAGATCTCGCTCATTCGGTCTTGTCGGTGTCGGTGATCGGCCGTTCATTGTCGCGCAGGCGGATGCAGAAAAAACGACGCGGCCGTGGCTGATATAATCCGCACCAGTTCGGTCCCCTATCGGGCCAACATCGGAGTTGCACCCATGCTCAAGATCGCCAAGCTCACCGATTACGGCACGCTCGTGATGACCACGCTGGCGCTGGAACCGGCTGCCTGTCTGAACGCGCAGGAGCTGGCGGCCCGCTCGCACGTGGCCGCGCCGACCGTCGCCAAGCTGCTGAAGCTGCTGGTCAAGGGCGGGCTGGTGGTATCGACGCGCGGCACTCACGGCGGCTATCGCCTCGCCCGCGGCGCAGAAACGATCACCGTGGCCGATGTCGTCTCAGCACTCGAAGGGCCGATCGCGATCACCGCCTGCGCCCAGCACGGCGGCGGCTGCACGATCGAAGGCAGCTGCACCTCGCGCTCGAACTGGCGCCTGATCGACGAGGCCGTGCGTCAGGCCTTGTCCGCCGTAACCCTGGCGCAGATGGCCGCGCCGCGCGCTAAGACCACGCGCATGCCGGGCAAGAGCGTGCCACTGCACGTCTTCGCCGCCCGCGAATGAATCGCCCCGAATGAACACACTTTCGCATTGAACCAGGGATCAGCAACCATGATGGCAGCCAACCCCCAAACCACCGCCGAAGCAAACGTCCGGGACGTGACCGCGATGGTCGCGAGCCGCAAGCTCTACAGCGCCGGCTTCATCACCGACATCGAGGCCGACAAGGTTCCGCCCGGTCTTTCCGAGGACGTGATCCGTCTGATCTCGGCCAAGAAGGACGAACCCGAGTGGCTGCTGAACTTCCGCCTCAAGGCCTATCGCCGCTGGCTGACGATGACCGAGCCGGAGTGGGCGCATGTCGACTACCAGAAGGTCGACTACCAGTCGATCTCCTACTACTCGCAGCCGAAGTCGATGAAGGACGGCCCGCAGACCTTGGCCGATGTCGATCCGAAGCTGCTCGAAACCTACAAGAAGCTCGGCATTCCGCTGCGCGAGCAGGAAATGCTCGCCGGCGTGCAGAACGTCGCCGTCGACGTGGTGTTCGATTCGGTGTCGGTCGGCACCACCTTCAAGAAGAAGCTGCTGGAAGCCGGCGTGATCTTCTGCCCGCTGTCGGAAGCGGTGAAGAACCATCCGGAACTGGTCAAGAAGTATCTCGGCTCGGTGGTGCCGTTCGCCGACAACTTCTTCGCTGCGCTGAATACCGCCGTGTTCACCGAAGGCTCCTTCGTGTTGATCCCGAAGGGCGTGCGCTGCCCGATGGAACTGAGCACCTATTTCCGCATCAACGAACGCAACACCGGCCAGTTCGAGCGCACCCTGATCATCGCCGAGGCAGGCTCGCATGTGAGCTATCTCGAAGGCTGCACCGCGCCGCAGCGCGACGAGAACCAGCTGCACGCGGCGGTCGTCGAACTGGTGGCGCTCGACGATGCCGAGATCAAGTATTCGACGGTGCAGAACTGGTATCCCGGCGACGAGGACGGCAAGGGCGGCATCTACAACTTCGTGACCAAGCGCGGCGACTGCCGTGGCGCGCGCTCGAAGATCAGCTGGACCCAGGTCGAGACCGGTTCGGCGATCACCTGGAAATACCCGAGCTGCATTCTTCGCGGCGACGACTCGGTCGGCGAGTTCTATTCGGTGGCGCTGACCAACCATCGTCAGCAGGCCGACACCGGCACCAAGATGATCCACATCGGCAAGCGCACCAAGTCGACGATCGTCTCCAAAGGCATCGCCGCCGGCCGCGGCCAGCAGAGCTATCGCGGTCTGGTCCGCATCCTCGATTCAGCCGAAGGCGCGCGCAACTACACGCAGTGCGATTCCCTGCTGATCGGCGATCAGTGCGGCGCCCACACTTTCCCGTACACCGAAGTGCGCAACCCGACCGCGACCCTGGAGCACGAAGCGACGACCTCCAAGATCGCCGACGACCAGCTGTTCTACTGCCGCGCCCGCGGCATCGGTGAGGAAGAAGCGGTCAGCATGATCGTCAACGGCTTCTGCAAGGACGTGTTCAAGGAACTGCCGATGGAGTTCGCGGTCGAGGCGCAGAAGCTGCTCGCGGTGTCGCTTGAGGGTGCTGTCGGCTGAAGCCGGCCACGCACTCACTCCATTTCCGATGGCCGCGCCAGCGCGGCTTCAACAACATGAAGAACATCGAATCAATGCTGCTCGAAATCACCAATCTGCACGCCCGCGTCGAAGAGAAGGAAATCCTCAAGGGTCTGAACCTGAGCATCAAGCCGGGTGAAGTCCACGCGATCATGGGCCCGAACGGCTCCGGCAAGTCGACGCTGTCGAACGTCATCGCTGGCCGTGAAGGCTATGAAGTCACCGAAGGCACTGTGTTGTTCGATGGCAAGAACCTGCTCGATCTGGAGCCGGAAGTTCGCGCCTGTGAAGGCATCTTCCTGGGCTTCCAGTATCCGGTCGAGATTCCCGGCGTCAGCAACATCACCCTGCTCAAGGCGGCGATCAATGCGCGCCGCAAGCACCAGGGCGAAGCCGAGATCGCGCCGAACGATTTCCTGGCCTGGGTGCGTGATCGCGCCAAGCTGGTGAAGATCGATCCGAAGATGCTGTCCAGAGGCGTCAACGAAGGCTTCTCCGGCGGCGAGAAGAAGCGCAACGAGATCCTCCAGATGCTGGTGCTGCAGCCGCGTCTGATGATCCTCGACGAAACCGATTCCGGCCTCGACATCGATGCGCTGAAGGTCGTCTCCGACGGCATCAACGCGCTGCGTGGCCCGGAACGCGCGACCGTGCTGGTGACCCATTACCAGCGCCTGCTCGACTACGTGCAGCCGGACTACGTGCACGTGCTGGCGCGCGGCCGCATCGTCAAGAGCGGTGGTCCGGAGCTGGCCAAGGAGCTCGAAGAGAAAGGCTACGGCTGGCTGGAGGCTGCGTAAGTGTCCGCCCAGCCCCATGAACTGGCGACCTACAGCGCGCAGTTCGAGCGCTACGCCAACGCGCTGACCGCCGCCGAACGCGCGCCGCGCAGCGTGCAGTTTTCGCGCTTCCTGGCTTCCGGCTTTCCGGACAAGCATCAGGAAGACTGGCGCTACAGCGATCTGTCGCGGCTTGCCGAACAGAACTACGAGCCGGACGTCACGACTGCCGACGGCTTGCCGATCGTGTTGCTGCCGGACGCCGATGCGCTGGTCTACATCAACGGTCATCTGCAGGGCGCGCCGAGCACCTCGCGCTGGCACAGCGATACCTGCGAACTGCCGCCGCCGGCCACCGGCGTCGATGCGCTGAACGCAGCGTTTGCGTCCGGTGGCCTGCGTCTGCGGCTCGATCGCAATACCAAACTCGAGAAGCCGCTGCAGGTGCTGTTCATCAGCCGCGCCGAAGCTCAGGCGTCGATGAGCCATCAGCGTCATCGCATCGAACTCGGCGATCAGGCTGAAGCGACTGTACTGCTCGATTTCAGCGGTGGCGGCGGAGAGCGGCTGGCCACGCACTTCTTCGATGTGCGGCTCGGTCGCGGCGCCAAGCTGACGCTGTACCGCATCCAGAACGAAGCGGCAGGCGGCACCCTGGTGACGCGGATCGACGCCAAGCTGTCGCGCGATGCGAAGTTCGAAGCGCTGACCGTCGATCTCGGCGGCGGCTTCATCCGCCACGATCTCGATGTCGTGCTCGCCGAGTCCGGTGCCGAAGCCATCGTCGCCGGCCTGTATGCGCAGGCGAAGAACTCGCACATCGACAACCATGTGCGCGCCGTGCACGCGGCACCGCATTGCACCAGCCGGATGACCTATCGCGGTCTGGTCGACGAAAAGACCAAGGCCGTTTTCAACGGCAAGGTCGTGGTTCAGCCGGGAGCGCAGAAGACCGATTCCGAGCAGCGCATCGCCAATCTGCTGCTCAGCCGCAAGGCCGAGGTCAACGCCAAGCCGGATCTGGAGATCTACGCCGACGACGTCAAGTGCGCGCATGGCGCGACGGTCGGCCAGCTCGATGAAGTGGCCCTCGCCTACCTGCGCAGCCGCGGCATTGCCAAGGAAGTCGCTCGGGCGATGCTGCTGCGCGCCTTCGCGCTGGAAATCCTCGATCGCATCGAGTGGCCGGCGCTGCGTACGCGCATCGAAGCGGCACTTCATCTGCCGTCCGAACTGACCGTGGACTTCGAGGCATGAACGCGCCCTTGACTGGCCAGCCTGCGCTGGCTTTCGACATCGATGCGATCCGCGCCCAGTTTCCGATCCTGTCGGAGCAGGTGCGGGGCGGCCGCCTCGCCTATCTCGACAATGCGGCGACGACGCAGAAGCCGGAAAGCGTGCTGGCCGCGATCGACGATTACTACCGCCACAAGAATTCCAACGTGCACCGCGCCGTGCACGATCTCGCCGAGCGCGCGACCACCGCCTACGAAGGCGCGCGCGATCGCATCGCGCAGTGGTTCAAGGTCGCCCGCGAGGAAATCGTCTTCACCCGCGGCACCACGGAGGCGATCAACCTGGTTGCCTACAGCTTCCTGCGCCCGCGTCTGCAAGCCGGTGACGAAGTGCTGCTGACCGGCATGGAGCACCACTCGAACATCGTGCCCTGGCAGCTGGTCGCCAAGGAAAAAGGCGCGAAGATCGTCGCTGCGCCGGTGCTCGATGACGGCTCGCTCGATCTTGAAGGCTGGACGGCACTGCTCAACGAGCGGACCAAGTTCATCGCCGTGGTTCATGTCTCGAATTCGCTCGGCACCGTCAATCCGGTCGAGCAGATGATCGCGGCGGCGAAGGCACGCGGTATTCCGGTGCTGGTCGATGGCGCGCAGTCGGTCGCTCACATCGCGATCGATTTCCCGGCGCTGGGCGCGGATTTCTACACCTGCTCGGCGCACAAGGCCTATGGCCCGACGGGCTTCGGCTGCCTGGTCGCCAAGCGGGCGATTCTCGACGCGATGCCGCCCTGGCATGGCGGCGGCGACATGATCCGTACCGTGAGCTTCGAGGAAAGCACCTGGAACGAAGCGCCGTATCGCTTCGAAGCCGGCACGCCGGACATGGCAGGCGCGGTCGGTTTCGCGGCGGCGCTGGACTGGATCGCCTCGGTCGGTCTCGACGCGATCGCGGCCCACGAGCATGCCTTGCTGCTCGAAGGCACTGCGTTGCTCGCAGCAGTGCCTGGCTTGCGGATGATCGGCACCGCGAAGAACAAGGGCGGCATTCTCGCCTTCGTCATGGACGGCGGCCACGCGCAGGACATTGGCACCATCCTCGATCAGTACGGTGTCGCCGTGCGCACCGGCCATCACTGCACGATGCCGCTGATGGCGCGCTTCGGCGTGCCGGCAACGGTGCGGGCCTCGCTAGCGGCCTACAACAATCGCGAGGATCTGGAACAGCTGGCCAAGGCCCTGCACAAGGCGAGCAGGCTGCTGGCCTGAGGCAGCGCCAGTAAATCTGTCCCGCAGGCGCGGCCGTTGATCGCGAGCCGCGCCCGGCTATGATTCCGGCGTTGGTCTCATCGACCTGCCGGAATCCGCTCAGCCCATGCAATCAGCGGTTCACAACAAGGGTTTCACCTTGCTGGAACTGATGGTGACGCTGACCGTGGTCGCGATCCTGGTGACCGTCGGCCTGCCCAGCTTCGGCGCGATGGCACGCCAGAACTGCGCGGTGACCAGCGCCAATACCATGCTGACCGTGCTGCTTGCCGCGCGCAGCGAAGCGTTGAAGCGTGACCGCTCGGTGGTGCTGTGCAAAACCGTTGACAGTGCCACCTGTGTCATCGGTGCGAGCATCGGCTGGGATCGTGGTTATCTGATGTATCTCGATGACAACGACAACGGCCGGCGCGATGCCACCGAGTCCTTGCTGAAAGTCGAGCTGCCGCTGTCGACCTGTGCGTCGATCAGTGGCGGCAGCAGCGGTTACGTCAACACGCTGGCCTACGATGGCCTTGGTCGTGCCTCGAAGCTCGGCAACTTCAAGGTGGTCGCCAAGAGCGATTCCTCTTACGAGCGACGCGTGGTGATCAGCCCCGGCGGCCGGCCCCGCATCTGCAATCCGGCGCTGGTGCCAGGCAGCGGCGGCACTGCCTGTCCGAACCTGTGAAGCACGGCAGCCCACGCGCCGTCGCCGGCCTGACCCTGGTCGAAGTCATGGTCGCCGTGCTGGTGCTGGCGATCGGTCTGCTCGGCATTGCCGGTCTGCAGTCGGCGGCGCTGGCCAACAACCTGATCTCCTACCAGTACACCCAGGCCTCGACACTGGCCCAGGCGCTGATCGAGCGGATGCGCGCCAATCGCCAGGCGGTGCTCGCCGGCGATTACCTGCTGGCCGCCGATGCCTCGGCGCCAAGCGCCGGCACCAACTGCGGTGCCAGTGGCGCTCGCTGCTCACCCCGCCAGCAGGCGCAGTGGGATCTGGCGATGCTTTACGCGCAGCTGTCGGCCGATGCCGACACCGCCAACCTGCAGAACGGGCCGAGGGCGATCCTGCCCGGCGGCCGGCTGTCGGTGCGCTGCGAAGCGGGCTGCGGCGACACTGCGCTGCGTATCGTCACCATCTACTGGGACGCCGCCCGCACCGGCGCCACTGGCACCGATTGCAGCGACAGCCGCAGCCAGTTGCGCTGCCTGCGGCTCGGCTTCGTGCCATGAGCATCTGCCGGCGCCGATCGCGTGCGGCCGGCTTCTCGCTGGTCGAGCTGCTGGTCGCGCTGGTGCTCGGCATCTTGGTGCTGGCCGGTATCGCCAAGGTGTTCATCAACTCCAAACAAGGCTACCGGGTGCAGGAAAGCGCCAGCCGCACGCAGGAGAACATCCGCATCGCCGTCGACTACTTTGGCCGCAACCTGCGTCTGGCCGACCTCTGGGGCGGTGTCGAACCGGCTCAGGTCGGTCTGATCGGTGCGCCGGTCTACAACGGCCCGGGCGGCTGCGAAAACGCCTGGATCCTCGATACCGCGAGCGGCGTGCGTGGCTATGCCGGCGGCGTCTCGGCACCGCTCGGCCTGCCGGCCGGCTGCCTCAGCGACTACGTGTCCGGCAGTGACGTGCTGGCCGTGCGCTACGCCAATCCCGATGCCTATGTGACCACCGCCCAGCTCGGCGCCAGTGGTGCTGGCAATGCGCTGAAGACCAATGGCAAGTACTACCTGCGCGCCAAGGTCGGCCAGCGGGCCGTGCTGTTCGACGTCACCAACGACGCCAACCGCCTGCGGGCGATCAGCGTCGACATCCCCGGCGTCGCCGAGGACGGCGTGCTCAGCTACCAGTACCAGACCCTGCTGTTCTACCTGCGCAACATCGATTTCGGCCGCGGCCCGGTGCCGACCCTGAACATGCTGCGCCTGCAGAGCGACAGCCTGCAGGCCGAGCAACTGGTCGACGGCATCGAAATGCTGAGCTTCAGCTACGGCGTCGACAGCGATGACGATGGCCAGGTCGATGCCTATCGCAACGCCGCCGAGATCAGCAACTGGCAGCAGGTGCTGAGCGTCCGCGTCGCCTTCATCGCCCGCGGCGACGAACTGGACCGCTATACCGACACGCAGCAATACCCGATCGCCGCCGATCGCTGCTACGGCCCGGCCAGCTCGGCCTGCAGCTTGAAGTACAGCGTCGAGACCGCCCGCTTCCAGCGGCGCCTGGTGGTCAAGGACATCCAGCTGCGCAATCGGGTGCGCGGATGACGCCGCGTTCGCAGCCAAGCCGCGGCTATGCGCTGGTCACGGCGATCGTCTTTCTCGTGCTGCTCACCCTGGTCGCACTGGCGGCGATCCGCGGCACCGGGCTGGAAGTGAAATCCGGCAGCAACGGCGCGCTGCGCGCCGAAGCCTTCGAGGCTTCCGAAATCGCGCGTATGCAGGTCGGCTCCTTGATCGAACGCCTGTGCCGCAACGGCGGCTGGCCTGCGGCGATCGGCGGCCAGGTGCCGAATGCCGAGTTCACCGCGGCGCTGCCGGTCGGGATCACGATCAACAATCGCGACGGCGCCAACGGCCCGGACAACTGGTGCATCGAGCCGGACAGCGAACTGGTGTTCGACCCGCGAACCATGGATACCGATGCCGTCTACAGCCGCGATCTGCGCAGCACGCTCGGCGTGCAGATCAACGGCGAAGTCGCCGTGCGGCGCTTGTACACCAGCGCCGGCAGTGGTGCCGGCCAAGCCCAGGCGGCCGGTTATGCCGGCGCCGGCATCGGGGTTGCCGGCGGTGGTGGTCAGACCTTCTTCTACGTTCGCAGCCGCGGCACGGAACGCGGTGACGGTGCCGAAGCGAGCACCGACACCGCTGCCGTCTACCGCTACGTGATCCGCCGATGAAGGGGTCGATGAGCCGGCTGGCGCGAGGTCTGCGGATCGCGGCCTGGCTGACGGGCCCGATCGGCGTTGCCAGCTTGCCCGGCGCGATCGTCGCTCAGGACGGCAGCGTCAGCATGGCCAGCCTGTCCAACGAAACCGCTGCCAGCTACGTCGCCCAGCCGCTGACCTCGGGCACCAGCGCGGTGCCGATCGTGATGCTCGGCTTGTCGGTCGACGAGCAGCTTTACCGGCGCGCCTATGACGATGTCAGCGATCTCGACGGTGACGGCCTGCTCGATACCGGCTATCGCAATGCGCTCGACTACCTCGGCTATTTCGACCCGTCGCTCTGCTACGCCTACGCTGGTGGCCGGTTCAAGGCGATGGCAGCGGCCGGCGGTGAATCCCGGCATCAATGCGTTGCTGCTGCGGCCGGCAACTGGAGCGGCAACTTCCTGAACTGGCTGAGCATGAGTCGGCTCGATGTGTTGCGCGCAGCGCTTTACGGCGGCCGCCGCAGCACCGACAGCTCGACGGTGACGGTGCTCGAACGCAGCTACGTGCCGGCTGATTTCCACGCCTGGGCGAAGTTCTACGACGGCGCCGACGCCAACCTCTACACCCCGTTCACACAGGACGCTGGCGCCCCCGGCCTGTCGTTCTGCAATGTCAGCTTCGTTGCCGGTGGCGATGCCGATTCGGCGTCCTCTACCGCCGCCCCGCAGCTGCGGGTGGCGCGCGGCAGCTTCCGGCTGTGGGCGGCGGCCGAAACGCGCGAATGCCTGTGGAACGAGGAATCCGGTTCGGCCGATCAGCCGACCCGCGCGGCGGCCAGCCTCGGTGAAGGCGAGTATCTGGTCCGTGCCGAAGTCTGCGATCCGGCTGCGCCGGCAACGCAGCGCGAGGCTTACTGCCGCCAATATCCGAACGGCCTGAAGCCGGCCGGCCAGTTGCAGCGTTTTGGTGAAGACGGCCAGCTGCAGTTCGGCCTGTTATCCGGCAGCTATGCGAAGCCGCGTTCCGGCGGCCAGTTGCGGCGCAATGCCGGGCCGCTTGTGGGCAACGGCGACGGCAACTGCGCGGCCGGTGACGAGATCAATCTGGCCACCGGGCAGTTCTGCATCAGTGCCGATGGCGCGGCCGGCATCGTCAACACGGTCGATCGCTTGCGCATCGCGCGCTACCGCTCGACCGACGGCAGCGCCGGCTACAGCGACTGCGATGGCAACACGATCAATCGCGGCAGCAGCGGGCCGGTGCTCGACAACCCGGGCAGCGGCAGCAATACCTGCACCGGCTGGGGCAATCCGCTGGCCGAGATCTACGCGGAGATCCTCCGCTACATCGCCGGCGAACCGGCGCCGACCACCGCCTTCATCGGCGACGATGCCCGCAGCCTGCCCGGCCTGCCGACCGCGACCTGGCGCGATGCCTACGCCCACACCGAGCACTGCGCCGAATGCAGCGTGGTGATGCTGGCCAGCGGCAGCAACTCCTTCGACAGCGACGAGATTCCGCCGGTGTCAGCGCTCGGCGGTGCGATCGCCGCCAGCGCGACCGATGCCATCGGCAGCAATGAATCACTGGCCGGCCCGGCGCTGCTCGGCCGCATCGGCCCGACGCCGCTCGGCAACAGCCCGGCGACCAATGCCGACCGCTGCTCGGTGAAGACGCTCGGCCCGCTGTCGCAGGCGCGCGGCATCTGCCCCGCAGCACCGGCGCAGGAAGGCAGCTATCTGATCGCCGGTCTCGCGCAGCGCGCCTGGACCGGCGATCTGCGACCGGACAACGGCAGCGCTCCAGCCTCGGCTGGCCAGCAGCGGGCACGCAATTACGGCCTGCAGTTCAGCGGTGCGCTGCCGGCCATTCCGGTATCGACTTCGGCCGGCCGGCTGAGCATCACGCCGGCCTGCGAAGCCAATCCGCTGCCGACACCGACGCTCGACGACAGCCAGTGGCGCAGTTGCAGCTACGGCAGCATGACGCCGGGCGCGATCCGCGCGTCTTCAGGCCAGCAGTACGGCCGCGCGCTGAGCAGCGATGGCCGCGCCGGCAGCTTCCTGATCGCCTGGAACGACGCCAGCTATGGCAGCAGCCAGCAGCGCGATCTGCTGCAGATGCTCAGCTGGTGCGTCGGCGCCGCTTGCATGCAGGACTTGCAGGCACCGGCCGGACCGGACATCTGCGCTGGCTCGGATTCGACGGTGCTGTGCACGACGGATGGCCAGCTCGCCCGCAGCATCGGCGAAGACGAAGTGCTGGTAAGAGTCGAGCTGATCGCAGGCCGCGATGCCGACACCGCGTTGTTCGGCTACACGATCTCCGGAGCCGTGAGCGGCAATGGCGTGCAGCGACTGGTCCGCCGCCAGCGCGGTGACAACGGCAATCTGCTGGCCGCGGCGCAGGTACAGGATGGGAGCGAGCGCTGGTCCCGACCGAAGGTATCGAGCTATACGCCGGGTGCCGGTCCCGGCAGGGTCCTGGAATCGCCCTTGTTCTACGCCGCCAAGTACGGCGGCTACGACTACCCGGCCGGCGCCGCGGCGCCACTGCCATCGCCCGGCACCGGCGCCAGCACTTGCAGCGACACCGCCTGGGATCATCTGGACAACAGCAGCGATGCCGGCGGCGCCGACTGCATTCCCGACAACTACTTCGCGCTGGCCAATCCTGCGCGGCTCAAGGATCGGCTCGGCGCGGTGTTCAACAGCATCCTGCGGCGCGGCGGCAGCGGTGGCGTTGCTGCGGTGCTGTCCGGCTCGGGCGCTGGCCCCGGCGCGATCTATCAGACCAGCTACAACCTCAGCCGCAGCGACAGCGCCGGCCGCAAGCTGGTCTGGGTCGGCAACCTGCAGGCCTTGTTCGTCGACCGTGACGGCCGCCTGCGCGAGGACGGCAACGGCAACGCCCGGCTCGATGAAGCCGATTACTCGGCGGCCGGCGATCCGGTGGTCGAGCTGTACTACGACGCCGAACAGCGCCTGAGCCGCTTCCGCCGCTACTCGGCGGACCCGAGCAGCGCCCCGGACTCGTTCACGGTGATCGATGACCTCAGCACGCTGCGGACGATCTGGAACGCGCGCCGGGCCTTGTCGGCGGTCAGCGACGTGGTCACTCAGCGCGACTACTCGGCGCCGGCGTCCAGCGGCCGCTACCTGTTCACCTTCGCGGACTTCGATCTCGATGGCCGCGCCGAAGCAGGCGAACAACTGGCACTGAGTCCCACCAACTTCGGCGCTGGCCGCTACGGCCTGCTCAATGTCGGCAGCGCGGCGGCGGCCGAGAAGCTGATCCGCTACACGCGCGGCGAGGAATTCCCGAGCTTGCGCAACCGCACGGTCGACGACGATGGCGACGGCCGGCCGGAAGTGCTGCGCCTCGGCGACATCGTCAACTCGGTGCCGCTGACGGTGGCCGCACCGGCGGAAGCCTATGACCTGATCTATGGCGACCGGACCTACGCCGAGTTCTTCAACCGCTATCGCGGCCGCCGTAACGTCGTCTACGTCGGCGCCAACGACGGCCTGCTGCATGCGTTCAACGCCGGCTTCTATCAGGCGTCGACCAAACAGTTTCTGACCACGCCCAGCGACAGCAGCAGCGCCACTGCGCATCCGCTCGGCAGCGAGCTGTGGGCCTACGCGCCGTTCAATCTGCTGCCGCAACTCGGCTGGCTCGCCGATCCCCGTTACGGCCATCTGTGGACGATGGATGGCTCGCCGCGCGCCTTCGATGTCCGTGCGTTTGCCGACGACGCCACGCACCCGAACGGCTGGGGCACCTTGCTGGTGATCGGCATGCGGCTCGGCGGCGGACCAGTGACGATCGCGAATGTCGATGCCGGCGGCAGCAACCGCGCGGCGGTCAGCGATTTCGCTGCGGGCCTCGGCAGCAGCAGCACGCTGACGACGCGCTCGGCCTTTGTGGTGCTCGACGTCACCGATCCGGAACAGCCGCCGGTACTGATCGCCGAGTACAGCGATCGCAACGGCCGACTCGGCTACACCACCTCGAACCCGGCCGTCGCCGCGTTTGCCAGACGCAACGCCAGCAGTGCCGCGCCGCCGGCCGAGGACCGCTGGTATCTGGTGTTCGGCAGCGGCCCGACCAATCTGTCCAGCGCCACCAGCAACCAGGACGGCTTTCTGTTTGGCATCGATCTGAAGCGGCTATTGCTGAGTTCGATCCCGGTGGCCGACACGCTGATCTACAACGGCGCCTACGATCTCGGCAGCGACCCCATGTCCGGCGCGCCGCTGAGCCTGGTCGGCGATCCGGTGGCCGTCGACTGGGATCTGAATTTCCGCGCCGATGCCCTGTACTTCGGCATCGCCAGCGGCAGCACGGCGGCACCGACCGGCAAGCTGTTCAAGCTCGATTTCAATCTGGCCGCCCTCGCCGACAGCGAAGGCAACGATCCTTCCGGATGGCGCACGCCGGCGGTGCTGTTCGATACCCGGCGGCCACTGCTGGCGGCGCCGTCGCTGACCCAGGATCGCGGTGGTCGCCGCTGGGTGCTGTCCGGCACCGGCCGCTTCCTGGCACCGGGCGACAAGACCAGCAGTGCCGAGCAGGCGCTGTTCGGTTTGATCGACAACGCCCCGGCCAGCGCCACACCGGCATTCGCCAATCTGATCGATACCAGCAGCGCAGTGGTCACGCCGTCCGGCGCGGTGTCCGGCGTCAGCGGTGCGAGCAGCGAGCTGCAGCTGATCGACGCGGTCGTGGCCGGCGGCGGCTGGCGCTACACCTTGAGCACCTCGTCGACCACGGCGGCCGAACGCAGCATCAGCCGCACGGCGCTGATCGATGGCCTGCTGTTCGCCAGCAGCTACACGCCATCGGCATCGCTGTGCTCGGGCGACGGAAACGGCCGCCTGTTCGGGTTCAACTTCCAGACCGGCGCTCCGCGCGCGCAACGGCCGGCGTTCGGCGTTCGCCGGGTCACGGTCAGCAACGCCGAGATCGACAGCAGCGCCGGCATCTTCGATCTCGGTCTGGGGCTTGGTTCGGCACCATCTCTGCATGTCGATGACAGCGACGGCAGCGGTTTGTCTGTGGTCACGGTCAACGTACAGACCTCCCGCGGCAGCGTGGTGCAGCAAGATGTACGGGTGTCGGGCGGTGTTCGTTCCGGCGAGATCGATTGGCGACAGACGCATCGGAATCAATGAAATTTTCGAAGTTCGGCCCACCGCGCGGCATGACCCTGATCGAACTGCTGATCGCAGTGGCGATTGTCGGCGTGCTGGCGGCGATCGCGCTGCCGAGCTACCAGTCCTACCGGCAGAAGTCGGCGCGCAACACCGGCGCCGCCTGCCTGATCGACGCCCAGCAACGAATGGAAAGTTTCTATGCCCGCAGCGGCCGGTACCCACCCCCGGGCGCCAGCCTGACCGTGCTCGGCTACACCGACGATCCGCACCACTGCGATGACGACGATCTCTACCGTCTGAGCCTGGTCGTGACGCCCGATCCGCTGCGCTACACGCTGACCGCCGACGCCCAGAGCAGCCAGGCCGACGATGGCGATCTGTTGCTCGACGTCGATCCCGGCAAGCTCAACCCGGACGAGCATGTGCAGAAAAGCCATCGCCGCCCGGACGGCACCGTGCTGCCCGGCTGGGTCTTCAAGCCGGGGCATTGATGCGTTCCCGGGCTCAGGAGCGGGGTTTCACCCTGATCGAGCTGATGATCGCGGTCGTGATTCTGGCGCTGCTGGCCACGATCGCCCTGCCCGCCTATCGCGGTCAGGTGCTGCGCACGCATCGCGCCGTAGCCCGCGCGGCGCTGGTCGATCTCGCTGCGAAGATGGAAGTGGAGCTGCTGAAAACCGGCGCCTATCCGACCAACTTCAATTTTCATCTGGCCGGCAGCAATGCCGCGATGAATGATCTCAGCGGCTACGCCATCACCGCCGGCGGCGAGGTGCAGGCGGCGCGTGATGACCGCAGCCTGTACGAGATCAGCCTCGAAACCGGCGACGCCGCCTTGACCACGCGCCGCTTCCGACTGGTCGCCACCGCCGTCAACAGCCAGGCCGAGGACGGCGCCTGCACCTCCTTGAGCATCGACTCGGCCGGCCGGCGCCTGCCCGTTGCCGGAAGTGCTGCCGGGGGCGATTGCTGGACGCGCTGAAGGCTGCAAGCATTGCCTTGACGCCCTTCATCCGCGCGCCGGAGCCGCTGGTCCGGCAGTGCGGTATCGCAATTCCGGGGCGACAGGAATCAGGCTAACGTCCGACGACTTTCCGCTGCTGTTCAGGTCATGTCCGCACAACGGGGTTTCACTTTGCTGGAGCTGATGATCGTCGTGGCTATTGCCGCGGTGCTGATGGCGCTTGCTGGTCCTGGGCTGCGCAGCTTCTTTCTGTCCGGCGCCCGGGGCGACGCCGCAGCCGCGCTTTATGGCGCGATGGTTCAGGCCCGCGCCGAAGCGATCAGCCGCAACAACACCGTCACGCTGTGCCCGCGTGCGGCCGGCACCAGCGCCAGCTATCCGCAATGCGCCAGCGGCAGCACTGCGAGCTGGGCCAACGGCTGGGTGACCTATCGCGACAGCGCACCGAACACCTCTGGCAGCAAGCCGACCGTGGCGGCAGACATTCTTTCGGTCGGCGAGCCGATCGATGGCGCGCTCAATTACCTCGTCGATCCCACCTCGACCAGCGTCGTCCAGTTCGAACCATCCGGCCGTCTCGGCGCCAGCTCGCGGGTCAACCTGCGGCTGTGCAAGACCGGCGACAGCAACTTCGACGGCAGGCGCGTCAGCATCGATCCGAACGGCCGCATCCGGCTCGCCCGCGATACCGGTTGCAGCGTCTGATGCCATCCGTTTCCGGCCAGCGCGCAGCACGCGGCTTCACCTTGATCGAGGTGATGATCACCGTGTTCGTGGTAGCGGTTGGCCTGCTCGGCGTCGCCGGCCTGCAGGCCTATGCGAAGAAATCGAACTTCGACGCCGTGCAGCGCACTCAGGCCGCGGCCCTGGCCCAGGATCTGATCGAACGGATCCGCGCCAATCCCAGCCGCGGCGCCGACTACCTCACCGACGCCAGCGCCGGCATCAGCCTCGCGACTGCGCCCGCTGCCCCCGGCACCGCCTGCACCACCACTGGCAGCAGCGGCACACCGGCCTGCACGCCGGCGCAGGTCGTCGCCTTCGATCGCTACGAGTGGTCGCGGGCGCTGTTCGGCGGCGTGGAAGTCAGTGCCGGCGCGGCCAGCGGTGGCCTGAGCGAACCGACGGCCTGCATCACCAACAGCAACGCGCCCTGCGGCGTCTACACGATCGCCATCGCCTGGCGCGGCATCACGCCGCTGCCACCGGCAGATCCCAACGACGCCAGCGATCCGGCGAACAATTCTTGCGGCAGCAGCAATGCCTCCTATGACGACATCACGACCACCGGCACCGATACCCGCCTGCGCCGGATCATCGTCATGCGCACGGTGATCGACGATCACAGCGGCCAGTGCATCGCGGCGGCCACGCCATGAGCCGCTCGATGCTTGCGAGAACGAAACAGCGCGGCCTGTCGCTGGTCGAGCTGATGATCGCGATCACTCTCGGGCTGATCGTGCTGGTGGCGATTCTCGCCGTGTTCAGCCAGAACAGCCGCAGCTTCCGGCAGACCGAAACCGTTGCCCACATGCAGGACAGCGCCCGCTTCGCGCTCGACAGCCTGGCCCGCGATCTGAGCATGGCCGGCTTCTATGGCGGCATCTATGGCGCCTCGAACATCACGGTGGCGATCGGCACGCAGCCAAGCAACGACTGCGGCTCCGATGCCACTTCACCCTGGTGGGCTTTCAAACTGCAGCGGCGGGTCGAGTTCCGAAATCATTCGTCGGCGACCACGGTCAGCAGCGCCTTTCCCTGCCTGGGCACCGCGACCACGCCGGTGGCCGCCAACACCGACATCGTCGCGATCCGCCGGGTTGCCGGCCAGGCGACGGCCGACATCAGCAGCGGTTCCAGCGTGCAATTGCGCGCCGGGAATTTCTATCTGAAGACCAACGGCACGGTCGGCTCGCTGATCCAGAACGGCAATAGCGCGACCTACCAGATGTCCACCAGTACCGATGCGCCGCTGCAGGCGCCGGTGACGTTCTGGAAATACCAGCCACGCGTCTACTTCATTCGCAGCTATGCCGAGACGGTAGGCGACGGCATTCCGGCGCTGTGCCGCATGGAACTGCAGCAGGTCGCGGGCGCCTCGATGGCGGTGGAATGCCTGGCCGATGGCGTCGAGAACCTGCAGATCGAATGGGGGCTCGATTCCGACAACGACTGCGTCGTCGACACCTACACCTCGAACCCCGACGCCGATGCGCTGGCCCAGACCGCGATCACCGCAAGAATCTGGCTGCTGGTGCGCAGCACCGATATCGACGGCGGTTACACCGACGACAAGACTTTCAACTTCGGCGACTACCAGCGCACCCAGGCGCAGGCCGACAGCTTCCACCGCCGGGTCTATTCGACGACCGTGCAATTGCGCAATCCGGTCGGCGATCTTGGACCCTGCAGTGCGAGCACCGCGGGAGCAACGCGATGAAACGTTCGATGAGACATGCGCAGCGCGGTGCCGCGCTGGCCACCGCGCTGTTGATCCTCAGCGTGCTGACCCTGCTCGGCCTCGCCGCGATGCGCGGCAGCAAGACCGAGCTGCGCCTGTCGCAGAACGCGGAAAGCCGGGTCAACGCGCTGCAATCGGCTCAGGCGATCGCGGATGGCGTCACCCAGAACGACGGCAACCTGAGCATCGGCAACGGCGCCGGCTACAGCGCCTGCTATGTGCCCAGCAGCAGTGGCTCGGCACCGGACAGTCTGCCGTTCACCTGCAGCACTTCCAGCCTCGCTGCCCCTGGCGACACCGCGCTGCAGTCCTGGACCTACGCCAAGGTGCTCCGCGAAGACCCCGAGTTCCTCAGCGCCGCGGCACTGCGCGGCGCCGGCAACAGCGGCCGTTCCTATGACTACGCGCGCTTCACGGTGACCGGCGGCTACGACCATTCGGTGAATGGCTTCGGTGCCGCCGAAGTCGTGCAAGGCGTGCTGAAGCTGCATGCGAAACCAACCGGCGTGAGCTACCAATGAACCTGTCACGACGCCGGTCCACGAAGCTGAGGCGCTGGTTCCCGGCGTTTCTGGTGACGCTGATGATGCTGTGCGCCGGCCTGCCTTCGCACGCCGACGACATCGACATCTACAACAACCCGCTCGCCAACACGCTGCAGCCGCCGTACACGGTGATCGTGCTCGATCTGAACCTGCTCGGCATCTGCAACAGCGTGCTGACCCAGACCAGCAATCCCAACAACCCGGATGCGCCGCAGCTCTGCCTCAACATCACCAGCAGCGTGGTCCTGAGCGATCTGCTTGCCGGCATCACCAGCAATCCGACCCAGTTCCTGACCACACTGCTGCTCGGCACCGGAACCACCGATGCCGGCCGCGCCGGAGCGCTGTGCGATCTTTACGGCATCTTGGGAATTGCGTCTCCGGTCGTCCAACTCCCGGTCGTTGGATTCCTGCTGGCGCCTCTGCTCCAGGGCGTTTCTACGCTTACCTGCGGCACGCTGAACTTCCTGCTCGGCATTCCGCTGCTCAGCAGCATCATCAACCCGCTGCTGAGCGGCTTCGTCGGGCAACTGGTCGCGGGGCTGCTCAGTCCACTGCTGACAACGGTAGTCGGCCAGCTTCCAGGCGCGGTCATCGGCCTGCTCAACACCACGTTCAGCGGCATCCTGAGCGCCGGCCAGGTCAATCTGATCTCGCTGCTCGAAGCGATCCTCAACAATCTGATCAACACCAACGTCGCGGTCATGGTGTCGCATGCCGATCGCAGCAACGCCACCGGCTCGCCGGGCAGTACCTGCAGCTTCGCCGAGGTTGCGACGATTCCCGGCGTGCGCCGAACTACCGCCGGCTGCAGCAACGGCGCCTACATGCTGGTCGGCTTCACGCCGCTGGTGAATCAGGGAGCAGTCAGCCTCTTGCTGAACAAGGTCGGCAGCCTGCTGACCAACATGCTGAATCCGACCAATCTGCTGAACTCGGTCACCGCGATCCTGAGCACGGCGGTGACCACGCCGACCCAGCTGCTACCGCCGTACCAGGGCAAGGAGGCCTATGCCGAGCTGATGCATTACCTGGGCGGCAAGGATGTCTACAACGCGCCGCTGGCCCGTTGGGACGGGCTCACCGGCCTGCTGACCCGCGACACCACCATCGAACAGGCCAACGGCAACTACCTGAAGCCGGCGCTGGAATGCCGAACCGCGAACGTGCTCAACGTGATGCTGACCAACAACATCCGCGATGGCGAGTCCGACGCGACCTTGCGCGCCTATCTGCCGGGCCTGCCGGCCACGGGTGCGATCACGCTCGGCGACGTCGTGCGCCAGACCTCGAGCCCCAACTCGTTCAAGGACATAAACAACAACGACATCAATCTGAATTCGTTCTTCCTGATCCAGAACCTGCTGACCAGCACGGCGACGCTCGCCAATGCCGGTGCCACGGTACTGGGCTATGCCAACAGCCTCGGACTGCTCGGCCTTGGACAGACCTTCGCCTCCCTGCTCAAGCCGACCCTGGTCGTCGACGCCTCGCTGGTCTCGGCCGTGGTCGCCACCAGCCGGACTTCGGCAAACGGCCTGCTGGAACCGAGCTTCTTCGCCCAGTTCCAGCCGAAAGCCGCCCAGAAGCCGGGCTGGACCGGCAACGTCAAACGCCTGCAGTACGCCAAGAACAGCGCCGGCGCGCTGGCCTTCCGCGACACCAGCGGTACCGCGGCGATCGCCAGCGATGGCCGCATCCTCAGTAGCGCACTGACCGTCTGGACCAACGGCAGCCAGCTCGGCACCGCCAGTGCCGATGGCCGCAACACCCAGCTCGGCGGCGCCGGCCAGAACATTCCCGGCTACCAGTTCGGTGGCGGCGGCAACCCGGGCCGCGTCAATGCCGACGGCCGACGCCTGCTGTACTACGACTCTCTCAGCGCCGGCAACGTGCCTTCGCTGGCCGCGCTCGATGCCGACAGCCAGACGGTGCGTGATGCGCTGAAGATCGATCTCGGCGTCACCGGCACCACGGCTGCCGACGACACGCTGCGCCGCGGACTGCTGCTGCATGCGCGCGGCTTCAATGTCGGTACCACGGCAAGTCCGATCGGCACCGGCGCCACCTTGACCGGCGTCACCGGCCGTCCCTGGCTGCTCGGCGCGGTGCTGCATTCGCGGCCGGTGGCGGTGAACTACGGCGCCCGCAGCGGCTATACCGCGGCGGCACCGGATGTTCGCGTGCTGTTCGGCTCCAGCGATGGCTTCCTGCATTCGGTGCGCAACGGCACTGTCGCCGCGCCGAGTGGTGCCGAGACCTGGGCGTTCATGCCGCGCGCGACGATGCCCAGCCTGAAGATCCTGCGCGACGATCAGTACACGCCGCAGTTTCCGTATGGCGTCGACGGCGCGCCGTCGGTGCTGATCATCGATCGCGGCACCAGCAGCACCCTGACCGAAGGTGGCCCCAGCGATGGCGTCATCAACGCCAGCAATGCCAACGATCACGCTTATGCGTTCTTCGGCCTGCGCCGCGGCGGCCGCTACTACTACGGCCTCGACATCACCAACCCGGACGTGCCGAGCCTGATGTGGCGGATCGGCCCGGACGGTCTGTACAGCGCCACCGCGTCGGCACCCGGCCTGGTCAGCGGTTCGGCGGCACAGTTCGCTGAATTGGCGATGACCTTCGGTGCGCCTGTCGTCGGCCGCATCCGCTATCGCACCGGCACGACGGCCAGCACGGAAGTGACCCGCCCGGTGCTGCTGTTCGGCGGCGGTTACAACGGCGGCGTCAATGCCAGCGGCGTGCGCAGCGGCAAGGATCTCAACAACAGCCGCAATGCCGTGGTCACTGCCCAGGTCGGCGTCGACGACAGCAGCGGCAATGCCGTGTTCATCGTCGATGCGGTGACCGGCGAACTGATCTGGAAAGCCAACCGCAGCGCCAGCACCAGCATCACCGCCTACAACGCGAGTACCAAGACCTTCGCCCATCCGCTGCTGCAGGACAGCATCGCTTCCGATGTCTCGGCCCTCGATACCGATGGCGACGGCATCACCGATCGCCTCTACGTCGGCGACACCGGTGGCAGAGTCTGGCGCGCCGATTTCCCTGGTACCGATCGCAACGCCTGGACCATCGGCCCGATCGCCAGCCTGGGACGTGGCCATCCGGTCGGCGCCGCCGCGCCGGATCTGACCAATGCCAGCGACCGCCGCTTCTTCCACGCCCCGGACTACGCGCCGGGCCGCGATGCCAGCGGCGGCTTCGACGCGGTGGTGATCGGCAGCGGCGATCGCGAGGATCCGTTCAACACCAGCACCGTCAACGCGCTGTACACGATCCGCGACCGCGACACGATCAGTGGCAAGTCGCTCACCGATACCACCGGCGTCAATGGCGTGATCGCCAGCGAAACCGATGCGCGACTGCTCCGCGCCAGCAACCTTACCGACATCACCACCGCTTGCGCCACCGCCAGCAGCACGGCCTGCACCGTCGGCGCTAATGCCGTCAACGGCTGGCGCCTGCAATTGCCGAACAGTGGCGAGAAAGTGGTGTCGGCGCCGGTAACCATCGGCAGCACGGTGAGCTTCTCGACCTTCGTGTCTCCACCGAGTGGCAGCACCAGTTGCAGCCCCAATGAAAGCAGCAGCCGGCTCTATGGCATCAACCTGATCGATGGTCGGCCGTCGGTGACGCAGTTCATCAACGATGGCGATGGCTATGCCCGAAGTGCGGTTGCGAAGGCACCCGGCATCGCTGGCGAAGCAACCGCGTTGACGCCGCAGCTCACCATCATCAACGCCGAGACGCTCAGTACGACCGTTCCGCTGATCTATCGCACGTTCTGGCGCGAACGCCGTGAGGATGAAGAGCGTCCGGTGGCACAATGACGCCCTCCAAACCGTGATTCCCAGGCCCCGGTCACTCATGTCGCAGACGCGCGGCTTTTCGCTGATTGAGCTGATGGTTGCCGTGGTCATCGTCGCCATTCTGGCGACGGTGGCGCTGCCGTCTTTCCGGCAGTATTCGGTGCGTACCAATCGGGTCGTCGCCAAGACCGTGTTGAGCCAGATTTCGCAGCAGCAGGAAGCCTGGTTCAGTGACCGCAAGACCTACGCCTCGCGCCTGAGTCTGCTCGGTTATCCAGCCGATGCGCTGTACATCGACTCGTCCGGGGAGATGCATACCGGCACCACCAGCACCAGCATCTATCGCGTCAGCCTGGCCGGGGTCGGCACCGGCGCGTTCTCGCGCTGCTCGACCAACGCCGCGGCATCGACCCGGTTTTCCTGGGTGCTGATCGCCGAGCCGCAGAACTCGCAGGTTGCCGGCGATTTCGTCTGCGGCACGCTGTGCCTGTATTCCACCGGCCAGCGCGGCGCGACCTCGCCGGTCGACGCCGATCAGATGTACAAGCAGTGCTGGGCGAAGTGAGCCGCCGCTAAGTCGGTTTGTCTGCCTTGGTCCGGCTCAGCGCCTGCACCAGCAGATCGAGAATCATCAGGCCGGCGCCTAGCGTGATCGCCATGTCAGCCACGTTGAACGCGGCGAAATGCCAGTCGCCGACGAAGAACTGGATGAAGTCGAGCACATAGCCACGCGTGGCCCGATCGATCGCATTGCCGAGCGCGCCGCCAAGCACGAACACGAAGGCCAGCGCATTCAGCACCTGGCCGTGACGGTTGACTCTCAGCCACCACAGGATGCCGATGCTGACCGCAGCACTCAGCAAGATGAACATCGCCGCCGGCGCCTGATTCATCATTGAGAACGCAGCGCCGGTGTTGTGCAGGCGCACCAGATTGAAGTGCTCGATCACCGGAATGGAGTCGTACAGCACCAGCGCCTCGCCGACGAAATACTTGCTGATCTGATCCACCGCAATGACGAATGCGGAGATCCACAGCAGGCGCAGATTGTCGAAGGCCGGCTTCACCTGGGGCTCAGACATGGTGGCGTGCCTCGCCTGAGCCATCAATGTTCTCGATACAGCGCCCACACAGCGCCGGATGCGCGGCGTGCGAGCCGACATCCGGACGGCGATGCCAGCAGCGGCCGCACTTGTCGGCGGTGGTCGCCGTCGCCGCGATCCAGATCGTCTGGCCGTTCTCGAGCTTGGCGACACTGGCTGTTGCCGGCTTCAGCGACAGCGGCTGCGCCGATGCATCCGAGGTGATGAACCAGAAACGCAGTTCGTCGCCCAGCTTGGTCAGCGCATCGAGCGCAGCACCGTCCGCATAGATCGCGACATCGGCATCGAGCGCCGAGCCGATGGTGCCGGCGGCGCGCAGGGTTTCCAGTTCCTTCTTCACGGCTTCGCGAGCGGCCAGCAAGCTCGCCCAGTCATCGCCAGCCACGGCATGGCTGGACG
>NZ_JAHFRY010000068.1:0-2509 GCF_023266035.1 Nevskia sp.
CTTGCGGCCATTCGAACGGCAGCTTGTGGGCGCGGATCGCCGCGGCGATCTCCATGCCCGGCGCCATGTGGTCGCCAAGGATCTCGACGATGCGGCCCACCGGCATGGTCCGGTCGCCCGGAGGTGCGGTCAGTTCGGCGACCACCATCTGGCCCGGCTTGGCGCCGCCGAGTTCAGTCGACGGCACCACCAGCTCCGGATGCTTCGGGTTGCTCGGGATCACCGTGAAGATGCCGCCGCCGCCGATGCTCGAGGCATGCAGACGACCGACGACCTGCGAGGTGCCACGTTCGAGCACATCGACCAGCGAGCCTTCGCGGCGTCCGCGGGCATCGGTGCCGGTGACGCGCACGCGCACCCGGTCGCCATTCATCAGGCTGTTCATCTGGCGCGGCGACAGGAACACGTCGCCGGACTTGTCGCCGTGGGCGCTGCCATCAGGCTGGACGAAACCATAGCCATCGCGATGGGCGAGCACCTTGCCGTCGACGAGGATGCCGGAGCGCGGCACCGCTTCGATGGTCTGGCCGTTCTCGGTCAGCACCGGGCGATAGGCGCCGCGACGATCCGCCGCTTCCAGCTGGCCTTCGCGGGCCATCGCCACCAGACGCTTGGCGAATGCTTCCTGCTCGTTGAGCTTCTTCAGGCCGAAGTGGGCGATCAGTTCGTCGAGCGTCATCGGCTCGGCGGATTCGACCAGCGTCTTCAGGATGTGGTTGCGGCTCGGCAGTGGGCTGGCGTAGCGGGTCGACTCGGCTGCGAACTCGGCATCCGCTGTCTTCCAGTCCGCCTTGTCGGCCGTCTTGCGGCCCCAGCTGAAACCGCCGGCCTTGGCCTTCTTCGGCATCTCAGGCGTCTTGTCATCGGCAAGTTCGCGACGACCCGTATTATTTTTCGATTTCTTCATTGACAGACCCCCCGGGTCTGATTAATCTGCGCGCCCTGAGCCGAGGTGGCGGAATTGGTAGACGCACTAGTTTCAGGTACTAGCGGGTAAAACCGTGGAGGTTCGAGTCCTCTCTTCGGCACCATCTTATAAAGCTGTCGTTTCATCTCAAGGCCACCCTCGCGGTGGCCTTTTTCTTTTGTCACTTCGTTCATTACCTCAGTGGTTAGTGGATGGTGGTCAGTGGTCAGTGACAACGAACAGCCAGCAAAGCTTTTTGCCAGGCACGGGTCACTGACCACCAGCCACTGCTTCATCCGAAGGGGTTGCGCAACACGATCGTGTGATCGCGGTCGGGGCCGGTCGAAATGATCGCGACTTCGGCACCGGATACTTCTTCCATGCGCTTCAGATAGGCCCGCGCGTTGGCCGGCAGCGCGTCGTAGCGGGTGATGCCGTAGGTCGTCTCCGACCAGCCCGGCAGGTCCTCGTAGACCGGCTTCACATCGATGAAGCCTTCGGCGCCGATCGGCAGCGTTTCGATCTCTTTGCCGTTGGCGGTGTAGCCGGTGCAGATGCGCACCGTCTCCATGCCGTCGAGCACGTCGAGCTTGGTCACGCACAGGCCGCTGACGCTGTTGTTGAAGATCGAGCGCCGTGCTGCCACTGCATCGAACCAGCCGCAGCGACGCGGGCGGCCGGTGACGGTGCCGAACTCCTTGCCCTTCTCGCGGATCAGCTGGCCGATCTCGTCATCGAGCTCGGTCGGGAACGGGCCCGAGCCGACGCGGGTGGCGTAAGCCTTGACGATGCCGAGCACGTAGTCGAGGTTGCGCGGGCCGACGCCGGAGCCAGTGGCCGCACCGCCCGCCGTGGTGTTCGACGAGGTCACGTACGGATAGGTGCCGTGATCGATGTCGAGCAAGGCACCCTGCGCGCCTTCGAACAGCACGTTGTCGCCCTTGGCGAGCTGCAGACGCAGCAGTTCGGTGACGTCGGCAACCATCGGCCGGATGATCTCGGCGTAGCGCAGCAGATCATCGAGCGTGGTCTGGAAATCGACCGGCGTTTCTTTGTAGTAATTGACCAGCACGAAGTTGTGGTACGCCAGCAGTTCGCCGAGCTTGGCCGCCAGCACTTCGCGGTGGAACAGATCGCTGACCCGGATCGCGCGCCGCGCAACCTTGTCCTCGTAAGCCGGGCCGATGCCCTTGCCGGTGGTGCCGATCTTCGCTTCGCCGCGAGCGCGCTCGCGCGCCTGATCGAGCTTGGCGTGCACCGGCAGCACCAGCGGTGCGGCTTCGGAAATCTTCAGGCGGCTGCGCACTTCGCAGTTGATCGCCTCGAGCTTCTCGATCTCCTTGATCAGATCCGGCAGCGACAGCACCACGCCGTTGCCGATCAGGCAGGCAACGCCGGGCCGCATGATGCCGCTCGGGATCAGGTTCAGCGCGGTCTTCACGCCGTTGATCACCAGCGTATGGCCGGCATTGTGGCCGCCCTGGAAACGAACCACCGCCTGCACCTTGTCGGTCAGCAGGTCGACGATCTTGCCTTTGCCTTCGTCGCCCCATTGCGCGCCGATAACGACTACTGATTTACCCATGTTGTTCCTCAACCTCT
>NZ_JAHFRY010000068.1:2519-25195 GCF_023266035.1 Nevskia sp.
TCAACCTCTGATTCAAGTGCGCAGGTCACGACAACCCAGCGCGCATGGGGCGAGACGCCCCGCTTGTTGGTCCGCCCGCTTTCAGCGGTCGGTGGGGGCGCCGATAACGACTACTGATTTACCCATCTGAAAATCTCTGCTCAAGAACTCAAGACGCGAGGGAAAGCCTTGCCAGCCGCACCCCCGGAGGCGCGCCGCCTCCAGGAACTGCTTGGGTCAACGATTGCCAAGCCGCAGCAGTTCGTTGACGTCGGCCGAGAAACCGGTCGCCGGCCGTGCTGCGCCGATGTCGTCGAAACGGCCGCCGCGCGCCACTTCGCGGCCGTGGCCAGGCACGAAGGCGGCGAACACCAGGCCAGTCTGGTAGCGATAGCCACGCAGTTCGGCGAGATCGATGTGCAACGGTGATGCATTGTCGAGTGCCGCAAGATGCGCCGCCGCCTGTTCCAGCGCCGACAAGGCATCGGCGATCTGTGGATCGCTGACATCGAGTGTCTGCCGCGCGCGTTGCAGCACGCTGACATCGCCGTTCAGCTCCATCAGTGCCGACAAGCCACTGGCCGCTTTGACCGGCAGCTGACGGGCCGCAGCGAAGTCGCGCAGGTCCGGCTGTGACTTGCGCTGCAGGATGTCGAACACGGCGGTCTCGTCGTCTTCATCAAGCTTCAGGCGCGCGGCCAGCGCGCGATAGATGCCGACGTGGCCGAGATCGATGTGGGCGTCGCCGATGCCGGCGAGACGCAGGGTGTCGAGCATCAGCCGGAGGATTTCGAGATCCGCCGACAGGCTCGCTTCGCCGAACACTTCGCAACCCACCTGCCGTGGCGCGCGCGAGCCGCCGAGGCTGTCCGGCCGCGTGCGCAGCACGGTGCCGAGGTAGCAGAGGCGTACCACCGGCACCTCTGCGAAGTGGCGCGCGGCGATCCGCGTGGCCTGCGGCGTCATGTCGGCACGCAGGCCGAGCAGACGGCCACCGACTGGATCAGTCAGCTTGAAGGTCTGATCTTCGAGATCGCTGCCGGCACCGCTGAGCAGGGTGTCGAGATGCTCGATCAGCGGCGGCAGGATCAGCTCGTAGGACTGCGAGCGGTAATGGTCGAGCAGCGCACGGCGCAGGCTTTCGACCCGCCACGCGGTATTGGGCAGCGCTTCTTCGACGCCGTCCGGCAACATCCAGAGTCTGGTCACGACAGGGTCACGCCAAGAAAAAGTTGAAGGAACGCCAGCAGGCGTCCCCGTGAATCAATTGCAGGGACTGCCGCCATCACACACGGGGACAGACGTGGCGGCAGCCGGCAATCACTTGCCTTCGCTCTGCTTCAGGTACTTGAAGAACTCGCCCTTCGGCTCGATGACCATGACGTCCTTCTGATCACGGAAGGCGTCGCGATAAGCGTTCAGCGCGCGGTAGAACGCGTAGAACTCCTGATCCGAACCGTAGGCCTTGGCCGAGATCTCGGCAGTCTTGGCATCGCCCTCGCCTCTGAGCTTTTCAGCTTCACGGTAGGCATCGGCGATCGTGGTCAGCGCGCTGCGATCAGCTTCGGCCTTGATCTTCTCGGACTCTTCGAAGCCGCGGGCACGCAGATCGGAGGCCACCCGCGTGCGTTCGGCGCGCATCCGTTCGTAGACCGAATCACTGACCGCGCGCGGCAGGTTGATGCTCTTGATGCGTACATCGATCAGCTCGATGCCCAGTTCCTTGACGCGCGACGATGCGGTCTTCTCCAGCGCGGCCATGATCTCGCCTCGCTCGCCAGAGATCGCCTGCTGGATCGTGCGGCTGCCGAACTCGGCGCGCAGGCCCGGGTTGATGATCGTCGCCAGGCGGTTCTCGGCGACCAGATCCTGTCCACCGGTGGCGCGGTAGTAGTTGATGACGTCGGCGATGCGCCACTTGACGTAGAAATCGACCTCGACGTTCTTCTTCTCGACAGTCAGGAAGGTTTCGGTCTGGTTGTCCAGAGTCAGCACGCGGCTGTCGAACTTCTTGACCGATTCGATCATCGGCAGCTTGAAATGCAGGCCGGGCTGGTAGTCCGCGCCCTGCACTTCGCCGAACTTGAACAGCAGTGCCTTTTCGCGCTGATCGACGACGTAGATGCTGTTCAGCAGCAGCAGCAGGGCGGCGAAGACGCCCGCCAGAATCAGTGATTGCCGGTTGCTCATGGGGATCGTTGTCCTGGCTTTATCAGCGCGCGCGGTCGCGCGAACGCGCGGCGTCGTCGGCGCTATTGCGGGTCGGCGAGTTGCGCGACGACGCGCTGGCGTTGAAATCGGAAGGCTGCGAGTCGGCGTTCTTCTGGGCGTTCTTCAGCAACTGCTCCAGTGGCAGATAGAACGCCGGGTTGCCCTTGTCGATGTCGATCAGCACCTTGCTGCTGCCGGCGTAGACCTCGGACATGGCGTCGAAGTACATGCGCTTGCGGGTGATCTGCGGCGCCTTCTGATACTCCTCGACCAGCGCCGAGAAACGGGCTGCGTCACCCTGGGCACGGGCCACGGTCTGATCGCGGTAGGCAGTGGCTTCGGCGATGCGGCGGGCCGCTTCACCGCGGGCACGCGGCAGGCGATCGTTGGCGTAGGCCTCGGCTTCGTTCTGCACACGTTCCTTGTCTTCACGCGCCTTGATCGCATCGGCGAAGGCAGCCTGCACCTGCTCGGGCGGCTGCGCCTGCTGCAGATTCACTTCGGTGACGATCAGGCCGGTCTTGTAGTCGTTCAGGCGTTCCTGCAGACCGATCTTGATCTGATCGGCGACCGCCTGGCGGCCATCGGTCAGGATGAAATCCATCGTCGACCGGCCGACCACTTCGCGCGAGGCGGCCTTGGTCGCCTGTTGCAGGGTCTTGTCCGGCGAAGCGACGTTGAACAGGTATTCCTCGGCCGAGGACACGCGGTACTGCACCGACAGTTCGAGATCGACGATGTTCTCGTCCTGGGTCAGCATGGTCGCCCGGTCGGTGACCTGGCGAACCTGCGTGAACGGCAGTTTCTCGACCCGCTCGAACGGCCAGTAGGCCCAGTGCGGACCCGGCTCGGTGGTGCCGGCATAGGCGCCGAAGCGGGTGATCACCGCGCGCTCCTGCTCTTCCACCGTGTAGAAGCTCTGGTAGGCGACGAACAGCAGCACCAGCACGACGATGACGCCGGCTGCACCTGGCGGCATCTGGGTCGGTGTGCCACTACCCGGCGTACGGCCGGCACCGCCACGGCCGAACCACTTGGCCTTGATGCGCTTCAGCAGCGCGTCCAGATCTGGGGGGCCTTCACTGCCGCGCTTGCCGCCGGAATTCGAATTCCACGGATCGCGACCGCCGGGTCCCGGCTCATTCCAAGCCATCAGGTGAAGCTCCAGTGAGGCAGGTTAGTGGCCCTGGAGGCCGCCCGCCATTTGATAAGAAGGTGTCGGTCGAAACTGCGATCGATACCAATATTTTAGTGCACAGCCGGGTCTTGGCGCGGCGGCAGCTCGATACCGGCTTCCCGACACAGACGCTGCAGGCGCGAGTACGGCAGACGAACGACGAGATGCGAACTGCCTTCCTCGTCGATGGTTTCCGAAAGCACGCAATGAAGCTGGAACAACTGGGCGCGAAGTTTCGCTGCATTCACCGGCAGCACGATCTCTTCATCACCGAGATCCGGATACAGCCGCGCGGCGATTGCCGTCCGCAGCAGATCAATGCCTTCGCCGCTGCGTGCCGACAGGAACACGCGCTGCGGAATGCCTTCGGCATCGCATTCGATACGGGCTTCTTCGCCTTCGCGCAGATCGATCTTGTTGAACACCTGCAGACGCGGCACTTCGTCGGCACCGATCTCGGCAAGCACGGCTTCGACCTGCTCGATGCGCGCGCCGCGCTCGGAATCGCCGGCGTCGATGACATGCACCAGCAGTTCGGCTTCGCGCGATTCCTCGAGCGTGGCGCGGAACGCGGCGATCAGGTCATGCGGCAGGTCGCGGATGAAGCCGACGGTATCGGCCAGCACCGCGGTCTCGCCACTCGGCAGCGCAACCTTGCGCATCGTCGTGTCGAGCGTCGCGAACAACTGGTTCGAGGCGAATGCAGCGTCGCCAGTCAGCACGTTGAACAAGGTCGATTTGCCGGCATTGGTGTAGCCGACCAGCGATACCGTCGGAATCTCCGACTTGGCGCGACCCTGACGATTCTGGGCACGGCGACTCTTCACCGTTTCGAGCTGCTTCTTTAGCGTGTCCATGCGGCCACGCAGCAGACGGCGATCGATTTCGAGCTGGGTTTCACCAGGACCGCCACGCAGGCCGATACCGCCCTTCTGGCGTTCAAGATGAGACCAGCCACGGACCAGACGGGTCGCCATGTGATTCAGGCGCGCCAGTTCCACCTGCAGCTTGCCTTCGTGCGAACGGGCACGGCGAGCGAAGATGTCGAGGATCAGGCCGGCACGGTTGATCACCCGGCACTCGAAGCGCTTTTCCAGATTGCGTTCCTGGCTCGGGGACAGATCGTGATTGAAGACGATCAGTTCGGCACCGGCGACCTTCGCCGTCACCGCGATCTCGTCGACCTTGCCGCTGCCGGCGTAGGTGCCGGCATCGGGACGATCACGTTTGCCGCCAATCACGCCGACGACGTCGAGGCCAGCCGAACGCGCGAGTTCGATGAACTCGGCACGGTCGGCATCAAAGTCGGTGCCCGAAAACTCCAGATGAACCAGAACGGTTTTCTGAGGTTTGGCTTGCGCGCCTGCCGCCGTCTGGTCGGCAGTCGCGTACGGCGGTGGATTGTTGGTCAAACGCCGGCCGGTTGGGTGTCGTCGCCGTCACCGTTGGGGAGGCGCACCGAGCGCGCCGGCACGATCGTCGAGATCGCGTGCTTGTAGACCATCTGGCTGACCGTGTTCTTCAGCAGCACCACGAACTGATCGAAGGATTCGATCTGACCCTGAAGCTTGATGCCGTTGACGAGATAAATCGAAACCGGAATCCGCTCCTTGCGCAGTTCATTGAGAAATGGCTCCTGCAGAGTCTGTCCTTTTGACATGTCAGCTACCTTTTTTGAATTTTTTGGACGGCGCCCGGCAACACGCCATTAATCGAAAGTTTAACACTGAACCTTGACTCGATACCCCGGATCACTCCAGAAGCCAAGGCAACTCAGCGCTTCCCCAGTGTTTGGCTCGATCCGACCGCATTCAAGACCCCGGCCAGCGCCACAGGTTCCTGTTTGTCTTCGTCAATCTCGAGTCGGGTCCAGCTGCGATCGCTGCGCAGCCAGGTCATCTGTCGCTTGGCGAATTGCCGGGTCGCGATCACGCCACGCTTCACAGCTTCGGCGAGGCTGTAATCGCCGTCGAGATGACTCCATATCTGCCGATAGCCGACCGCTCGCATCGACGGCAGATCGAGATGCAGATCGCCGCGTGAACGCAGACGCGCGACCTCGTCGACGAAACCGGCGTCGATCATCTGCTGGAAGCGTGCAGCGATGCGTGCATCGAACTGTGCCTTCTCCGGCGGCATCACCGCGAAGCGCAGCACCGTGCCCGACACACCGGCGCCGGCAGTGGGCTCGGCATGCCAGGCCGAGGCCGGACGACCACTGAGTGCGTGGATCTCCAGCGCGCGCTGCACCCGCTGACTGTCGTTCGGATGCAGACGTGCCGCAGTCACCGGATCGACTTTCGCGAGCCGCGTGTGCTGCGCGTCGACGCCGCTGCGCAGACGCTCGGCCTCCAGTTCCAGACGCAGTGCCGCATCGGCCGGCGGCAGATCGTTCAGGCCTTCGAACAAGGCGCGGTGATAGAGCAAGGTGCCGCCGACCAGCACCGGAATCCGGCCACGCTGGCGAATATCGGCAATGGCCGCTTTGGCGTCGTCGGCGAAACGCGCAGCCGAGTAAGGCTCGGCGGGATCGAGGATGTCGATCAGGTGATGGCGGACCCGCGCCTGAGCTTCCAGATCGGGCTTGGCACTGCCGATGTCCATGCCGCGATAGATCTGCGCGGAATCGACGCTGACGATCTCGCCGCCCTCCGGCAGCGCCTGGCAGAGGGCCATCGCCAGACCACTCTTGCCGGCCGCCGTCGGGCCGCTGATGGCAACGACCGGCAGGCGGACAGCGGCTTCGGAGAGTTCGGCAGGCTCGATCACGCGGCGGAGTCTAGCCCGCCGCGTGAGGCCGGAGCTTCAGAAACGCCAGCCGAGATTGATCTGCACCACCGGATAGAACTTGAAGTCTTTGACGTCGTCGGCGAGGTTCACCGTTTCCTCGCTCAGCGCGTTCTGCACGACGGCATCGGTGGAAAGATCGACATTGGTGCGCGTGGTGCCGTCGGCATCGGTCACGTCGGCAATGCCGGAAGCGCGCAAGCTTGGTTTGGGGCGGCCTTGAAACAGCACGCCAGCATCGAAGCCGATGTAGAACGGCAGGCCGCCCATCGGATTGGTGAAGCCGAGGCCGAGATACGGCGAGAAATTCTTGAAGCCGAGATCGCCGTTGACCCGGGCCTCGTCGCCGGTGATCTGCAGATCGCCGACATCGCAGGTCTCCGGGCAACTCGCCTTCAGCTTGACCTTGTTGCCGTTGCCGACCAGACCCGCCGACAGGCGCGGGCCTTTGGTGAATGGATAGACATCGACGAAGGCGCCGGCCGTGAACAGCTTGAGCTTGCCGTTGTAGTCGATGCCGTCCTTGTCGAAGGAATGCGAGAAGCTCAGGCCCTGCACCTGGGCGCGGACATTCAGGAACGGCAGGATCGAGGTAGTGATCTGCCCGCCGAGGCCGGCCGTGCCGCCGGTGACGCCGACCGCGACATCGGGCAGGAACGGCAGCGCCTGGGTACTGAACGACGCTACGGCGAGCAGGCTGGCAAGCGCGACGGGAACGATCTTCTTCATGGCGGTTTCCTGTTCTACATTCGGGTTGGTGGAAGCTGGGGCGCGACGATCACGATCCTGGCTGCGGCTTGATCCTGCTCGGCGCTGACGATGCAGTCCTCACGGACTTGCATCCGACTTCAAACCGATTCGAATCGGAACGGTTTTCCGTCGTCGCGCCGCTGACGGCGGCAACAAAACCGCTGCTGCGGCCGCGTCTTGCAGTTCCTGCACCACACAGCCTCGCCGCCCGGGACCTTTGCCCATACCGCCGTCTTCGGCGACCTCCTATAACCATCGCCTGCCCTGGCTGGCAGCTCAGCCGTGTGAACGAGACGACTCGACAGCGCCGCGGCGGCCAGACCCCGGCCACGTTGGAGTTGCCATGTCCTCTGCAGTTTCTGTGTTGATGGTCCCGATGGGTCGATCCCGGGTTTCGGTGCGCGCGGTGCTGGCGGCGGCCGCGCTCGGCGCGATCGCGCTGGTCTGGCTGATGGCCGCACTCGCAAGCTTGAGCGTGCAGCGCGCCAGCGATCATCTCGGCGATGCCCGCAATTCCTACGAACAGTTGGCGATCATCAATCGCCTGGAAGCCGAGTTCGGCCGCCTGCTACTGGCCGAGATGGAAGCCCTCGCCAGCCCCGGCACAGTGAACGAACTGCCGGAGCCGGACCGCGCAGCGGTCGAAGCGCTGTTCCGCCGCCTGCTGGTGCTGATCGACGAAGAGTTCGATCGCCACGGCGCCACTCGCGACGACCGGGTCCGCGAGATTCGCAACGCCGAAGCGATGCGCGCGATGTTCGCGCAGCTGCATCGGCATCTCGACCAGCCGGCCAACGCCAGCCGGCGCAGCGATCCGGCCGCCGCCGTGCGCGCGTTCTTCGAGGACACGGTCAGAGCCGATACGGCACGCATCGATCGTCTGGTGCGCGTGGTCTCTGCCGATGAAGCCGAGGAAGTCGAACAGACCCTGGCCGACATGCAGCGCCTGCGTCAGCGGCTGGCCTGGGGCACGCCGCTGGCGGGTCTGGTCGCAGCCCTGGGCGCCGTGCTGTCGATGGTCATGATCCACGCGCTGATCATGCGCCCGGTGCGCAAGCTGCACGACGGCGTGCAGCGCTTCGCCGCTGGCGATCTGAACCATCGCATCGACGTGCCGCGGCCGCTGGAGATTGCCGATCTCGCCAGCCAGTGCAATGCCATGGCGCAAAAGCTCGCCGAGCAGCAGGAGCGGCTGACCCGGGTCAACGAGGAACTCGAACAGACGGTGCGCGAGCGCACCCGGCAACTCGAGGAATCCAGCGAGCGCCTGCGCGCCATCGATGCCAGCCGGCGGCTGTTCTTCTCGAAGATCAGCCACGAACTGCGCACGCCGGTCACCGTGCTGATGGGCGAAGCCGAAGTGGCGCTGCGCGGCCGCGATGACGATCCCGAGCTTTATCGAACGGCGCTGCAGCACATCCACGCCACCAGCGGCTATCTGCGGCGACGGCTCAACGATCTGATCGGCCTGGCGCGCTCGGAAGACGGCCGGGTGCAGATCGAACGCGAGCGCATCAGCCTGCGCGACTGCCTGCGCGAAGCGACCACCGTTGCCGAAGCCTATGCGCGCTCCAGCAGCGTCATCCTCGAAGCGGAAACTGGACGCCTCCCGGCGATCGTCGACGGCGATGCCAGCTGGATCCGCCAGGCAATCCTGGCGCTGATCGACAACGCGGTGAAGTTCTCGCCGCCGGATGGCCGGGTGGTCGCGCGGCTCGACAGCAGCGCCGCCGGCCACGCCATGGAGATCGCCGACCAGGGGCCCGGCATCTCGGCGGAAATGCTGCCGAAGGTCTTCGATCCCTACTACCAGACCCATGACGGCCGCGAACGCGGCGGGGCCGGCCTCGGCCTTGCCGTGGCCCGCTGGGTGATGGAACAGCACGGAGGTGTGATTTCCGCGCGCAACGCCTACGACGGCGGGCTGATCGTCCGCATGGAGTTTTCAGCATGAGCACCGGGATGGGTTCGAGCCTCAACAACAGTGTGCTGCTGGTCGAGGACGATCCGGGCATCGGCCGCTTCGTCACCCGCGGTCTGGCTGCCGAGGGCTTCAGCGTGCAATGGCTGCGCGGCATCGGCGGCGTGCCGCGGCAACTGGCCGGTGCCGATTACGCGGTGCTGATCCTCGATCTGATGCTGCCCGATGGCGACGGCTGCTCGCTGGCCCGCTATCTGCGCGACGCCGGCCAGATGATTCCGATCCTGATGCTCACCGCACGCGATTCGCTCGACGAGAAGCTCGACGGCTTCCGCAACGGTGCCGACGACTACCTCAGCAAGCCGTTCGCATTCGATGAACTGCTGGCAAGAGTCAAGGTACTGGCGCGGCGCGGTTCGGCAGGCCCGGAGCGTAGTCATCAGGTAGTCGCCGATCTGGCGATCGACGTTCGCGCCCGCGAAGTGAGCTGCGCCGGCCGGGTGATCAACCTGACCCGCCGCGAGTTCGAGTTGCTGCTCTATCTCGCCCGCCATGCCGGCGAAGTGGTCAGCCGCGAACGGATTCTCTACGGCGCCTGGGGCAACAACGCCGATCTCACCACCAACACCGTCGACGTCTATCTCGGCTATCTGCGTCGCAAGCTGAAAGCGCACGGCAGTGAGACCGAGATCGTCACCGTGCGGGGCCAGGGCTGCCGGATCGGCCTTGCCCCAAGCGCCGGACAAGATCCCGGACACGAAGCTGCACCCGAAGCCTGAGAAGCCTCTCAGGCCAATCTCAGGACAAGCTCAGATCGCCCTTCCTACAGTCACCGTGCCCGACGGCAACAAGCCTTGCGGCGCCACGATAAAAAATTCAGGAGGAGCGACATGACGGACAACCTCAAGACCCGACGCCTTTGGCGACGGGTCACGGCAGCCTCGGCAGCAAGCCTGTTCGCAATGGCCGCTGCCGGTCCCGCGCTAGCCGACAAGGCGGTGACTTGGGACGACATCCAGAACGACCAGGCCACCACCGACAACGTGCTGATGTACGGCTTCGGCGTGAAGGCCCAGCGCTACAGCCCGGCCGAGAAGATCAATGCGACGAACGTCGCCGCGATGGTGCCGAAATGGTCGTTCTCGTTCGGCGACGAAAAGCAGCGCGGCCAGGAAAGTCAGGCGCTGCTCCATGACGGCGTCATCTACGTCACCGGTTCGTACTCGCGGATGTTCGCGCTCGATGCCAAGACCGGCAAACGCCTCTGGGCCTATTCGCATCGCCTGCCGGACGACATCCGTCCGTGCTGCGACGTGGTCAACCGCGGCGCCGCGATCTTCGGCGACAAGGTCTACATGGGCACGCTCGACGCCGGCCTGGTGGCGCTCAACGCCAAGACCGGAAAAGTCGCCTGGTTCGAGAAGTTCGAAGACCACACCGCCGGCTACACGATGACTGGCGCGCCGACCATCATCAAGGATCAGAAGAGCGGCAAGATGTTGCTGATCCACGGCTCCTCGGGCGATGAGTTCGGCGTCGTCGGCCGCCTGTACGCGCGCGATCCGGAAACCGGCAAGGAAGTCTGGATGCGGCCGTTGGTCGAAGGTCATCGCGGCCGCCTGAATGGTGCCGATTCGAGCTACACCGGCGATCCGAAAGCGCCGAGCTGGCCGAACGAGAAGGATGGCAAGACCAAGGTCGAAGCCTGGCATCACGGCGGCGGCGCGCCCTGGCAGTCGGCGGCGTTCGACATCAAGACCAATACCATCATCATCGGCACCGGCAACCCGGCGCCGTGGAACACCTGGAAGCGCACGCCGGGCGATTCGCTGTACACCTCCGGCCAGGTCTACATCGACCCGTCGAACGGCGAGCCGGTGGGTTTCTTCCAGCACACGCCGAACGATGCCTGGGACTTCTCCGGCAACAACGAAATCATCCTGTTCGACCTCGAGAAGGACGGCAAGAAGATCCGCGCCGGCGCCCACGCCGATCGCAACGGTTTCTTCTTCGTCACCGATACCGACAAGCTCACCGAGCGCGGCGGCAAGATCAACAGGCCGACCTCGCTGCTCGGCGCCTACCCGTTCGTGCCGGACATCTCCTGGGCCAAGGGCTTCGATCTGAAGACCGGACGGCCGATCGAGAATCCGGGCCAGCGTCCGCCGCAGCCGGAAGAAGGCCAGGACAAGGGCAAGACCATCCAGGTCACGCCGAACTTCCTCGGCGGCAAGAACTGGAATCCGATGTCGTACAGCCCGGAGACCGGCCTGTTCTACATCGGCTCCAACGACTGGAGCGAGGACTATTGGACCGAGAACATCACCTACAAGAAAGGTGCTGCGTATCTGGGCCAGGGCTTCCGCATCAAGCGCAAGTTCGAAGACCACGTCGGCGTGCTCCGGGCGATGGACCCGAAGACCGGCCGGATCGTCTGGGAAGCGAAGGAACCGCTGCCGCTGTGGTCCGGCACCCTGGCGACCAAGGGCAATCTGGTATTCACCGGCACCAGTGACGGCTACTTCAAGGCCTTCGACGCCAAGAGCGGCAAGGAGCTGTGGAAGTTCCAGACCGGCTCCGGCGTGGTGTCCTGCCCGATCACCTGGGAAGACGGCGGCAAGCAGTACCTCGGCGTGGCCTCCGGTTACGGCGGCGCAGTGCCGCTCTGGGGTGGCGACATGGCCGACCTGACCAAGCCGGTCTCGCAGGGCGGCTCGTTCTGGGTCTTCGAGCTGCCGCAGGCCGTGGCCGATGCGGAGAACGCGAAAGCTGTCGCCACTGCCAACTGAGCATCTCCTCAAGCAGACCGCTGCGGACTTCGAGCCGCAGCGGCTGCAACAGCTCCTCTAGGCAAGGTTGTGACCTTCTCTAGATTCGGCCGGCAATCCGCACTGCGGCTTGCCGGCTGACTTTTTTCAGCCGCAGTTTTTGTCTGGAACTCCGCCATGACCTTCCCCGTTGCCGTACTCCGCGCTGGCCTGCTGCTGGCCGCTGCGATCGCTGTACCGGCTGCTGCCGTCGACATCATCGTCAACAGCATCGAACGCCCCGATCCCTGGGTCATCAACGGCTGCCTGATCGCCCCGAAGAGCGACTGCCCCGGCGTCGACCTGCGTCATGCCGATCTGCGCCATGCCAACCTCGAAGGCGCGAATCTGAGCGGCGCCAATCTCGCCCGGGCCGACCTGCGTCACGCCAATCTCAATGCTGCGAAGCTCGATGGCGCCAACCTCGACGGCGCTCGCCTCGAGATCGCTTTCATGGGCGGCGTGAAACTGCGCGGCGCTAGCTTGCGCGGCGCCGATCTGCGCTTCGTGCGCATGGCCAAGGCCGATCTCAGAAATGCCGACCTGACCGCCGCGACCCTGGAAAAGGCGATGGTCAAAGGCGCGAATTTCGACGGTGCCAAGCTCGTCAACGCCGATCTGCAGGAAACCAAGTTCTACGAAGCCAACCTCAGCAACGCCGTGATGGATGGCACGCTGATCCGCTTCGCGATCTTTCAGGATGCCCTCATGGAAGGCTGCAGCGGCTGCCCGCAAAGCTGGCAGACCGGCAGCAAGGCCTGGGAAGAAGCTCAGACGAAACGCGCACCGTGAACGTCCGCGCGCTGGCGCTGCTGCCGGCACTGCTGATCACCACTGCAGCAACCAGCAGCATCGATATCCCGAACGAGTTGCAGCAATGCCGAAGGCTGAGCGATCACGAACAACGGCTGGCCTGCTTCGATGTGCTGGCGTTCCGCCATTCGCCACCGCGCTTCGCGGGCCGCCATGGCGCCACCACCGAAGCCTTCGTCACCACCGGTCCGCAACGTCTGCGCTATCAGAGCGATGGCGCGATCTTCGTCATGTATCTGCGTGATGCCGAGGGTGGCGTGCTGCAGAACATCACGCTGCCTGGCGGCGGCGAGGACAGCTATCGGATCGACAAGGCCGGCACTTATTCGCTGCAGATCAGCGGCAGCGAAACCTGGCGTATCTGGATCGATCCGCCTTGAGCGTGGGCAGCGCCCAAGCTTGGATCAGTGCCGCGCGGCCATCGCCAGATCGGCATTGACGACCAGGAAGAAGGTTTCTTCCCGACGGACCATGCCCAGGGTTTCACGGGCATGGGTTTCGATCGCTGCACCACCGGCACGGAGGTCTTCGACCTCCGCTTCCAGCGCTGCATTGCGCAGCCGCAGGCGACCATTGTCGGCTTCGCGCGCCGCTACCGCGGCGCGCTGCTTGCCGGTTTCATAAACACCGCCGTCGCCAATCCAGAACCGATACTGCAGGCCCGCCAGCATCAGTCCCAGAACAGCGATGGCGATGCTGCGCGTCATCCGCCGACGATCACGGGGAACGCGCCCGCACCCGGGTAACGGGCACGCGAGCCGAGCTGACGCTCGATGCGCAGCAGCTGGTTGTACTTGGCCATGCGATCGGAACGGCACAGCGAGCCGGTCTTGATCTGGGTGGCGGCAGTGCCAACGGCGATATCGGCAATGGTCGCGTCCTCGGTCTCGCCGGAGCGATGCGAGACGACGGCCGAGTAATCCGCTTCGGTCGCCATGCGGATCGCCGCCAGCGTTTCGCTGAGTGTGCCGATCTGATTCGGCTTGATCAGGATCGAATTGCCGACGCCGCGCAGGATGCCTTCGGCGAGGATCTTGGTGTTGGTGACGAACAGATCGTCGCCAACCAGCTGAACCTTGGCGCCGAGCTTCTCGGTCAGCAGGCCCCAGCCCTTCCAGTCGCCTTCGGCACAGCCGTCTTCGACCGAAATGATCGGATAGCGATCACACAAGCCGGCGAGGTAGTCGGTGAACTGGTCGGCGGTGAACTGCTTGCCCTCGCTTTCCAGGTGGTACTTGCCCTTCTTGAAGAACTCGCTGGACGCGACATCGAGGCCGAGGAACACGTCGACACCCGGCTTGTAGCCGGCCATCGAGATCGCTTCCATCAGCACCGCGAGCGCAGCTTCGTTCGATTCGAGGTTCGGCGCGAAGCCGCCTTCGTCACCGACGGCCGTGTTCAGCTTGCGGCTGTGCAGCACCTTCTTCAGCGTGTGGAAGATCTCGGCACCGGTGCGCAGCGCTTCGGAGAAGCTGGTCGCGCCGACCGGCAGGATCATGAATTCCTGGATGTCGACGTTGTTGTCGGCATGCGCGCCACCGTTGATGACGTTCATCATCGGCACCGGCAAGGTATCGGCCTGCAGACCGCCGAGGTGGCGATACAGCGGCTGGTCGTTCTCGGCAGCGGCGGCGTGAGCAGCTGCCAGCGACACGGCGAGAATCGCGTTGGCGCCGAGGCGCGACTTGTTCTCGGTGCCATCGAGCGCGATCAGCGCGGCATCGAGGCCGGCCTGATCTTGGGCGTCGCGGCCCTTCACGCACTTGGCGATTTCTGTCTCGGCATTCTTGACCGCTTTCAGCACGCCCTTGCCGAAATAGCGCTTCTTGTCACCGTCACGAAGTTCGACGGCTTCGCGGCTGCCGGTCGAAGCACCGCTCGGGGATGCCGCACGTCCGGAGAAGCCGGTCTCGAGAAAAACCTCGGCCTCCACCGTCGGATTGCCGCGTGAGTCAATGATTTCCCGGGCCAGCACGCGGACAATCTCGGACATCCAGTATTCCTCTTGAGTGGTTGCAGTTTGCCGAATTCTACGTCGCGCGTCGGCGTACCGCCATGAACGGGCCGATCATTGGGACAAGCCACCGACAGAACGGTCACGGAATGCCCCATGAAAACGAAAAAGCCGGGCTTCGAGCCCGGCTTTCGTCTGCTTGAGGCAGCTGACTCAGCTGCTGCTCAGGCGCGACTCCAGCAGCGGCTTGCGCTTGACCAGACGATCGAGCTCGACCAGCGTTTCCAGCAGATCGGCCATCTCCGACAGCGGCAAGGAGTTCGGGCCATCGCACAGCGCTTCATCCGGCTTCGGATGGGTTTCCATGAACATGCCGGAGACACCGGCACCGACGGCAGCGCGCGCCAGCACTGGAATCATTTCGCGCATGCCACCGCTGGCCGTGCCCAGCCCGCCCGGCAACTGCACGGTATGAGTGGCATCGAAAACCACCGGCGCGAACTTGCGCATGATCGACAGGCCACGCATGTCGGCAACCAGATTGTTGTAGCCGAACGAGAAGCCGCGCTCGCACAACAAGTACTGATGCGGCGCCACGTCGGTCATCTTGTCGATGACGTTGCCCATTTCCCAGGGCGACATGAACTGGCCTTTCTTGACGTTGATCGGCCGGCCGGTCTTGGCCACGCTCTGCATGAAGTTGGTCTGCCGGCACAGGAAGGCCGGCGTCTGGATCACGTCGATGACGGAAGCCACTTCGCCCAGCGGCGTGTCTTCATGGACATCGGTCAACACCGGCACGCCGACCTTGGCTTTGACGGTCTCCATGATCTTCAGGCCTTCGGCAATGCCCGGGCCGCGATAGCTGCGACCGGAGCTGCGATTGGCCTTGTCGAACGAGCCCTTGAACACGTACAGGATGCCGAGGCGATCGGTGATCGCCTTGATCGTCGATGCCACTTCCAGCGCCAGATCCAGCGATTCCAGCGTATCCGGGCCAGCGATCAGGAACAGCGGTTGATCGATGCCGACATCACGTCCACAAAGTTTCATCACGCCACCTCGGGCTGACTGGTCGCCTGATGAGCCAGACGCTGCTCGCGCGCTGCGCGGATGAAACCTTCGAACAGCGGATGACCATCACGCGGCGTCGAGGTGAATTCCGGATGGAACTGACAGCCGATGAACCAGGGATGCTCGGGCAGTTCGAGCATCTCGACCAGTTCGCCATCTTCCGAAGTACCCGCGATCTTCATGCCGCGCGCAGTCAAGGTATCGCGGTAATTGTTGTTGAACTCGAAGCGGTGACGATGGCGTTCGCCGATCAGTTCCGCGTTGTACAGCGCCCGCGAACGGCTGCCTGCCACCAGACGGCAAGTCTGGATGCCAAGGCGCATGGTGCCGCCGAGGTTGGAGTTCTCGCTGCGCGTCTCGATGCGGCCGGTGACGTCCTTCCACTCGGTGACCAGCGCGATGATCGGATGCGGCGACGCCGGCGCGAATTCGGTGGAGTGCGCGCCTTCCAGGCCGCAGACATTGCGTGCGTACTCGATCGCCGCCACCTGCATGCCGAGGCAGATGCCGAGATACGGAATGCGGTTCTCGCGGGCGTGGCGTGCAGCTTCGATCTTGCCTTCGATGCCGCGCTCGCCGAAGCCGCCGGGGACCAGGATCGCGTCCGCACCCTGCAACACCGACAGGCCCTGGCTTTCGACGGTTTCCGATTCGATGAAACGGATCTTGACCCGCGTCTTGGTATGCAGGCCGGCGTGGTACAGCGCTTCGTTCAGCGACTTGTAGGCATCGGCGAGATCGACGTACTTGCCGACCATCGCCACCTGCACTTCAACGTCCTGCTCGGCGCGGGCGTTGACCACCCGCTCCCAGGCGCTGAGATCGGCCGGACGGCACTGCAGGCCGAAATGCTCGACGACCAGATCGTCGAAGCCCTGCTGATGCAGCCAGCCGGGAATCTTGTAGATGTCGTCGAGATCGACGGCCGAAATCACCGCGCGATACGGCACGTTGGTAAACAGCGCGATCTTGCGCTTCTCGCCCTCGGGCATCGGCTTTTCCGAGCGGCACAGCAGCACGTCGGCCTGGATGCCGATCGAACGCAGTTCCTTGATCGAATGCTGGGTCGGCTTGGTCTTCAGTTCGCCCGAAGACTTCACGTACGGCAGCAGGGTCAGATGCACGAACATCGCGTGCTTGTGGCCGAGCTCGGCGCCCATCTGGCGAATCGCTTCGAGGAACGGCAGCGATTCGATGTCGCCCACCGTGCCACCGATCTCGACCAGGCAGATGTCGGCACCGCGGGCGCCGTCACGGATACGGTTCTGGATTTCGTCGGTGATGTGCGGAATCACCTGCACGGTGCGACCGAGGTAATCGCCACGGCGCTCCTTCTCGAGCACGTGGCGGTAGATCTGGCCGGTGGTCACGTTCGACAGGCGGCTGGTCTTGCCGCGCAGGAAGCGTTCGTAGTGGCCGAGGTCGAGATCGGTCTCGGCGCCGTCCTGTGTGACGTACACTTCGCCGTGCTGGAACGGGCTCATGGTGCCCGGGTCGACGTTGATGTACGGATCGAGCTTGATCATCGACACCGTCAGGCCACGCGATTCGAGAATCGCGCCCAGGCTCGCCGCAGCGATGCCCTTGCCGAGCGACGACACGACGCCGCCGGTGACGAAAATGAAGCGGGTCTGACCAGCCACGAGGACTGGGGCCTGGGTAACGTCGGGCATGAGCGAGGCGGGCTGCGGGTTTCGCGGATTTTACGGGCAATCGCGCGACAGCGGCGTGCCATCGAGCGCCAGCGGACTGCGCAGGCCGGCAAAATCGTGCCGCCAGAAACCCTGCCAGCCTTGTGCAACAAGGCTTTCCCGCCACTCGCGCGTGGCGCCGATTCCGGGCATGCAAAGTGCCCCGTCAGCTGCCTCGATCACCGGAATGCGCGCACGCAGCCACGGCGCCACGCCCAGTTCCTGAAACCGGTTGCGCAAGGTCCGCGCATGCGGTGCGCCATCGGCGCGGAAAGCTTCACCCGGTTGCGCGCTTCTGAGCTTGAGTGGAACTGGCGGCGGCCGGTTGGCTACGAGCACGCCGCCGGCGCCCGGCAGCTGGAAATGCATTTCCGTCGACCACAGGCCCCAGTCGCCTGACACCGGTGCCGCCGGCAAGGGCGTCATCGCATGCAGCTGATCGCGATAGCGGCGCAACTCGCAGCCGGGCCAGGCATGACGCGGCGTGGCCTCCGGGCCGGGCCTGAGCAACTGCGCGTCGATGAGATCGAGATGATCGGCGAACGGCGCGCGAAAACCCCGCTCGTGCAGCCACCAGCGGATCAGGTTGTGGCGCCGGGCTGTGGTCAGCATCAGCAGTCGCGATACCGACAGCGCCGCACCCTGAGCAGCCTGCAGGTGATCTTCCGCCGCCCGCTCGTCGAGCAGGTCTGCCGCTTCGGCAGCGAGCCTCGCAGCGCGGGCCAGGCTCGGATCGGTCTGCGCGAAGCGTGTGCGCAGGCCGGGCATCACCTCGCGGCGCAGCCAGCTGCGGGCATAGCGCGGATCATCGTTGTGCGGATCATCGATCCAGCGCAGGCCGTGCCGATCGGCATAGGCGCGCAAGCCAGCCCGCGGCTGATCGAGCAGCGGCCGCCACAGCTGACCGGGCGCAAACGCGGTCAGCGGCCGCATCGCGGCGAGGCCGTGAACACCGGCCCCACGCAGCAGGCGCAGCAGCACGGTTTCGGCCTGATCATCGCGATGATGCGCGGTGACCAGCAGATCGTTCGGCTGCATCTGCGCGCGCAGCAAGGCATAGCGCGCCTCGCGGGCAGCGCCTTCGGGACCGGCGGCATCGTCGCCGGCAATCGTGGCCCGGCACAGGATCATCGGCACGCCGAGCGACTTGCAGAAAGCAGCGCAATCGCCCGCCCAGCCATCAGCCGCTGCCTGCAGGCCGTGGTGAACGTGGACCGCGACCAGTTCCTGCAGGCCGCGCTGCGCCAGCGCATGCAGCAGCACGGTCGAATCGAGTCCACCGCTGTAGGCGACCAGCACTCGCGCACCAGCAGCCCGTTCAGGCGGCGGCGGGATCAGCTCGGAAGTGGGTCGGGACGACATGCAGGCAGTTTACGGATGCAGGCTTTGCAGAAACGACCAGAAACGACAAGGCCCGCCGTAGCGGGCCTCGAAGGGCGACAAGCTGCGGTGGCTACGCGATCAGGCCGCGGCGACTGAAGACTGGGCGACCTCGCCCGGCTCCTCGTAGGTGCCGTAGGTCATCAGACGGCCGTAGCGGTCGGACAGCAGGCGGGTCATCGGCACGCGGCAGAGGCGCTCGACGTGATGAACGATGCGCTCCTTCAGAGTCGCCATCATCAGCACCGGATCGCGGTGGGCGCCGCCATGCGGCTCCGGCACGATCTCGTCGACCAGCTTGAACTCGATCAGATCCTTGGCGGTGACGCGCATCGCTTCGGCGGCTTCCTTGGCGCGCTCGGCCTTCTTGAACAGGATCGAGGCGCAGCCTTCCGGCGAGATCACCGAGTAGATGCCGTACTGAAGCATCATCACGTGATCGGCCACGCCGATTGCCAGCGCACCACCGGAACCGCCTTCGCCAGTCACCGTGGCGACGATCGGCGCGCGCAGCTTGGACAGTTCGAACAGGTTGCGGGCGATCGCTTCCGACTGGTTGCGTTCTTCGGCGCCGATGCCCGGATAAGCACCCGGCGTATCGATGAAGGTGACGATCGGCAGATTGAATTTTTCGGCGAGCTTCATGATCCGCAGCGCCTTGCGGTAGCCCTCGGGACGCGGCATGCCGAAGTTGCGATAGACGCGCTCCTTGGCATCGCGGCCTTTCTGCTCGCCGATCACGACGACCGCGCGGCCTTCGAGGCGGGCGACGCCGCAGACCATCGCCGGATCATCGGCGTAATGGCGATCACCGTGCAGCTCTTCCCACTCGGTGAAGACGCCGTGCACGTAATCGAGCGCGTAAGGGCGCTGCGGATGACGGGCAAGCTGGGCGATCTGCCAGGGCGTGAGGTTCGCGAAGATCGACTTGGTCTGCTCGCCGATCTTCGCTTCCAGCCGCGAAATCTCGTCGGTGAGATTCAGGTCGCTGCCGCCGGTCATGAAGCGCAGCTCTTCGATTTTCTTCTGGAGATCGGCAATCGGCTGCTCGAAATCCAGGTACGTCATGTTATTCGCCATCGTCGTATTCTGCCCTAGACCTCTGGTTGCTTGAAACCGGGGCGACCCAGCGTCGATATTCGGCCTTCACACATTCCGCGCCGAGCAGGCGTTTCAGCTCCGTCTCGGCAGCCGTTTCAAACTTCAAACGCCAAGCGGTGCCCCAATCGAGCACGGCCCGCGCCGTGCCGTTCCAGTATTCCACGGAAACCGCCGCACCATTCGGGCCACGCCACGGCGCCAGGCGCTGCGGCAGCGCCGCGACGGCAATCGACGGCTTTTTCCAGGTCAGGGTCACGCGCTCGGTGCGCTCGCGCAGCAGCGAGTCGAGATCGTAGAAGCTCTTCGCCGACAGCCGATATTCGAGCTCCCGGCCTTCGCGCTGCGAGGCGCTGATCGAGCCAGTGGCGAAGATCAGCGTGTCCGGCTTGAGCAGGGTCTGGAAGCGCTGCCAGTCCTGGAAATCGAGCCAGCAGACCAGCTGCGCGGTGCGGTCATCAAGGATCAGGATCTTGCCCGGACGATCGCCCATGATGGTGCGGATGTCGGTCAGCCAGCCGGCCAGCATCACCTGCTTGCGATAGCCGCGACGGCGCGGCGCTGGGGCGCCCTCTTCGTCATCGCCACCGCCACCCGTGTTGCTACCGAAATCGGGCGGCGGACCCGCCTCGTCGATCAGCGTCTTGATGTTGCCCGAACAGACTTGCTCGATCAGCGTGCGATAGGCCTCGACCGGATGGCCGGACAGATACAGACCGAGCACCTTCTTCTCGACCGACAGGCGCTCGTTCGGCTCCCAGTCGGCTTCCAGCTCGGCGGCCACGGTGCCGGTGTTCGAGGCATCGGCTGGCGCGCCGAGCCCGAACAGATCGGCGATGCCGGCACCAGCCGAAGCGGCAGTCTGCTCGGCCAGTTGCAGCGCCTTCGGCAGGGTCTTCATCAGGCTCGGGCGATTGAGCTGGAAGCAGTCCATGGCACCGGCGCCGATCAGCGCTTCGAGCACCCGGCGATTGGCTTTCCGGGTGTCGATGCGGCGGCAGAAATCGAACAGATCGAGAAAAGTGCCCTGGCTGCGGCGCTCGTTGATGATGCCGTCGATCGCGCCCTCGCCCGCGCCTTTCACCGCGCCAAGGCCGTAGACGATGGCACCGGCGGCGTTGACCGTGAACCGGTACTCGGACGAGTTCACGTCCGGCGGCAGCACGGTCAGCTTCATGCGCCGGCATTCTTCGAGCATCACCACCACGGTATCGGTGTGGCTCATTTCCGCCGACATCACCGCCGCCATGAACTGCGCCGGGTAATGCGCCTTCAGCCACGCGGTCTGGTACGAGACCAGCGCGTAGGCCGCGGCATGCGACTTGTTGAAGCCGTAGCCGGCGAACTTCTCCATCAGATCGAAGACCTTCGACGCGGTGTCGGCGTCGATGCCCCGCTCGGCAGCGCCCTTCTCGAAGATGCTGCGCTGCTGGGCCATCTCCTCGGGCTTTTTCTTGCCCATCGCGCGGCGCAGCATGTCGGCGCCGCCGAGCGTATAGCCCGCCAGCACCTGCGCCATCTGCATCACCTGCTCCTGGTAGACGAAGTTGCCGTAGGTGGGCTTGAGCACGCCCTCCATGTCCGGATGCAGGTAGGTGACTTCCTCGGTGCCGTGCTTGCGCCGGCAGTACTGCGGAATCAGGTCCATCGGGCCGGGGCGGTACAGCGAGATCAGCGCGATGATGTCCTCGAAGCAATCCGGCTTGAGGTCCACCGAAGCGCGCTGCATGCCCTGCGATTCCATCTGGAACACCGCCGTGGTCTGGCCTTCGGCGTACAGCTTGTAAGCCTCGCGATCGGTCAGCGGCAGGCTCAGGATGTCGAGCTTCTTGTCCGGCCAGCGCGCATTGATCTGCTGCACGGCGGATTCGATGATGGTCAGCGTCCGCAGGCCGAGGAAGTCGAACTTGACCAGCCCGACGGTCTCGCAGTCCTTCATGTCGAACTGGGTGCGCAGGCCAGCACCGCCGGCTTCGCAGAACATCGGCGTGTACTCGGTCAGCGGCAGTGGCGCGATGACCACACCACCGGCGTGGATGCCGACGCCACGGGTCAGATCTTCCAGCGCCATGCCGAGATCGATGATCTCGCGCAGGTCTTCCTCGGCGTCGTAGGCGGCTTTCAACTCCGACACTTCGACCAAGGCATGTTCGAGCGACGAACGCCCGGCCTTTTCGGCGTCGGCCTTGAACGCTGGCGCGCCGGGAATCAGCTTGGCGATGCGGTCGCCGAGACCGTACGGCAGGCCCATGACCCGAGTCACATCGCGAACCACGGCGCGCGCCGCCATCGAGCCGTAGGTGATGATCTGGCTGACCCGTTCGCGGCCGTATTTCTCGGCGACGTAGGCGATCACCCGGTCGCGGCCTTCGATGCAGAAATCGACGTCGAAATCCGGCAGCGATACGCGCTCCGGATTCAGGAAGCGCTCGAACAGCAGGTTGTACGGCAGCGGATCGAGATCGGTGATGCCGATCGCATAGGCGACCAGCGAACCGGCGCCCGAGCCGCGACCAGGGCCGACCGGCACGCCGTTGCTCTTGCCCCAGCGAATGAAATCGGCCACCACCAGGAAGTAGCCGACGAAGCCCATGCGCTCGATCACGCCCAGCTCGAAATCGAGCCGCTGCTGATACTCCTCGACCGGCTTGAACGCACCCTGATGCGCGAAGCGATGCTCCAGGCCTTCCTGCGCAGTCTTGCGCAGGTATCCGGGCACCGTGAAGCCTTCCGGCACCGGATAGTCCGGCAGATGGTTGATGCCGAAGCTGAGGCTCAGGGTGCAGCGGCGAGCAATCTCCAGCGTGTTCTCGACCGCTTCGGGCAGATCGGCGAACAGCTCGATCATTTCCTCGGCCGACTTCAGGTATTGATCCGGCGTGTACTCGCGGGGCCGGCGATCATCGTTGATGACCCGGCCCTGGTTGATGCAGACGCGCGCCTCGTGGGCATCGAAATCGCCGCGTTCGAGAAAGCGCACCTCGTTGCTGGCGACCACCGGCAGGCCGGTATCGCGGGCGAAGCTGACCGCCGC
>NZ_JAHFRY010000166.1 GCF_023266035.1 Nevskia sp.
AGGCGGCCAACGTCTGCCTGCAGACCCACGGCGGCTTCGGCTTCGCGGCGGAATACCACGTGGAGCGCAAGTTCCGCGAGACGCGCCTGTACCAGGTGGCGCCGATCTCCACCAACCTGATCTTCTCCTTCATTGCCGAACACGTGCTCGGCCTGCCGAGATCGTTCTGATGCTGCCACTGGAAGGCCTGCTGGTCGTCTCGCTGGAACACGCCATCGCCGCACCGCTGGCGACGCGGCACCTGGCAGACCTGGGCGCGAGAGTCATCAAGATCGAGCGGCCGGAAGGCGGTGATTTTGCACGCGCCTACGACAAGCGTGCGCGCGGCGTGGCCTCGCACTTCGCCTGGTGCAATCGCAGCAAGGAGAGCCTGACGCTCGACGTCAAGCATCCGCAAGCCAATGCCGCGCTGATGAAGCTGGTGGCCAAGGCCGACGTGGTGGTGCAGAACCTCGCGCCCGGCGCGGCGGCGCGGTTGGGGCTGTCGTATGAAACCCTGTCGGCGCGCTACCCGCGCGTCATCGTCTGCGACATCTCCGGTTACGGCGACGGCGGCCCCTACCTCGAGAAGAAGGCTTACGACCTGCTGATCCAGGCCGAGTCCGGATTCCTGTCGATCACCGGCACCGCCGATGCGCCGGCCAAGGCCGGCAATTCCATCGCCGACATTTCCGCCGGCATGTATGCCTACAGCGGCATCCTGGCGGCGCTGCTGGAACGCGGCCGCACCGGCCGCGGCCGGCGCGTGGACATCGCGCTGCTGGAATCGATGACCGAGTGGATGGGCTACCCGCTGTACTTCGGCCTGGACGGTGCCAGCCCGCCGCCGCGCACCGGTGCGGCGCACGCCACCATCTACCCCTACGGCCCGTTCAAGGCCGGCGATGGCGGCAGTGTGCTGCTGGGCGTACAGAACGACCGCGAGTGGAAAATGTTCGCGCGCCTGGTGCTGCAGCAGCAGCCGCTGGCCGACGACCCGCGCTTCGCCGGCAACGGCCAGCGCGTGGCGCACCGCGAGCTGATCGACGAGATCGCCACCGCCGCCTTCGCCGGCATCAGCATCACCGAACTCGTGCGCCGTCTCGACGAGGCCGGCATCGCCAACGGCCGCATCAACGATGTGCACGAGGTCTGGAACCACCCGCAGCTCGCAGCGCGCAAGCGCTGGGCCAGCGTGGCGATTCCCGGCGGCGAAGTGCCGGCCATGATACCGCCCGGCCGCCGCGATGCCGACGACGTGCAACTCGGCCCGGTGCCGGCGCTCGGCCAGCACAGCCGCGCCATCCTGGCCGAACTCGGCTACGGCAGCGCCGACATCGAGGCCCTGGCCGCGGCCAAGGCGATCTGACACCGCATCCTCTCGCCATCCCCGACAGAACCACCCATGACTCTTTCTCTTGCCACCGACCAGGGCGCACAACTCGCCCGCTTCGCCGCCTCCCTCTCCTGCGCCGCAGTGCCCGCACAGGTGCTCCGCCGCGCCGAGGACCTGTTTCTCGACTGGTTCGCCTGCGCCCTGGCCGGCCGCAGCGGCGAACCGGTGCAGGCGCTGGAGCGATTCGTCATCCGCCACGCCCGGCCAGGCGACGCCGAATTGCTGACCTCCCGCAAGCGCATCGATCCGCTGTTCGCCGCCATGCTCAACTCAGGCGCTTCGCACATGGTCGAGCAGGATGACGTGCACAACGGCTCGGTGTTCCACGCCGCCGCCGTGGTGTTCGGCCCGGCGCTGGCCATCGCGCAGGCGCGCAATGCCAGCGGCGCGCAGATGCTCGAAGCCATCCTTGCAGGCTACGAGGTCGGTATCCGCGTCGGCGAGTTCCTCGGCCGTCCGCACTACAAGCGCTTCCACACCACCGCCACCGCCGGCTGCATTGCGGCTGCGGCCACGGCCGGTCGCCTGATGAATCTCGATGCCGAGCAGATGGCCTGGGCCTTCGGCAGTGCCGCCACCCAGGCGGGCGGGCTCTGGGAGTACCTGACCGAAGGTGCGCAGTCCAAGCAGTTGCACTGCGCGCACGCGGCCTTCGTTGGCGTCACCGCCGCCGAACTCGCGGCCGAGGGCTACACCGGCGCGCGCCGCGCACTGGAAGGTGCCGGCGGCATGGGTGCCTCGATGTCCGAGAACGCCGATCCGGCCAAGCTGATCGACGGCCTGGGCACGCGCTGGACGCTGGCCGAGTCCTCGTTCAAGTTCCATGCGTCCTGCCGCCACACCCATCCGGCGGGCGACGCCCTGCTGGTGCTGATGCAGCGCGAGAAGCTCGGGCACGGGGACCTGGCGGATGTGCTGTGTGGCGTTCACCAGGGTGCCATCGACGTGCTCGCGCCTATCGTCGAACCCGCGTCGGTACATCAATCCAAGTTCTCCATGGGCACGGTGCTGGGCCTGATCGCCGTCTTCGGCCGCGCGCAATTGCCGGACTTCGACGAGCACTACCTCTCGCCCAGCGTCGTCGCCGTGCGCAGGAAGGTGCGCATGACGCTAGACGCGGAAGTCGATGGTGCCTACCCCGCGCGCTGGATCGGCAAGGTCTGGGTCAGGACCACAGACGGCCGCAGCTTCGAGGCACGGGTGGACGAGCCCAAGGGCGATCCTGGCAACACGCTCAGCCGCCCGGAGCTCGAGGACAAGGCCCAGCGCCTCGCGTACTACGCGCGCGGTGCCAGCGAGCGCGAAATGAAGGCCGTCATCGCCCGCGCCTGGAACCTCCAGAACGAAGCCGACGTACGGAACTGGCTGACATGATCGCGCGCAGCTACCTGTTCGTACCCGGCAACCGCTGCGAACGTATCGTCAAGGCCATCGCCAGCGGTGCAGACGCGGTCATCGTGGACCTGGAAGATGCCGTGCCGCCTGCAGAGAAAGACATCGCGCGCGCAGCGGTGCTGGCGAGTCTCGACGCTGCGCGGCCGGTCTGGCTGCGCATCAACGGCGAGCAGACACCGTGGTTCACGGCGGACCGCGCGCTGTGCGGCCTGCCTGGCATCGCCGGCATCGTGCTGCCCAAGGCCGAGTGCGGTGCGCTGATCTCCGAACTGCACGACGCCGCCGCGCACCCGGTGCTGCCGATCATCGAAAGCGGCCTGGGATTGGCGCGGCTGGATTCCATCGCCACCGCGAAGGGAACCGGGCGCTTGGCCTTCGGCAGCATCGATCTGCGCCTGGACCTCGGCATTCCCGGCGACGAGCCGGTGCTCGATCCTTTCCGCATGCAGCTCGTGCTGGCCTCGCGCCTCGCCGGCCTGCCCTCGCCCGTCGACGGCGTGACCACCAGTTTTTCCGACCCGGCCGCAGTGGAAGCCGACACGCGGCGGTCGGCCTCGCTCGGCTTCACCGGCAAGCTGTGCATCCACCCGCAACAGATCGCGCCGGTGCATCGCGGCTTCGGCCCGACGCCGTCCGACATCGCGTGGGCACACCGCGTGCTCGCCGCCGATGCCAGCGCCGACGGCCGCGCCGTTGCGCTCAACGGCCAGATGGTGGATCGCCCGGTGGTCGAGCGCGCCCGCGCCATCCTCGCCCGCGCGAGCTGATTTCGATTTGCTTTCATCCGCCGCGCGCGGTTTCAACACCCCTCAATCTCACAGGAAGACCTGCACATGAGCACACCCCTGCTGTTCAGCGTCGTCGACGGCGTCGGCGAAATCGTCCTCAACCGTCCGGACGCCGGCAATGCCTTCGACGAACCGATGCTCGATGCCTGGGTCGCCGCCCTGCAGCAATGCCTCGCGGATGACGCCGTGCGCGCGGTGCTGCTGCGCGCCAACGGCCGTCACTTCTGCGCCGGCGGCGACTTGCACGACATGAAGCGCGAACTGGAAGGTCCGCCGTCGATCCACAAGACCAAGCTGTGGTCCGGCGTCCACCGCATCCCCAAGCTGATGATGCAGATCGACAAGCCGGTGGTCGCGGCGATGCAGGGCGCCGCGACCGGCGCGGGCCTGGACATGGCGCTGCAGTGCGATTTCCGCGTCGCCGCCGACAACGCCCGCGTCGCGGCCAGCTACGTGAAGATCGGCCTGGTTCCCGGCGACGGCGGCGCCTGGCTGCTGCCGCGTATCGTCGGCCTGCCGCGCGCACTCGATATGCTGCTGACCGGCGATTTCGTGGAGGCTGCGGAAGGCCAGCGCATCGGCCTGTTCAATCGCGTGGTACCGCTGGCGGATCTGGAGAACGAGGCGCGTGCTCTGGCGCATCGCTTGGCCGATGGCGCCGCGACCGCGATGCGTCTGACCAAGCGCGCCGCCTACCAAGGCCTGCACCTGGATTTCACCACCCACCTCGACCAGATCTCCTCGCACTTCGTGCTCGCGGCCAAGAGCCCCGAGCATCGCGAGGGCGTGACCGCGTTCCTGGAAAAGCGCAAGCCCAACTTCAGGGGCTGAGCGGGAAACGACGGCCGGGCAGGCCCTCGTTCAGGCCCGCCCGGCCATCAGGCGCCGACGCTTGGTTCCCGAATAGCGGTACAGGCCCAGCGCCAGCACCGCCACACCGAGAAACAGCAGGTAGTGCCCGTAGTGCTGCGGCGGGATGCCCACGCTGAACGGAAAGCGCGAAACGTATTGCCCCTGGTCTCCCGCCGTCACCAGGCCGACGAACTTTCCCGGCGTGGTGAAGCTGTATTCGAACGGCACGCTTCCCGACATATAGGTCTTCGGCGGCAGATGCACCACCGTGACCGCATCGAGCCGGCTCTCGTCGCCGGTGTCGCGGATGATGCGCACCTCGATCGGCATCTCGCGCAGCTCGGGCTCGATCGCGTCCATCACCACGATGGTGTGCCCGAGCTTCGGGATGTCTTCGCAGAATTCCCGGTTGCCATTGATCTCCGGCTGGTAGCCGGTGAAGTGCATGTTGAACGGCCCGAGACGCAGCTTGCACATGTCGCTGTCGATCGCCAGCCCGCCATGTGCCTGCGCAGCGCCGCTCAGCGCCAAGCCGAGCAGTGGGCCACCCAGGCGCTTCATCAGACGCGCAGCGAGCATGCGACGAAAGGCTCCCACAATCACACGGACCTCAGGATTTTTCGGCGAGCCGCAACTGCGTGAACACCGGGACGATCGGCCCGGAGACCTCAGCCATGTGGCGCTGCCCGCCGCCGTCGAAGAAGAACAGCATGCCGCCGACGCGACTGTCGACGTTGGTCAGAAAACTCACCAGACGCTCGGTTTCCCAGGCCGCGTCGGTCGCTTCCAGGCGCAGCTTGCGCGTCTCGCCCGGTGCAACCGGTGAATCGTCGCTGATCCTGAGTCCGGATCCGGGGACCAGATCCTTCGGGAACGAGGGATCCACGCCGGCCAGCGCAACGTCCAGCGACTGGTTGATGAAACGCAGGTTGGCGGTGCTGAACTCGCCCACGCGCAGCGGCGAGCCGGACTGGTTGGTGATTTCCACGTCCAGCCGCAGGCTGCGACCCGGCACATCGTAGGTCGCGTCCTTCAATTCCACCGTCACGACGGGGGATTCCTGCGGCAGCGGCTTGGTCTTGAATGATCCCGCCTGCAGCGGTACCACGTATTCGTATTTCTGCGTCGTATACCGATAGCCCGCGATCACCACCACCAGCACCACGACCAGCAAGCCGGCGGCAACGCGGTCATCCGTGCGCGTCACCAGCAGGTCCTCGCGTCCTTTCTTGATGGCATTCCAGCGCGGCACGATCAGCGGGCGGCGGATCCACCAGACGATCCAGGCGATGGCGAGCAACGCATAGCCGGCCTGCCACCATTGCACGCGGGCCACACCGTAATGCTGAAGATCGTCGATCACCTCGCCGGTCATGGTGGTGACCGGCACCTTGAAATCCGCCGCGCTGCCGGCGACATCAACCCAGTGACCGGGCCCGACGATAGGACCCGCGCCATGCACATTGAGCACCGGGTGCAGATGCCAGCGGCCGGGAATGCGGCCGCGCATCACCAGCTTGAAGCTGTAGTCCCGGCCGATCTCGAGCTGGCGTACCGACTGCTGCGCCGGCATGCCGTTGATGTACGACTCCACGCGCGTCATCACGGCACCCGGCGAGGCGTTGGACAGGAAGGCCAGCTCCGGCTTGGTCGCTGCATCCGGCCAGTCGGTGAAGAGATGGAACTTGCCTTCCACGGTCACGGTGTCGCTCACGTTGATCTTCTGGCTCGACCAGGTGACGTCGTACCAATGAACGGTGCGAGTCCGGATGTAGGGCTCGGTGGCACGCTCGCCGTGCGCTGCGGCCGGCGTCGGCAGCAGGCTGCCCAGCAGCGTGAGCAGCACAGATAGCTGAACCAGTCCTGCGCGCAGCCCCCATCGATTCCTCAGGCTCATGACGGCACTCCCGGCTTCAGAGCCGGCTCAGAGTCGGCCGCGCCGGACTTGCCGCCGTAGATCGACTTGAAGCGATCACCGACCGGGAAGAATCGCGAGTTGCAGGCGAGCACGCCGAGTCCCCAGAACAGGTAGTAAAGGAAAATGCACGCGAACGCGGAGAAAAACGCCGACACCCAGGTCGGCGTGTCGCCGAAGGTGCGCAGGGTGCCGCGTTCGATGATGCGGATGTACTCCGGCGTGCCGGCGCGCGGAAAGGTGTAGCCGATCAGGTCGGCCACGGACGTCATGTCGCCCATGTTCTGCACCGGCTGGAAGTAGCCCGCCATGTAGATCCAGTTGCTCGGGTAGAACAGCAGCCCGTACAGCACCGCGCCGAACGCACCAGTCACCAGCCAGCTCCGCGACAGCACCAGCACGGCGTCGAGCACCAGCGCGCCCATCAGGCAGGTGCCGGGCACGACCAGGCTGATCGGAAAGAAAGCCAACCCCTGCCAGCTGTGATAGCGCACGATCCAGGTGCCTACCAGCAACAGCAGCAGGCTTGCGGTGGCACCGACCGGCAGGCGGAACAGATTCCAGAAGATCGCCTGGAACGCGGCGGCCATGGTGATGGTGGTGATCGGGATGATGAGGATCCAGTACTGGCGATCCTTCCAGTCGATGAAGAAATCCCAGTCGCCACCGAGCAGCAGGAAGCTGATGTGCGACACCGCCCAGATCAGGAAGGCGGCGACGATGACGATCAGCACATCCAGCGTGCGCGACCACTTGATCGCCTGCGGCGAGAGCCCGGAAACTTTCAGGATCGCGAGATCATTGAGGTTCATGAATGTGTTATCCTGTGCAGCGGTGCGGAGAATCGAATGGGGCCGTCGGCCGGCCGTCGCCATCGGCGTCTCGCCTGCGCGAGCCGCCGCTGGATTGACTGGGGTCAGGCCGCGTCGGAAGCGGGTCCGCCGACTTCCTTGAACAGCTCGGCCATGCGGCCGACCACCTGGATGAACAGGCCACCCAGGGCGAGACCGGTCCAGCCGAGGATCGGGAAGCCCCAGTGCAGCGGATGGCTGAAGATTTCCTCGGTCATCCAGAACGCATGGCCCCACTCGTTGAAGCCGAGATTCGGCAGGATCAGTCCCGGCCCTAGTACGGCCATGATCAATGGCACCGAGTAACCACGCGCAAAGGCGGGAATGCGCGTGGTGGCGTACAGCAGGCTGCTCACGCCGAACACGATGTACAGCGGCACGCAGGCGTAGAACACCACGATGTGGCTGGGCGTGAGCGCAGTGTCGCGGATCACCGTCTGGTGCCAGGTCGCATCACCTTCACCGAAGAAGCTGGCAATCCACAGGAACGAGAAGGTGTACATCATGAACCAGGCGACGAGGCTGAAATATCGCCGCAGTTCGGTCTCGGCGTCGATCTTCGCCACATCGCGGTCGCGCGTGAACCACAGGTAGGTCCAGATGCACAGCCCGCTGCCGAAGATCAGCGGCACCTCGACCTTGAACAGCGTCATCCAGTAGCGCGCGAATTCGGGCGAAGTGGCATCGAGGCCGTACTCGAACGCGAACGCGCCCTGGTACAGGCGGTAGCTCGCGTACACCGCGAGCAGCAGGCCCCAGCCGATGGCGACCGGAACGAAGTTGAACATCGAGCGCCCGGCAGCCGCACTCGACACCTGCGGGGACGGAACTGACGACACAACATGTGTGGACATGGGGAACTCCTGGTCAGCGGGGAAAAACGATGCAGCGTCGACTTGCGACAAGATGCCAGTGTCTGCTGCTTGGGATCGGCTGCTGCGGTTCGTCATCGAAGACTGCAACGAAATACGGCGGCTGGTCATCGCTCGGCACCTGCTCGATGCAGAGGCCGACCACTATCAGTAGGCTTCAGTGCTGACCCAGCGGCGTTCGGACCACGATGCCGTCGAGCGATCTGGAGAGCATGATCTGGCAGCCCAGTCTCGACCCGGGACCGCCGCCTTCTGCGAGCTCCAGCATCGATTTTTCCATGTCCTCGA
>NZ_JAHFRY010000238.1 GCF_023266035.1 Nevskia sp.
GTGGTGTTCCTGCCGCTGCTGTTCATGGGCGGCCTGTCCGGCCGCTTGTTCCGCGAGTTCGGCGTGACCATCGCCGGCGCGGTGCTGATCTCGGCGATCGTGGCGCTGACCCTGACGCCGATGCTCAGCGCCCGTCTGCTGAAGGCGCATCAGGGCCATGGCTGGCTGTTCACCCGCACCGAGCCGATGTTCGATGCGCTGGAGCACAGCTATGCGCGCGGCCTCGGCGGCTTCCTGCGCTTCCGCTGGAGCGCCCTGCTGGTGCTGGCGATCTCGGCCGGTCTGATCTGGGTGCTGATGGGTCTGCTGCCGCACGAGCTGGCGCCGATGGAAGATCGCGGCCGGGTCTGGGTACGCGCCACGGCGGCTGAAGGTGCCAGCTACGACTACATGCAGAACTTCATGGACGACGTCACGGCAGCGACTGCCGACCGAGTGCCGGAAGCACATCTGATGATGACCCAGGTGCCGGGCTTCGGCGGCTCCAACGGCGTCTCCGGGCCGGTCAACAATGGCTTCGTGCGGGTGTTCCTGAAGGAGCGCGAGGATCGCCAGCGGACCCAGGGCGAGATCGCTGCAGACCTGCAGGCGATGGCCAAACGTTTCAACGGTGCCCGCGTCAACATCACCCAGGAAGCGAGCATCGGCGACCGCCGCGCTGCGCAGGCCGGCGTCCAGTACGTGGTGCAGGCGCTGGAGATCACCGAACTCGCAGAAGTGCTGCCGAAGTTTCTCGAAGAGGTGAAAGCCAGCCCGGTGTTCACCTTCGTCGACTCGGATCTGAAGTTCAACAAGCCGGAAGTGAAGGTCAGCATCGACCGCGCGAAGGCGCAGACCTTGGGTGTATCCGCGCAGGACATCGCCCAGACCTTGCAGGCGGCGCTCAGCGGCCAGCGCTTCGGCTACTTCATCCTCAATGGCAAGCAATATGACGTGATCGGCCAGCTGACGCGCGATTTCCGCTCGCGGCCGGATGCGCTCGAAGGCTTGTCGGTACACAACGCAAGCGGCGAGCTGGTGCGGCTCGACAATCTGGTGACCATGGTCGAAAGCAGCTCGCCGCCGGAGCTGTACCGCTTCAACCGGCTGGCGGCGGCGACCATCTCCGGCACCCTGGCGCCCGGCCACACCATCGGCGAAGGCATCGCCGTGTTCGATGCTGCCGCCAAGAAAGTGCTCGACAGCCGCTACACGACGACCTTGACCGGCGCCGCGCGTGACTTCGTGCAGAGCTCGTCGTCGCTGGGCATCGTCTTCCTGCTGGCGCTGGTGCTGATCTATCTAGTGCTGTCGGCACAGTTCGAAAGCTTCAGCGATCCGCTGGTGATCCTGCTCACCGTGCCGTTGGCGCTGGCCGGCGCGCTCGGCGCGCTATGGATGTTCGATCAGACTTTGAACGTGTTTTCGCAGATCGGCCTGATCATGCTGATCGGCCTGGTGACCAAGAACGGCATCCTGATCGTCGAGTTCGCCAATCAGCGTCGCGACGCTGGCGCCGCGTCGGCACTGATCGCCGTGCGCGAAGCGGCGGCAGCGCGTCTGCGGCCGATCCTGATGACCACCTTGGCCACCTTGCTCGGCATCCTGCCGATCGCGCTGGCGCTCGGCGCCGGCTCGGAAAGCCGGATGTCGATGGGCATCGCGGTGATCGGCGGGCTCTTGATCGGCAGCCTGCTGACCCTGTTCGTGATCCCGGCGATGTACGTGATGCTGAACGCGCTGGTTGGCGGCAAGCGTCATGCGCCAGCCAGCGGCAGCATCCCGCTGGAATCACCGCCGGTTGCGCGGTAGGGGAGCGGTCATCGCTTACGTCGGTACAGGTAGGGCTGTATCGAACGGAGGGAGTGCGATGCTGCGTCAACGGCTGCAGATTCTGATCATGTCGGTGCTTGCGCTCGGCGCCGGCGTTTCCCAGGCCGCCGACAAGGCCTTCCACTTGCAGGAAACCTCGATCGAGGCAATCCACAACGGCATCCGCTCCGGCGAAGTCAGCTGCAAGCAGATCGTCGAAGCCTATGTGGCGCGCAGCAAGGCTTACAACGGCGTCTGCACGGCACTGGTCACGGCTGACGGCGCCAAGGCGGGCAGCGTGCTCGGCACCATGCGCGGCGGCGCGCCGATCAAGTTCCCGACCAAGACCGTGGCCTTCAGCAGCCTGGTGCCGGACTTCAGCAAGTACAAGGGTCAGACGCCGGACTACGGCCGCATGGAAGCGACGATGTCCGATCCTTCCGTGTTCCAGCAGTACGGCATGGTCGCCGGCATCCCGAACGCCAAGCAGATCAGCGGCCTGGACACGATCAATCTCCGCGGCGAGCGTTCGGTGTCCTGCAAGGCCGAATGCGATAGCGCCACCGGCGCGCTGCCGGCGAGTTGCCCGAAGGCCTGTGACAGCTTCCGCCAGCAGCCGGATGCCATCGAGCGTGCTGCCGAACTCGACAAGCAGTACGGCAAGAATCCGGACCTGGCGGCGCTGCCGATG
>NZ_JAHFRY010000239.1 GCF_023266035.1 Nevskia sp.
CTGGCAAACTGTTTGAATTTCGCGCGATCAAGTAATGGCCTCAGCACGCGATGCTGCACGGCAGGCGCACTGAACATCACTAAGCTGATCATCGCGCACAGGAAGGTGGCGATGAACACCCATTTTTCGGATTGAAGAACCTTGGCGAAACCGGAATTGAACGGCAGCGCAATCAGAAAGGCCGTCAGTAGCTGGGCACCGGGCAGCAGTATGCGCAGCTCGTTGAGCATGTCGCCCAGGTTGCCATCAGCGGCACGTCGATCATTCTCTGCAGGACTGTCAGGCGATTGGATAGGAGTCATTTTCGATGGGTTTGAGCTGTTAAGCGAATTACGGGAATCGATCGCGGCAGGCGGCGACTCATGTGTTCTGCCCCTTGTTCCCCATCTTCAGAAGTCGTAAGCCGTTGCCGACCACCAGAAGGCTGGCACCCATGTCGGCAAACACCGCCATCCACATCGAAGCGTTTCCGAACACCGCCAGCATGAGGAACACCGCCTTGATGCCGAGGGCGAGCGAGATGTTCTGCCAAAGCACGGCATGCGTTTTCCGCGACAGCCGGATGGCCACGGCGATGTTGCGCAAGTCGTCGTTCATGATGACGATGTCGGCGGCTTCCATCGCAGTATCGGTGCCCATGGCGCCCATCGCGATGCCGATATCGGCCTGGGCCAGCGCCGGTGCGTCGTTGATACCGTCGCCGGTCATCGCCGTCGGGCCGTACCGGCTGCGCATCTCGACGATGGCCTGCAGCTTGTCCTCCGGCAGCAGATTGCCGCGCGCATCGGCAATGCCGGCATGCTCGGCAACGGTGCGCGCGGTCGCCGGGTTGTCGCCGGTCAGCATCACCGGGGTCACCCCCATCGCTTTCAGTTCGGCGATCGCGATTCGTGAGGTTTCCTTGATCGTGTCGGCGACGGCGAACAGCACCAGCACGGCGCTGCTCGATGCCAGCAACGTCACCGTGCGCCCGGCCTCCTCCTGAACCTTGAGCTGGGCCTCAAGTGCCGGACTACACAGCCCGAGTTCCTCGATCAGCCGGTGATTGCCCATCATGTATTGGCTGCCATTCACCTTGCCTGCTACGCCGCGTCCGGCAATCGCTGTGAATCCCGCGACATCAGCAGTTGTACGATTCAGGCCGGCCGCAATCGCCTTGGACACCGGATGATCGGATCGGGACGACAGGCTGCCCGCAACAGATAGCCAAGCTTCGCCATCGGAGCCATCAAGGATCGCGGCCTCGACAAGCTTGGGTTTGCCTTCGGTGATCGTGCCGGTTTTGTCGAGGGCAATGGCTCGGATCTTCCGGGCTTCTTCGATATAGGTTCCGCCCTTGATCAGGATGCCGCGCTTGGCCGCCGCCGCCAGCGCGCTGACGACCGTCACCGGTGTCGAGATCACCAGCGCGCAGGGACAGGCGATCACCAGCAGCACCAGCGCCTTGTAGAAGGACGCCATCCAGGTCCAACCCGCCAGCCATGGAGACAGCAGCGCCACGGCGAGCGCCAGCACGAAGACGCCGGGTGTGTAGATCGCAGCGAATCGATCGACGAAACGCTGGGTCGGCGCCCGTGAGCCCTGTGCCGCTTCAACCGCATGAATGATCCGCGCCAGCGTGGTGTTGCTGGCCGCTGCAGTGACGCGGAACTCAAGCTCGGCCGACTGATTGATGGTGCCGGCGAACACCGGGTCACCGATGGTCTTGTCGACCGGAATGCTTTCCCCGGTAACCGGCGACTGGTCGATGGCGCTGTTTCCAGCCGTCACCAAGCCGTCCAGGGGCAAGCGCGCGCCAGGGCGGATACGTACGATGGCTTCAAGCATTACCTCCGTGGCCGGCAGCGATATCCAGCTGCCGTCAGGCTGCCGTACATCGGCCTTTTCTGGGGTCAGTGCCATCAGGCTCTGGATCGCGTTGCGTGCGCGATCCAGCGAGCGGGCCTCGATCAGCTCGGCAATCGAGTACAGCGCCATCACCATCGCCGCTTCCGGCCATTGCCCGATCAGGAAGGCGCCGGTGACGGCGACGGTCATCAGCGCCGTGATGTTGAGGCGACCACTGCGCAGCGACGCGAGCCCCTTCTTGTAGGTATCGAAGCCGGACAGCCAGATCGCACCGAGAGCGAGAACCATCTCGGCGACGGTGGTCGCAATCCCCTCGGACAAAAAGAACGAGATGGCCTCCGCCGCCACGGCCAGCACCAGCGCCAGAACCATCTTGCGCAAGTTGGTGAACATGGCTGGAGACTCGCTCACGCCGGGATTCGCCCCGGCCACCCCTGAGGCCGCGATTGGAAGTGGCTGGGGATCGAAGCCCGCCTTGCGAATCGCGGCCAGCGCCTGCTCGACGACACCAGGCGCTGCCTCGATGGCCATCGTCCGCGCACCGAGCTGGAAGCTCATCGAAACAATGCCGGCGATGCCATCGACGGCATGACGAATCTCCGATTCCTCGCTGGCACAATCCATCGTCGGAATC